>NZ_LT607750.1:5035000-5407500 GCF_900090235.1 Micromonospora echinaurantiaca | reverse complement strand
CGGCCAGCCGACCGGCTGGACCGCCGCCCCCGGTCAGTACGGTGGCCAGCCGGCCGGGCCGTACGCCCCGCAGTCGGCGCCGCCGGCCCCGCAGTCCGCGCCGCCGGCCAACCCGGTCCCCGGCTTCGGTCAGTCGGACAACCCCGTCCCGGGCTTCGGGCAGCCGCAGCCCGCGCCGCCGTTCGGCCAGCCGCCCTCGGCCGACCCGACCCAGGCGATCCCGCGCCAGTCCGCCGAGCCGACCCAGGCCATCCCGCGCGACGGCGACAGCGACCGCACCCAGCGGATCAACCCGGGCGACAACCCCGAGCAGCCTCGCTGACCCGGCACCCCGCGCCCGCGCTCGCCTCCGAGCGCGGGCGGCGGGGCGGGGTGGGGTTTCCCACCGGGTGGCCGGGGCGGGCGGGGCGGGGTGGATCAGCGCATAGGCTGAGCGGATGGTTGATCGCACCGACCCGGGCCCGAGTGACGCGAGCGTGCGCCGGGCGCTGCGCCGGGCCGAGACCGGGCGGGCGCTGGACGTCGACGAGGCGACCGCACTGCTGAGCGCCCGGGGCGCCGCGCTGGACGAACTGCTCCGGATCGCCGGCGCCGTACGCGACGCGGGCCTGCGCGAGGCCGGGCGGCCCGGCGTCATCACCTTCTCCAAGAAGGTCTTCATCCCGCTCACCCGGCTCTGCCGGGACCGCTGCCACTACTGCACCTTCGCCACCGTGCCGCACCGGCTGCTGGCGGCCTTCCTGGACCGCGACGAGGTGCTGGCGATCGCCCGGGCGGGCGCGGCCCAGGGCTGCAAGGAGGCCCTGTTCACCCTCGGCGACCGGCCCGAGGAGCGCTGGCCGGCCGCCCGCCGCTGGCTGGACGAGCGCGGCTACGACTCCACCCTGGACTACCTGCGCGCCTGTGCGGTGGCGGTGCTGGAGGAGACCGGCCTGCTGCCGCACCTGAACCCCGGCGTGCTCTCCTGGGCCGAGTTGCAACGGCTCAAGCCGGTCGCGCCGAGCATGGGCATGATGCTGGAGACCACCGCGACCCGGCTCTGGTCGGAGCCGGGCGGCCCGCACTACGGCTCGCCGGACAAGGAGCCGGCGGTGCGGCTGCGGGTGCTCGACGACGCCGGCCGGGTCGGCGTGCCGTTCACCACCGGCATCCTGATCGGCATCGGCGAGACGCCCGCCGAGCGGGTCGACGCGATCTTCGCGATCCGCCGGGCGCACCGCGAGTACGGCCACCTCCAGGAGGTGATCGTGCAGAACTTCCGCGCCAAGCCGGACACCGCGATGCGCGGCATGCCCGACGCGGAGCTGCACGACCTCGCCGCCACGGTGGCGGTGGCCCGGGTGCTGCTCGGCCCGCGGGCCCGGATCCAGGCCCCGCCCAACCTCATCGCCGGCGAGTACGACCTGCTGCTGCGGGCCGGCATCGACGACTGGGGCGGGGTGTCGCCGCTGACCCCGGACCACGTCAACCCGGAGCGGCCCTGGCCGCAGCTCGACGAGCTGGCCGGGCACACCGAGAAGTCCGGCTTCACCCTGCGCGAGCGGCTGACCATCTACCCGGAGTACGTCCGGGCCGGCGACCCGTGGCTCGACCCGCGGCTGCTGCCGCACGTGACCGCGCTGGCCGACCCGGCCACCGGCCTCGCCGTCGAGCAGGCCCGGCCGACCGGCCGCCCCTGGCAGGAGCCGGAGGAGGTGTTCGGCGGGCGGACCGACCTGTACGCCAGCATCGACACCACCGGGCGTACCGGCGACCGGCGGGGCGACTTCGACAGCGTCTACGGCGACTGGGCCGAGGTGGCCACCAAGGTCGGCGCCGCGCCGGCCGGGCCGGGTGGCGGCGACGCCGACCTGCGGGCCGGGCTGCGGCTGGCGGCCGACGATCCGGCCGCGCTGCTCGACCCGCGGCACACCGACGCCGCGTTGGCGCTCTTCGCCGCCGACGGCCCGGCGCTGGACGAACTCTGCCGGCTGGCCGACGACGTCCGCCGGGACACCGTCGGCGACGACGTGACCTACGTGGTCAACCGCAACATCAACTTCAGCAACGTCTGCTATGTCGGGTGCCGGTTCTGCGCCTTCGCCCAGCGGGAGCGGGACGCCGACGCGTACCGGCTCTCGGTGGACCAGGTCGCGGACCGGGCCGAGGAGGCGTGGGCGGCCGGCGCCACCGAGGTCTGCCTGCAGGGCGGCATCGACCCGAAGCTGCCGGTCACCGGCTACGCCGACCTGGTCCGCGCGATCAAGGCGCGGGTGCCCGGGATGCACGTGCATGCGTTCTCGCCGATGGAGATCGTGACCGCCGCCGCCAAGGCCGGCGTGCCGGTGCGGGAGTGGCTGGGCCTGCTGCGCGACGCCGGGCTGGACACCATCCCGGGCACCGCCGCGGAGATCCTCGACGACGAGGTGCGCTGGGTGCTCACCAAGGGCAAGCTGCCGGCCGCCGCCTGGGTCGAGGTGGTCAGCACGGCCCACGAGCTGGGCATCCGGTCCAGCTCCACGATGATGTACGGCCACGTCGACCATCCCGGCCAGTGGCTCGCGCACTTCCGGGTGCTGGCCGGGGTGCAGGACCGCACCGGCGGGTTCACCGAGTTCGTGGCGCTGCCGTTCGTGCACACCAACGCCCCGATCTACCTGGCCGGCATCGCCCGGCCCGGGCCGACCTGGCGGGAGAACCGGGTGGTGCACGCGATGGCCCGGCTGCTGCTGCACGGGCGGATCGACAACATCCAGTGCTCCTGGGTGAAGCTCGGCGACGACGGCACGGCGGAGATGCTCCGCGGTGGCTGCAACGACCTCGGCGGCACCCTGATGGAGGAGACGATTTCCCGGATGGCCGGCTCCGCCAACGGGTCGGCCCGGACCGAGGAGCAGTTGCGGGCCATCGCGGCGAAGGCCGGACGACCGGCCCGCAGACGTACGACCGCGTACGGTCACCCGCGTCCGTAGCGTCGAACCTTTCCCCGCCGCCGGCCGTACCACTGGACGCCGGCGGCGGTCGCGGCGAGGACCGCCGCCGGCATCCCCGCAGGGGCCCGGCGGCGTCGTTCCGCGGCGCGGCGCCGGCCCTGGTCCGCCACCCGGGCGCACCCGCGCCGCAGCCGGAAAGGTTGCCCATGACCAGTGATCAGCGGAAGCGGCCCTGGCCGCGCCTGACCCGACGGCAGACGTTGACAGCGGCGGCCAGCGCCACGCTCGGCGCGGCCGCCCTCACCGTGCCGGGCCTGTCGGCCGCGCAGAACGCCCCCGACGCGGCGGCCGACGAGCCGATCGTCGTGCACCTGCGGGACGCCGCCGCCGGAAAGCTGGACGTCTTCGTCGGCACCACCCGGGTCGAGGTACGCGACCGCGGCCTGACCGACCGGCTGCGCCGCGCCGCCGGCCGGGCCTGAACGGAGGGTGGTCCGCCATGTCTTCCCACCGCGAGGCACCGGAGATAGCCAAGGACCCGGTCGCCGACTCGTCCGACCTGTACGCGTTCGTCAGCCCCGACCGGCCCGACACGGTGACCCTGATCGCGAACTACGTGCCGTTGCAGTTGCCGTCCGGCGGGCCGAACTTCTTCGAGTTCGGCGACGACGTGCAGTACGACATCAATATCGACAACGACAGCGACGGTCGTCCCGACATCGTCTACCGTTTCGAATTCACCACCGAGATCACCAATCCGAACAGCTTTCTCTACAACACCGGCCCGATCGACTCACTGGACAGCGAGAACTGGAACCGGCGGCAGTTCTACAGCCTGACCCGGATCGCCGACGGCCGCGAGCACCGGCTGGCGCACAAACTGCCCTGCCCGCCGTGCAACGTGGGCCCGCTCTCCACGCCCAACTACACCGACCTGGTCCAGCAGGCCACCTACAGCCTCTCCACCGGCGAGCGCGTCTTCGCCGGGCAGCGGGCCGACGGCTTCTTCGTCGACCTGGGCGCGGTCTTCGACCTCGGTACGCTGCGCCCGTTCCAGCAGCTGCACGTGGCCGGCAGGAAGGTCTTCCGGGCCGAGGGCGAACCGGTGAACGCGACCGACCGGATGAACGTGCACAGCATCGCGTTGCAGGTGCCGCTGGGCAAGGTGCGCCGGCGCGCCAACCGCTACGGGGTGGCCGACCAGGCGTCGGTGATCGGCGTCTGGACCTCGGCCGCACGGCGGCAGGCCCGGGTGATCGGCGGCGAATCGGGGCGGGGCGTGGCGGCGGGGCCGTTCGTCCAGGTGTCCCGGTTGGGCAATCCGCTGTTCAACGAGGTCATCGTGCCGATGTCGCAGAAGGACCTGTGGAACTCGCTGCCGCCGACGGAGGACAAGCGGTTCGCCCAGTTCGTCGAGCAGCCGGAGCTGGCCGCCCTGCTGCCGGCGCTCTACCCGGGCGTCTTCGGCAACCTGGACCGGCTGAACAAGGCGAAGAAGGCCCGGGCCGACCTGGTGGCGATCCTGCTCACCGGCGTACCGGCGGGACTGATCGACGGGTTCACCAACGCCACCGGCGACGTGCAGGCCGACATGCTGCGGCTGAACACGGCCATCCCGCCCAGCCGTCGGCCGGACCGGTTCGGCGTGCTCGGCGGCGACCTGGCCGGGTTCCCGAACGGCCGCCGACCCGTCGACGACGTGGTCACCATCGCGCTGCGGGCCATCGCCGGGCTGACCGTGCCGCTGGTCGACCGGACGTTCCGGCCGGACGCGGCGGCGGCCGCGGTCACCCCGGGGCTGAGCGCCGCCGACGTGACCGCCGGGTTCCTGCCGGCCTTCCCCTACCTGGGCACGCCCTACGACGGGTTCAACAACCCACCGGCGGCGAGGTGACGGGAGAGCGGATGGAGCACGCGTACGGGCCGTCGGAGACCGGCAGCGTCGTCCTGGACCTGGGCGGCGACACCGGCGCCCTGATCATCTACACCGGACGGGACCTGCGCGGGCGGGAGATCGAGATCAGCCGGACCGCCGACTCGGCGGCGGGTGCCGACGACGCGCCACGCACCCACTCGGCGGTGCGGGAGCGGCGGGTCCGCGACGGCACCTTCCACAGTGCCGTCTACCCGGACCTGCCCGGCGGTCTCTATACCGTCTGGTGGGACGACCGGACGCCGGCCGGCGCGGTCACCGTCAGCGGCGGCTCGGTCGCCGAGTTCGTCTGGCCGACCAGGGTCCCGCCGGGTGGCGGCTGACCCCGTCCAGCTCACCGAGCACCGCGCTCCGTCCACATTGTGGGCGGAGCGCGGTCGGCGTTTCCGGCTCGACGGGCGGTCCTGGCGTCCTCGGGTTAACCTGGCACCCATCAAGATCACCATCTTGATGGGTGATCTCCCGGGAGTCCTCGCCGGCGCGCCCGTCCCGGGCCGGCGCGGCGACGCCACGGGAGAAAACTCGGGCAACTCGCCGGAGAGGGCGTTACTCGGCCGGGGTCTGAATCGATAGGGCAGGTTGCGAGGCCGGGTGGTCGCGGTGACTGTCCGGATGCGTGTCGGGAGGGCGACTCCATTATCAAGTTTGGCTTGACGGCGCACGCATTACACGCGTGTAATTTGAATGGGGTTGTTCGCACGGAACGCAACAAAACGGGACCGGACGGACACGCACGCCTTTCGCGTGGGGGGTTGCAGCGGCGATGACGCCG
Organism: Micromonospora echinaurantiaca; assembly: GCF_900090235.1. NCBI lineage: Bacteria > Bacillati > Actinomycetota > Actinomycetes > Micromonosporales > Micromonosporaceae > Micromonospora > Micromonospora echinaurantiaca. Next base: position 5,401,883 of record NZ_LT607750.1, on the reverse strand, counting down.
GTGCGCGACAAGGAGGCATCAGATGGACGGCCAGCTTGAGGTGGCCGACCTGCTCGGAAACGCGCCGGAGTGGCAGGAGCGGGCGCTGTGCTCGCAGACCGATCCGGAGGCGTTCTTTCCCGAGAAGGGCGGTTCGACCCGCGAAGCGAAGCGGATCTGCTCGCGCTGCGAGGTCAAGACGGAATGCCTCGAATACGCTCTCGGCCACGACGAGCGGTTCGGGATCTGGGGTGGGCTCTCCGAGCGGGAGCGGCGCAAGCTGAAGCGGCGGGCCGCCTGAGCGGTGCCGGGCCGGGGCGGTGGGGGCCGCCCGGCTCGGACCCGGGCGCCACGGCGCCCGTCCGATGGGCGGTGACGTGGCCGCCCGGCACGCGGGCGCCGGCCCGGCCGGGTGCGGTCAGGCCAGCTCGTCGGGATCGACGCCGAGCAGGTTCGCCACCTGCTCGATGATCACGTCATGTACCAGGTCGGCGAGGTCCTCGCGGTCCATCGCGCGGAACTCCAGCGGGCGGCGGTAGAGCACGATCCGGGGCGGCACCTCCTGCCGGCCGGGGCGGCCGGGCAGCAGCCGGGCGAGCGGCACCTCACCGTCCTCCAGCACGTCGGAGTCGTAGACGTTCAACTCCGGTGGCACGTCCTCGACCGCGAACTCGACCCCGGCCAACTCCTTGGCGAACCGCCGTTCCAGCGTCTCGACGGTGTCCAGGACCAGGTCGTCGAAGACCTCCGCCTTGGTCCGGGCCAGCGGCACGGTCGCCGGCACCAGCCGTCCGCGCAGCCCGCGCCCGTGCCGGTCACGGTGGGCGCGCCGGCCGGCGCCGGGGCGGCGGTGTTCCGGGCTCGTCATGAGGCAAAGGGTAGCCCCCGGGCCAGCCTAGCCTGCGGCAGTGCCGCCACCGTGGCGCGGCGCGGCCGGGCCGGTCGAATTGTGATCACCATGACGGGCGTGTCGCAACGCGAAGCGGTGCGCCGGAGCCGGTAATGGAGATACCCTGCCGCCGTGAGGTCACCACGGCGCTGCTCCCGTAACGGCTGCCCCCGGCAAGCGGTCGCCACATTGACCTATGTCTACAACGAGTCGACCGCCGTGGTGGGCCCGCTGGCGGCCTTCGCCGAGCCGCACACGTACGACCTCTGTGAGCCGCACGCCCGCAGCCTGACCGCGCCGCGGGGCTGGGACGTGGTCCGGCACGAGGGCGAGTTCGAACCGCCGCCGCCGACCACGGACGACCTGGTCGCGCTGGCCGAGGCGGTCCGCGAGGCCGCCCGCCCCACCCCCCGTCCCCCCGAGGACGACCACGACCTCCCCACCCCCGGCCACACCGCCCGCCGCGGCCACCTCCGCGTAATCCCCCCCAACCACTGACCCCACCCGGTCCGTCCCCGCGCCCGCCGGTTTCCGCCGTTGATCATGAGGTTGGCGGCGTTTTCGATCTCCCGTGCTGCCGCTAACCCCATGATCAACGGGGTGGAGTCGGGTTGAGGCTGGTGGGAGTGGGTTAGTGGCCGAGGAGGTGGGAGAAGGTGGCGGCGCGGCGGGAAGGGCGGTCCTTGCGGAGTTCGGCGGCGTCGGCGGAGGACATCAGGCGGAGGCCGGCGTTGACGGCCAGCCAGCGCAGGGGCTCCGGCTCCCAGCGGGGGGAGCGGTGGTTGACCCAGGGGAGGGCGGTCAGGTCGGTGCACTCGCCCCGGATCAGGTCGGCCAGCGTACGGCCGGCGAGATTGCTGGTGCCGACGCCGTCGCCCACGTACCCGCCGGCCCAGGCGAGCCCGCTGGCCGGGTCGTAACCGACCGAGGCCGCCCAGTCCCGGGCCACCCCGAGCGGCCCACCCCAGGTGTGCGCCACCGGCACGTCCGGGCCGAGCACCGGAAACAGCTCGCCGAGCGTACGGCGCAGCGCCGCGAAGACCCGTGGCTCCCGGTCGTACCCCGGCCTGACCCGGGACCCGAAGTGGTACGGGGCGCCCCGCCCGCCGAAGGCGAGCCGCCCGTCGGCGGTGCGCTGGCCGTAGATGATGACGTGCCGGTGGTCGGAGAAGGTCTCCCGTTCGGCCAGCCCGATCCGTTCCCAGATCCGGGCCGGCAGCGGCTCGGTGGCCACCATCAGCGAGTAGACCGGCGCGACCGTGCGCCGCTGCCCGGGCAGCATCGGCGTGTAACCCTCGGTGGCCCGGACCACCACCGGCGCCCGTACCGAGCCGGCCGGGGTCACCGCCGCGCCCGGGGAGATCGCCGTCACCGGGGTGCGCTCGTGGATGGTCACCCCGCGCCGCTCCACCGCCCGGGCCAGGCCGCGGACCAGCCGCGCCGGGTGCACCGCCGCACAGTGCGGCGTGTACGTGCCGCCGAGCACGCCGTCGGCCGCGCACCGGGCCGACGCCTCGCCGGCGTCCAGCAGCGCCAGGTCCGCCGGGCCGAGTCCGAACTCCCGGGCCTCCTCGACGGCCGCCCGGGCGCGGGCGAGCTGCGGGCCCGTCCGGGCGAGCACCACCGTCCCGCCGTACGCCCAGTCGCAGTCGATGCTCTCGGCCGTGACCACCCGGCCGACCTCGCGCACTGTGGCCTGCACGGTGCGCTGCATGGCGAGCGCGGCGTCCCGGCCGTGCCGGCGGGCCAGCGCGGGCAGCGAGGTGGGGAAGAGCGCGGAGCACCAACCACCGTTGCGCCCGGAGGCGCCGTACCCGGCGATCTCCGCCTCCAGGACCGTGATCCGCAGCGTCGGGTCGGCCCCGGCCAGGTAGTACGCCGTCCACAGCCCGGTGTAGCCGGCCCCGACGATCACCACGTCGGCGTCGGCGTCCCCGGGCAGCGGCGGGCGCGGGACCAGCGGTTCGTCCACGCTGGAGAGCCAGTAGGACAGCTTCGGGTAACACATCACCACTCCGGGGGCGGCAGGTCGAAGCGGAGCGCGGGGTCGGGTTCCGGGCGGCCGAGCGACTCCACGATCGGCATCACGCCGGCCCACACCTCGCGAGACAGGTCCTCGGGCGGATCGTCCGGCGGCCCGGCGCTGATCTTCACCGAGCACTCGGCCAAGGGCAGCGCGAGCACCAGGGTGGCCGCCAGTTCCTTGGCCGACGGCGGCCGGATCACCGCCCACCGGCCGGGCAGCAGGTGCTCGGAGATCCGCTCCAGCGCGGCCAGCTTCTCGTCGCCGTCGAGGCTGGCCAGGGTGCCGAGCACCATCGCGCAGCGGTAGTTCATCGAGGACTCGAAGGCGCTGCGGGCCAGCACCAGCCCGTCCAGCAGGGTGACCGTCAGGCAGGCCGGCGCGCCGGCGGCGAGGTGCCGGAACAGCCGGCTGCCGGTGGAGCCGTGCACCAGCACCCGGTCGCCGTTGCGGGCGTAGCCGACCGGGAGGGCGTACGGCTGGTCGCCGTCGACGATCGCCAGGTGGCCGACCCGGCCGGTGTCGAGCACCGCGTACAGGCTCGCCCGGTCGTGCGCCGCGAGGTCGGGCAGCCGGCGTACGCGGGTGCGCGTCGTCCGCCCGACGTCGGCGTCGGCCGGTGACCGGGCCCCGGCGCAGCGGGACCCGGCCGCGGCGGGCGAAGGCCCCGACCCGCCGGTCAGAGGCGTGCCCATGCCTCGGTCAGCACGGCGCGCAGGATCTGCTCGATCTCGTCGAACTGCTGCTGCTCGGCGATCAGCGGCGGGGCGAGCTGCACCACCGGGTCGCCCCGGTCGTCGGCGCGGCAGTAGAGCCCGGCGGAGAAGAGCGCGGTGGAGAGGAAGCCGCGCAGCAGCCGCTCCGACTCGGCCTCGTCGAAGGTCTCCCGGGTGGTCTTGTCCTTGACCAGCTCGATGCCGTAGAAGTAGCCGTCGCCCCGGACGTCGCCGACGATCGGCAGGTCGTGCAGCTTCTCCAGGGTGGCGCGGAACGTCGCCTCGTTGGCCCGGACGTGCCCGATGAGGTCCTCGCGGGCGAAGACCTCCAGGTTGGCCAGCGCCACCGCGCAGGAGACCGGGTGCCCGCCGAAGGTCACCCCGTGGGCGAACATGCCGGTCTCGGTGAGGAACGGCTCCATCAGCCGGTCGCTGGCGATCATCGCGCCAAGCGGGGCGTAGCCGGAGGTGATGCCCTTGGCGGTGGTGATGATGTCCGGCTGGTAGCCGTAGCGGACGGCGCCGAAGTACTCGCCGAGCCGGCCCCAGGAGCAGATCACCTCGTCGGAGACGAGCAGCACGTCGTACGCGTCGCAGATCTCGCGGACCCGCTCGAAGTAGCCGGGCGGCGGTGGGAAGCAGCCGCCGGAGTTCTGCACCGGCTCCAGGAAGACCGCCGCCACCGTGTCCGGCCCCTCCCGCTCGATGGCGCGGCCGATCTCGTCGGCGGCCCAGCGGCCGAACGCCTCCGGGTCGTCGCCGTGCTCCGGCGCCCGGTAGAAGTTGGTGTTCGGCACCTTGATCCCGCCGGGCACCAGCGGCTCGAAGTCGCTCTTGATGCCGGGCAGACCGGTGATCGACAGCGCGCCCATCGAGGTGCCGTGGTAGGCGATGTAGCGGCTGACCACCTTGTACTTGTTCGGCTGGCCGGTGCGCTTGAAGTAGGCCCGGGCCAGCTTCCAGGCCGCCTCGACGGCCTCGGAGCCGCCGGTGGTGAAGAAGACCCGGTTCAGGTCGCCGGGGGTGAGGGCCGAGATCTTCTCGGCCAGCTCGACGGCCTTCGGGTGGGCGTACGACCAGAGCGGGAAGTAGGCCAGCTCGCCGGCCTGCTTGGCGGCGGCCTCGGCCAGCTCCGCGCGGCCGTGGCCGGCGTTGACCACGAAGAGCCCGGCGAGCCCGTCGAGGTAGCGGCGGCCCTGGGCGTCCCAGACGTACGCGCCCTCACCGCGGACGATGGTCGGCACCTCGCCGGCGGAGTAGCTCGCCATCCGGGTGAAGTGCATCCAGAGGTGGTCGGTGGCGTTGGCCATGTCAGCCCCATCGGGTCTCGGGCCGGTCAGGGGACACCGGCCGCTCTGCCCACGGTTATCCCACAGCGCGAGCCCGGAAAGCAAGTGGGATCGGTGGTCTATCGCCGATCCGGCAACGGATTCAGCGAGTGGCAAGACTGTGAACAACGGAATCCGCATCGATCGGGTTGGGGCCCCGAATCGGTGGTCCGGGGCGGGTCGCGGGCGTGGTGGCCCAACCTTTGGGCGCTGTCGAGCCCCATCTGTGCGACCACGCCGACCCCCCCCAGGTGGTCGGCGGGCCCTTTGGAGCTGAACCGTTTGCGACATCACGCCCGCAGGGTCGCTCCGGTGCGAGTCGGTTACGACGTCGCGCTGTGGGGGCGCTGCGGACCGGGTGGGCTGCGGCATCGCGCTGCGGACCGGGTGGGCTGCGGCATCGCGCTGCGGACCGGGTGGGTTGCGGCGTCGCGCTGCGGGGTCGCTCGGGGCCGGGTGGGTTGCGGCGTCGCGGTGCGGGTCGCTCAGGGCCGGGTGGGCTGTGGCGTCGCGGTGCGGGTCGCTCGGGGCCGGGTGGGCTGCGGGGTCCCGGTGTGGGGCGTTCCGGGTCGGGTGGGCTGCGGGGTCCCGGTGTGGGGCGTTCCGGGTCGGGTGGGCTGCGGGGTCCCGGTGTGGGGCGTTCCGGGTCGGGTGGGCTGTGGCGTCGCGCTGCGGGGTCGCTTCGGGTGAGTCGGTTGCGACATCAGCTCCAAAGGGCGCGTCGACGGGATGGCCGGGACAGTTCCGGGGCCTTCTCCGGACACTGGCCGGGCCATCGCAGATGCGCGAAACAGGTCCCGCCCCAACACGCCGGCGCGCTCGGGACATCGACACGTAGCGTCGCTATCGTGCGCCGGAGCGTGAGTCCCGGGTGGAGGGTGGATCCGATGGCGAACGAGGTGCTGCGGGTGGCGATGGCGGAGAAGGGCGAGACCGTCGAGTCGCTGGCGGCGAAGGTCAGCGTCGACCCGAAGACGGCCGGCCGGTGGCTCACGTCAGGACGCATCCCGCATCCGCGCACCCGGATCGCGGTCGCCGAGGTGCTCGGCCGCGACGCCGCCGAGCTGTGGCCGGAACCGTACCGCCGGCGCGACCTGCCCTGGTTCCGACCGTGGGCAGAGCTGGAGCAGGACGCCACGTCAATCCGGTCATACGAGCCGCTGCTGGTGCCGGGACTGTTGCAGACGGAGCGGTACGCCCGTGCGGTGCTCAGGACCGGTGGCCTGCTGCCGGCGCCCGAGGTGGACCAGATCGTGGCAGGCCGGCTGGAGCGGCAGGAGATTCTCTGCCGCGAGGAACCTCCGCAGCTCGTCGTCGTGATCGACGAGGTGGTACTGCGCCGGTTGGTCGGCGACCGGGCGGTGATGGCTGAGCAGTTGAGCCATCTGGCCGCGATGGCGCAGCGGGAGCAGGTGCAGATCCGGGTGATTCCGGCCGACGGGCCGTGGCATACGGGGCTGGCTGGGCCGTTCGTGTTGGCTCGCCTGCCCGACGGCGCTGAGGTGGCCTATCTGGACAATCAGCTCCGTGGTCAGATGGTGACCGACAGCCGCGACATTGCTAGCCTGAGCCGGAGGTGGGAGAGCGTCACCGGTGAGGCGCTACCCCGCCGCCGGTCGATCGCACTGATCCGGGAAGTGGCGCAGACATGGACCTGACCGACGCCCGTTGGCGTACCGCCACCCGCAGCAGCAACAACGGCGGCAACTGCGTCGAGGTGGCTGACAATCTGCCGGGCCGGGTGCTGGTCCGCGACAGCAAGGACCGCGACGGCGGCACGCTCAGCTTCACCCCGGGCGCCTGGCGGGCGTTCATCGGGATGGTCGGGGGGCCCGAGGGCGCCGACTGATCAGGCGGTGCCCCAGGTGTAGGTCTGCTTGCGCAGCTTCAGGTAGACGAACGCCTCGGTGGAGAGCACGCCCTCGACCGCGCGCAGCCGTTGCAGGATCGCCAGCAGGTGGTCGTCGTTGCGGCAGACCACCTCGGTGAGCAGGTCGAACGAGCCGGCCGTGATCACCACGTAGTCCACCTCCTCCAGTTCGGCGAGCCGGTCGGCGACCGCCTCCAGGTCGCCGTCGGTACGCAGCCCGATCATGGCCTGGCGGGGGAAGCCGAGCTGGAGCGGATCGGTCACGGCGACGATCTGCATCACCCCGGCGTCGAGCAGCCGCTGCACCCGCTGCCGCACCGCGGCCTCGGAGAGCCCGACCGCCTTGCCGATGGTCGCGTACGGGCGGCGGCCGTCCTCCTGGAGCTGCTCGATGATCTGTTTCGCCACGTCGTCGAGCAGAGCGTGACTGGCGCCTTCACGCACGGCTACCCGCCGCCCGCCGTTGCCGTTGTCCTGCTGCCGGTTCGTCATCGACCGCTCCCCATGTCCGTTCCCGGGCTGAGCCTAATGCCCTCGCGCAGTGTGGCGTATTTCGTCGTGGAGAGCTAATCCCGCAACGGAATCCCTTGTAAGGGAGGTCACCTCATGTCAGGATCAGTCGTCCACCGCACTTGACCCTCCCGCCGGCGCGCCACCCCCGTCCCGCCGCCGACGATGACCATTTAGGAGTCGTCACATGCGAACTCCCCTTCGGCCCCTCACCCGGCGTGGACTGCTCACCGGCACCCTCGGTTCGGCGGCGCTGCTCGCCGCCGGCGGCGCCCTGACCGGCTGCGGCACCAAGGGCGCCCAGCAGACCGAGGCGGGCTGCGTCAGCGAGGACCTCTCCGGCACCGAGAAGAAGCTCGCCTTCTCCAACTGGCCGCAGTACATGGACGTGGATGAGAAGGACGAGTCGAAGCGGCCCACCCTCGACGCGTTCATCGCCAAGTCCGGCATCGCGGTCACCTACACCGAGGACGTCAACGACAACAACGAGTTCTTCGGCAAGGTGCAGAACCAGCTCGCCGCCTGTCAGGCGACCGAGCGGGACATCATGGTGCTCACCGACTGGATGGCCGCCCGGATGATCCGGCTCGGCTGGATCCAGAAACTGGACAGGTCGAAGCTGCCCAACGTCGAGGCGAACCTGCTGCCCTCGCTGCGTGGCCGCTCCTTCGACAAGGACAACCAGCTCGCCATCCCGTGGCAGTCCGGCCTGGCCGGCCTCGCCTACAACGGCAAGGTGACCACGGAGATCCGTACCGTCGACGAGCTGCTCACCCGTCCCGACCTCAAGGGCAAGGTGACCGCCCTGTCCGAGATGCGCGACACCATGGGCCTGCTGCTCCAGTCGAACGGGCACGACCCGTCGAACTTCACCCCCGCCCAGTTCGACGACGCCCTGAACAAGCTCAAGAAGGCCGTCGACTCCGGGCAGATCCGCAAGTTCACCGGCAACGACTACGCCCCCGACCTGGCCAAGGGCGACATCGCCGCGTGCATCGGCTGGTCCGGCGACGTCATCCAGCTCGGCTTCGAGGACGAGAAGGTCAAGTTCGTGGTGCCCGAGTCCGGCGTGATGCTCTGGTCGGACAACATGCTGGTGCCGAACAAGGCCACCCACAAGGCCAACGCCGAGCAGCTGATCAACTACTACTACGACCCGGCGGTGGCCGCCCAGCTCGCCGCGTACGTGAACTACATCTGCCCGGTCCAGGGGGCACAGGCGGAGATGGAGAAGATCGACCCGGAGCTGGCGGCCAACCCGCTGATCTTCCCCGACGACGCGATGCTCGCGAAGTCCAAGGTCTTCATGGCTCTGGACGAGAAGCAGGAACGCGAGTACGAAGGCAAGTTCCAGCAGGTCATCGGGGCGTGACGGGAGTGGGCGTGGCATCTGTGGGGCGCGAGACACCGGCCGGCGACCTGCGGCTGGCCAACCTCACCAAGCTGTTCGGCATCTTCACAGCTGTCGACGACCTCAGCCTGACCATCCCGCAGGGCTCGTTCTTCGCCCTGCTCGGGGCGTCCGGCTGCGGCAAGACCACCACGCTGCGGATGATCGCCGGGCTGGAGGAACCGACCAGCGGGCAGGTGCTGCTCGGCGACCGGGACATCGCCCGGCTGCGGCCGTACAAGCGGCCGGTGAACACCGTCTTCCAGAGCTACGCCCTCTTCCCGCACCTGGACATCTTCGAGAACGTGGCGTTCGGGCTGCGCCGGCGCGGCATCCGCAAGGTCGACGACCAGGTCGAGCGGATGCTGGCCCTGGTGCAGCTCGACGGGTACGGCCGGCGCCGGCCGGCCCAGCTCTCCGGCGGCCAGCAGCAGCGGGTCGCGCTGGCCCGGGCGCTGATCAACCACCCGCAGGTGCTGCTGCTCGACGAGCCGCTCGGCGCGCTCGACCTCAAGCTGCGCCGGCAGATGCAGATCGAGCTGAAGCGGATCCAGACCGAGGTCGGGATCACCTTCGTGCACGTCACCCACGACCAGGAGGAGGCCATGACGATGGCCGACACGGTCGCGGTGATGAACGCCGGGAAGATCGAGCAGCTGGGCGCCCCGGCCGAGCTCTACGAGTTCCCGGCCACCGCGTTCGTGGCGAACTTCCTCGGCCAGTCCAACCTGCTCGCCGGCGAGGCCGCCGGCGCCGCCGGGGGCGAGGTGCCGGTCTCCGCGCACGGCTCCCGCTTCGCCGTGCCCGCGGAGCGCGCCCGGGTCGACCGGGGCCCGGTCTACCTGGGCGTACGCCCGGAGAAGCTGCACCTGGTCGGCTCCGCCGACCAGGTCCCCGCCGGGCACCAGCACGTCACCGGGGTGGTCAGCGACGCCTCCTACGTCGGGGTCAGCACCCAGTACCTGCTGCGCACCGGCTGGGGCAGCGAGCTGTCGGTCTTCGTGGCGAACAGCGGCGCGACCGCGCAGCTGCCGGTCGGCACCGAGGCGGTGGCGCACTGGGATCCGCGGCACGCCTTCGTGCTGCCCCGCGAGCCCGGCGCCGACGACCGGACCACGCCGGTGCTGGACGAACCGGTCGGGGCGTCCTCGTGAGCGTCCTGGCCCACGTACCGACCGGGTCGGGGCAGCCGGCGGCGCCGGAGCGGGCCGCCCGGTCCGGGCGGTACCGGTTCCTGCCGTACCTGCTGCTGCTGCCCGGCGCGGCCTGGCTGTTCCTCTTCTTCGCCGTGCCGCTGTTCCAGCTCGCCGCAGCGAGCCTCTACGACCCCAGCGGCTCGCTCTCCACCGGGTACGCGCTGACCTGGGCGTTCGGCAACTACCCGGACGCGTTGGCGGCGTACTGGCCGCAGTTCACCCGGTCCTTCCTCTACGCCGGGATCGCGCTGGTGCTGGCCCTGCTGATGGGCTACCCGCTGGCGTACGCCATCGCGCAGAAGGCCGGCCGGTGGAAGAACCTGCTGCTGGTCTGCGTGATAGCGCCGATGTTCACCAGCTTCCTGGTGCGCACCCTGGCCTGGAAGACCATCCTCTCCGACAACGGTTGGCTGGTCGGGCTGCTGCGTGACGTGCACCTGCTCGCCCCCGACGGCAGGCTGCTGGCCACCCCGGTCGCGGTGGTGCTCGGGCTGACGTACAACTTCCTGCCGTTCCTGGTGCTGCCGCTGTACGCGAGCCTGGAGCGGCTCGACCCCCGGCTGCTGGAGGCGGCCAGCGACCTGTACGCCAGCCCGGTGCGGGCGTTCCGCAAGGTCACCCTGCCGCTCTCGATGCCCGGCCTGGTCGCCGGCACGCTGCTCTTCTTCATCCCGGCCAGCGGCGACTACATCAACGCCGAACTGCTCGGCACCCCGAACGAGTACATGATCGGCAACGTCATCGACTCGGCGTTCCTGGTCCGACTGGACTACCCGCAGGGCGCGGCGCTGTCCTTCCTGCTGATGGCGGCGATCCTCGCGGTGGTCTTCGGCTACCTGCGCCGCGCCGGCACCGAGGAGGTCCTGTGAGCGCGAGGAGTGCAGCGCAGCGGAGCCCCGCAGTCGCGAACGAAAGGGGGGCGCCGTGAGCGCGAGGAGTGCAGCGCAGCGGAGCCCCGCAGCCGCGAACGAAAGGGGGGGCGCAGTGACCGTGGCCCACCGCATCGGTCGCTGGCTGGCCGACCACTGGGTGCTGGGCGTCGGGCTGCTGGTGCTCGGCTACCTCTTCCTGCCCATCGCCGTGGTCGCCGGCCTGTCCTTCAACCGCCCGTCCAGCCGGCTGTCGTACGACTTCCACGAGTTCACCCTGGACAACTGGCGTAACCCGTGCGCCACCTCGGACATGTGCGACGCGGTGGTGCGCAGCGTCCAGATCGGGTTCATCGCCACCGTGGTCGCCACGGTGCTCGGCACCCTGATGGCGTTCGCGCTGGTGCGGCACCGGTTCCGCGGCCGGTCCGGGATCAACGTGCTGATCTTCCTGCCGATGGCCACGCCGGAGCTGGTGATGGGCACCTCGCTGCTCGCCCTCTTCGTCTCCGCCGGGGTGCCGCAGGGGTTCTGGACCATCGTCATCGCGCACGTGATGTTCTGCGTGTCGTTCGTGGTGGTCACGGTGAAGGCGCGGCTGGCCGGGATGGACTCCCGGCTGGAGGAAGCCGCGATGGACCTCTACGCCAGCGAGTGGCAGACCTTCCGGCGGATCACCCTGCCGCTGGTGATGCCCGGCATCGTGGCCGCCGCGCTGCTCGCCTTCTCGCTGTCGTTCGACGACTTCATCATCACCAACTTCAACGCCGGCACCACCGTCACGTTCCCGATGTACGTCTGGGGCGCCGCCCAGCGGGGCATCCCGCCGCAGGTCAACGTCATCGGCACGGCGATGTTCGTGATCGCGCTGCTGCTGGTGCTGGCCAGCATGCTGCGCGGCCGGCGGGGCCGCCGCGCCGCGCTGCGGGTCGCGGCGGGCGGCGGGCCGGCGCGGCGCCCGTCATGACCGGGCCGCATCCCGGCCGGGCGCTGGCCGACGCGGTGCCCGTGCCGTACTGGCTGGACCGCCCGGAACGCCCCGACCCGCTGCCGCCGCTGACCGGCCCTGACACCGCCGACCTGCTGGTCGTGGGCGGCGGGTACGCCGGGCTGTGGACCGCGCTGCTGGCCAAGCGGGCCGACCCGAGCCGGGACGTGCTGCTGGTCGAGGCGGGCACCTGCGGCTGGGCGGCGTCCGGGCGCAACGGCGGGTTCTGCGCCGCCTCGCTCACCCACGGGCTGACCAACGGCGTCGAGCGCTTCCCGGACGAGATCGAGCTGCTGGAGCGGCTCGGCCGGGAGAACCTGGACGCCATCGCCGCGACCGTGGCCGAGTACGGCATCGACTGCGACTTCGAGCGCACCGGCGAACTGGCCGTCGCGGTCGAGCCGTACCAGCTCGACGGGCTCGCCGCCGACGCGGAGCTGGGCCGCCGGTACGGCCACGACGTGCGGCTGCTCGACGCCGACGAGGTACGCGCCGAGGTGAACTCGCCGACGTACCTCGGCGGGATGTGGGACCGGGACCGCACGGCCCTGCTCGACCCGGCGAAGCTGGCCTGGGGGCTGCGCCGGGCCTGTCTCAGCGTCGGGGTGCGGATCGCCGAGCACACCCGGGTGACCGGGCTGCGCCGCGACGGCGCGGCGCTGCGGGCCGCCACCGCCGCCGGCCGGGACGCCGCTCCGGGCAGCGTCCGCGCCGGGCGGGTGGTGCTGGCGACCAACGCGTTCCCGCCGTTGCTGCGCCGGCTGCGCGCCTGGGTGGTGCCGGTCTACGACTACGCGCTGATGACCGAGCCGCTCGCGGACGACGAGCGGCGCGCGATCGGCTGGGCGAACCGGCAGGGGCTCGCGGACACCGGCAACCAGTTCCACTACTACCGGATCACCCCCGACAACCGGATCCTGTTCGGCGGGTACGACGCCGTCTACCACTTCGGCAGCCGGATGGCCCCGTCGCTGGAGCAGCGCTGGGACACCTTCTGCACCCTCGCCGAGCACTTCTTCACCACCTTCCCGCAGCTCGACGGGCTGCGATTCAGCCACCGCTGGGGCGGGGTGATCGACACCTGTACCCGGTTCTGCCCGTTCTTCGGCACCGCGTACGAGGGGCGGTTGGCGTACGCGGCCGGGTTCACCGGGCTCGGCGTCGGGGCGACCCGGTTCGCCGCCCGGGTGATGCTCGACCTGCTCGACGGGGAGGAGACCCCGTTGACCCGGCTCGACCTGGTGCGCCGGATGCCACTGCCGTTCCCGCCCGAGCCGGCCCGGGCGGTCGGCATCAATCTCACCCGCTGGTCGCTGGCCCAGGCCGACGTGCGTCAGGGCCGGCGCAACCTCTGGCTCCGTACGCTCGATCGTTTCGGTTTGGGGTTCGATTCCTGATGCGCATCCTGCTCGTGGGGGCCGGCGGGGTCGGCTCCGCCGCGGTCGCCATCGCCGCCCGCCGTACCTTCTTCGACACGATGGTGGTCGCCGACCACGACCCGGCGCGGGCGGCCCGGGCGGTGGCCGGGCACGGTGACCGGTTCGTCGCCGCCACGGTCGACGCCTCCTCGGCCGACGCGGTGGCCGCGCTCTGCCGGGAGCACCAGATCACGCACGTGCTCAACGCGGTCGACCCGCGCTTCGTCATGCCGATCTTCGACGGGGCGTTCGCGGCCGGCGCGGACTACCTCGACATGGCCATGTCGCTGTCCCGGCCACACCCCGATCGGCCCTACGCCGAGACCGGCGTGAAGCTCGGCGACGAGCAGTTCGCCGTCGCGGACCAGTGGTCGGCGGCCGGGCGGTTGGCGCTCTGCGGCATCGGCGTCGAGCCGGGCCTGTCCGACGTCTTCGCCCGGTACGCCGCCGACGAGCTGTTCGCCGAGGTCGACGAGATCGGGGTGCGGGACGGGGCCAACCTGACCGTCGACGGCTACGACTTCGCGCCGTCGTTCTCCATCTGGACGACCATCGAGGAGTGCCTCAACCCGCCGGTGGTCTGGGAGGCCGACCGGGGCTGGTACACCACCCCGCCCTTCTCCGAGCCCGAGGTCTTCGAGTTCCCGGAGGGGATCGGGCCGGTCGAGTGCGTCAACGTGGAGCACGAGGAGGTGCTGCTGATCCCTCGCTGGGTCGACGCGCGGCGGGTCACCTTCAAGTACGGCCTCGGCAACGAGTTCATCGAGGTGCTCAGGACGCTGCACAAGCTCGGCCTGGACGGGACCGCGCCGGTGCGGGTCGGCGGGGTTTCCGTGTCGCCGCGCGACGTGGTGGCCGCCTGCCTGCCCGACCCGGCCACCCTCGGCGACCGGATGCGCGGCAAGACCTGCGCCGGCACCTGGGTGCGCGGGACCGGCCCGGACGGCAACCCGCGCGAGGTTTACCTCTACCACGTGGTCGACAACGAGTGGTCCATGCGGGAGTACGGCCACCAGGCGGTGGTCTGGCAGACCGCGGTGAATCCGGTGGTGGCGCTGGAACTGCTGGCCGCCGGCGCGTGGCGCGGGACCGGGGTGCTCGGCCCGGAGGCGCTGCCGTCGAAGCCGTTCCTGGACCTGCTCACCGGCTACGGTTCACCGTGGGGGATGGAGGAGCGATGACCCGCTACGGCCCGATGTTCGGCCCCGACGTCACCTTCCTCGGGGTGCCCCGCTGCACGCTGGACGAGCCGGCGACGTTCGCCGACGCGGACGTGGTGATCCTCGGCGCGCCCTTCGACGGCGGCACCTCGCACCGGCCCGGCACCCGGTTCGGCCCGTCCGCCATCCGGCAGGCCTGCTACCTGCCGCACGACGGCTCCCGCCCGTCGCTCGCGCTGCGCGTCGACGGCCTGCGCGACCTGCGGGTGTACGACGCCGGCGACGTGGAGATGTTCTCCGGCGACATCGAACGGTCGCTGGCTGCACTGGAGTCCGCGGTCTTCACGGTCGCCGCGGCCGGGGCGATCCCGATCGTGCTCGGCGGCGACCACTCCATCGCGCTGCCCGACGCCACCGGGGTGGCCCGGCACCACGGGCTCGGCCGGGTGTCGCTGGTGCACTTCGACGCGCACGCCGACACCGGCGACATCGAGTTCGGCTCGCTGCACGGGCACGGCCAGCCGATGCGCCGGCTCATCGAGTCCGGCGCGGTACGCGGCGACCGGTTCCTCCAGATCGGCCTGCGCGGCTACTGGCCCGACCCGCCGACCCTGCGCTGGATGGCGGACCAGCGGATGCGCTCGTACGAGATGACCGAGCTGGTGTCGCGCGGCCTGGACGAGTGCCTGACCGAGGCGTTCGGGGTCGCGGTGGACGAGTGCGAGGGGGTCTTCCTCTCCGTCGACGTGGACGTGGTCGACCCGGGCATGGCGCCGGGCACCGGCACTCCGGAGCCGGGCGGGCTGACCTCCCGGCAGCTGCTCGACGCGGTCCGCCGGTGCTGCTACGAGCTGCCGGTGGTCGGCGTCGACGTGGTCGAGGTCGCTCCGCCGTACGACCACGCGGACATCACCGCGTACCTGGGCAACCGGGTGGTGCTGGAGGCGCTGTCGGCCATCGCCCGCCGCCGCCACGACGCCGCCGGCGGCCCGCCGTGGGATCCCCGCCAACCCCTGCTCGACAACCGCTGACCCCCCCCGCGATCTTGCATTTCCTGCCCCGACCTATCGGGCTTTCTCGGGCATATCTAGGGCCTGAAGTGCAAGATCGCGGAGGAAGGGCGGGTGGCGTGTAGCAGAGGGGTGGGGGTGGTGGGGGTTGTCCACAGGGGGGTGGGTTGTCCACAGGGGTGGGTGGGACGGGGACGGGCGGGGGTGGGGTTTCGGCATATTGCCCGGCGTGGCGACTCAGCTGTGGCGCGTCGAGGACTTGTTGCGGAGCCTGACCGTGAAGCGCATCCGGACCCGGGTCAGCAAGGAGGAGCTGATCCGGGTGCGGAGAGGGATCTACGCGGCCGAGCCCTGCGGGGATGAGGATGAACTGCGGGCACTCCTGATGTGCCTGCCGGAGGGCGCTGCGTTGACCCGGCAGAGTGCCGCGCGCCGTCACGGCTTCGGTGTGCTGCGGGAGAACCAGATCCACATCCAGCTGCCACCCCATGTGCCCCGACCTCGGCTACCCGGGCTGGTCGTTCACCATTCCGTCCTACCCGTGCAACCCGTTCTCGTCGGCGGACTGCCGTGCGTTCCGGCCGCCCGCTGCGCGGTCGACCTCACCCGCACCGTGCGACGGCTCGACGCCCTGCCGGTGCTCGACGCCGCTCTCCGGTGCGGAGCGGTGACGCACGACGAGTTGGCGGCGGAGTTGCCGGCCCACCAATCCCTGCGGGGCGTGAGGCAGGCGCGCGATCTCGTGCCGTTGGCGGACGGACGGGCGGAGTGTCGCCAGGAGAGCCAGCTGCGACTGGTGCTGCTCGACGGCCGACTGCCGCCGCCCGAGCCGCAGCTGTGGGTGTACGACTCGTACGGCATCCGCCGGTACCGGCTTGATCTGGGCTATCGGCAGCGCAGGATCGGCATCGAATACGACGGAATGTCCCACCTGGACCGGGAGCGCCTTCGGCGCGACCGGGAGCGGGTGAACTGGCTCGACGCCAATGGCTGGCGGATGCGCTACTTCACCGACCAGGACCTCTACCGCCGCCCCCACCACATCATCACCACCATCCGCGCCGCCCTCTCCTAGCTCCCCGCGATCTTGCACTTTCTGCCCCGACTTTCCGGGCATTCGTTGCATCCCTAGGGCACAAAGTGCAAGATCGCGGGGGACCGGGGGGTTAGGCGAGGCGGGAGCGGATGAGGAAGCGGACGCCCTCGGGGGCTTCCAGGGAGAAGCCGCTGCCCCGGCCGGGGACCACGTCCACGGTCAACGTGGTGTGCTTCCACAGCTCCCACTGCGCCGTGGACATCCAGAACTCGACCGGCTCGGGGACCCCTTCGATCTCGAGCGCGGCCAGCAGGACGTCGGACGAGCCGGTGCGGAACTCGCCGGCCGGGTAGCACATCGGGGCGCTGCCGTCGCAGCAGCCGCCGGACTGGTGGAACATCAGCGGACCGTGCTGCCCCCGCAGCGACCGGATCAGCTCGGCCGCGGCCGGCGTCACCGACACCACGTCACCCATCAGAAGAAGCCGAGCTTCTTCGGTGAGTAGCTGACCAGCAGGTTCTTGGTCTGCTGGTAGTGCTCCAGCATCATCTTGTGGTTCTCCCGGCCGATGCCGGACTGCTTGTAGCCACCGAACGCCGCGTGCGCCGGGTAGGCGTGGTAACAGTTCGTCCAGACCCGGCCGGCCTGGATCGACCGCCCGGCCCGGTACGCGGTGTTGATGTCCCGGGTCCACACGCCCGCGCCCAGCCCGTACAGCGTGTCGTTTGCGATCTTCACGGCGTCGTCCAGGTCGGCGAAGGAGGTCACCGAGACCACCGGGCCGAAGATCTCCTCCTGGAAGATCCGCATCGAGTTGTCGCCCTCGAAGATCGTCGGCTCGACGTAGTACCCACCGGAAAGTTCGCCGCCGAGGTCGGCCCGCGCGCCGCCGGTGAGGACGCGAGCGCCCTCCTGCCGGCCGATGTCCAGGTAGGACAGGATCTTCTCCAGCTGGTCGTTCGACGCCTGCGCGCCGATCATCGTGTCGGTGTCCAGCGGGTGTCCCTGCACCACGGCGCGGGTCCGCTCGACCGCGGCGGCGAGGAAGTCGGCGTAGTGGCCCTGCTGGATCAGCGCCCGGGACGGGCAGGTGCAGACCTCGCCCTGGTTGAGGGCGAACATGGTGAACCCTTCGAGCGCCTTGTCGAAGAAGTCGTCCCGGGCGGCGCTGACGTCGTCGAAGAAGATGTTCGGGCTCTTGCCGCCCAGCTCCAGGGTGACCGGTTTGATGTTCTCGCTCGCGTACTGCATGATCAGCCGCCCGGTGGTGGTCTCGCCGGTGAACGCCACCTTCGCCACCCGCGGCGAGGACGCCAGCGGCTTGCCCGCCTCGACGCCGAAGCCGTTGACCACGTTGACCACGCCGGGCGGCAGCAGGTCGGCCACCAACGAGAGCCAGTAGTGGATCGACGCGGGCGTCTGCTCGGCCGGCTTGAGCACCACCGCGTTGCCGGCGGCGAGCGCCGGGGCGAGCTTCCAGGTGGCCATCAGCAGCGGGAAGTTCCACGGGATGATCTGCCCGACCACGCCCAGCGGCTCGTGGAAGTGGTAGGCGACGGTGTCGTCGTCCAGCTCGCCGAGGGAACCCTCCTGGGCCCGGATCGCCCCGGCGAAGTACCGGAAGTGGTCGATCGCCAGCGGGATGTCGGCGGCCAGGGTCTCCCGGACCGGCTTGCCGTTCTCCCAGGTCTCCGCGACCGCCAGGGCTTCCAGGTTCTCCTGCATCCGGTCGGCGATCCGGTTGAGGATCAGCGCGCGCTCGGCGACCGGGGTACGCCCCCACGCGTCGGCGGCGCCGTGCGCGGCGTCGAGCGCCTTCTCGACGTCCTCGGCGGTGCCCCGGGCCACCTCGCAGAAGGTCTGCCCGGTCACCGGGGTGGGGTTCTCGAAGTAGCGGCCGGAGTGCGGCGTGACGTACTCGCCGCCGATGAAGTGGTCGTAGCGGGACTGCCAGTGGGTGGGCGCGTCGTAGCGCGTCATGGTTACCTCCGCCGTCCGATCGGGTCGGGTGACGGCGGAGAAGCTAGTTTCCGGGACGTTGCAGCAACGTTGCGCGCGGCAGGTCGTACTCCCGGGAGAGCTGGTCGACCCGCGCCAGCGCGAGCGGCCGGCGTGGCGCGCCCGGCGGCGACGCCGCGGCCAGCGCCTGCCAGGCGGTCAGGTCGTCGGTGCCGGCGGGCGTCGCGGTCCAGGCCGCGAGCAGCGCCGGGTCGCGGGTGGCCAGCACGGCCGCGCGGAGCTGGCCGTCGACCAGCCGGCGCAGTCGGGTCACTCCCGGCGCGTCCGACGAGGGCAGCAGCGGTCCGGCGTACGCGTCGAGCGCGCCCGCCGGATCGCCGCGCTCCAGCAGTTCGCCGACGGTACGGAAGTCGGCCCGGACGGTCCCGCGCAGCCGGTACGGCCGGGAGTCGAGCAGGTCGGGGCCGAGGATGCGGCGCAACCGGGACAGCTCGGCGCGCAGGGTGACCGGGTGCAGCCGGTCGTCGCCGTACAGGTCGAGGCCGAGCTGCTCGCCGGTGCGCCCCTCGGGATGGTCGAGCAGCAGCACCAGCAGTTCGCTGTGCCGGCGGCCGAGCCGGATCCGGCGCCCGTCGACCCGCAGCTCCGCCTCGTCCCGGCCGAGCGCGGCGACGGTGGCCACCCCCGGCTCGACCGGCCGGTCGGCGGCGAGCTGCGCCTCGGCTGCCCGGGCGGTGGCCCGGACCAGCGCCAGGCTCTGCGGGTTGGCCAGATGGTCGCCGCCGGTGATGTCGACCGCCCCGAGCAGCCGCCCGGTGGCCGGGTCGTGGATCGGCGCGGCGGCGCAGGTCCACCGCTGCACCCGCCGGCTGAAGTGTTCGGTGGCGAAGATCTGCACGCTGTGGTCGATCGCCAGGGCGGTGCCGGGGGCGTTGGTGCCGGCGTGCGGCTCGTCCCAGCGCGCCCCGGGCACGAAGTTCATCCGCTCGGCGTGCCGGAGCACGCCCGGATGCCCCTCCACCCAGAGCAGCCGGCCGTGGGCGTCGCAGACCGCCATCAGGTGCGCGCCGTCCTGGGCGATGCCGCCGAGCAGGTCGCGGAAGAGCGGCAGCACCCGGGCCAACGGGTGGGTGGCGCGGTAGCTCGCCAGCGCGTCGTCGGTCAGCTCGACCGGTGGGGTGGACTCCGGGTCGAGCAGCGCCGCCGAGCGGCGCCAGGAGTGCGCCACCACCTCCCGCAGCCGCCGGTCGGTACGCCGGGCCGCCTCCGGCCCACCGGCCAGGAACGCCTCGTGGGCGGCGCCGACCTGCGCGATCCGCTCCGCCGGATCGACGCCGAATTCCAGGGCGAGCCACGGGTCGGCCATCGGCGACCTCCTCGCGCCCATCGTGACGCAGCTCACCCCCGATCGCCAAGTGCCGCCGGAGACGAGGGACGGACGCCCCCAGACGGCGTACCGGGGCGGCAAGCGCTCCGGCCCGGCTCGGGAGTGTTTGTCCCGGGATCGCCGCCGTGGAGGATGGCTCCTGCCGGTGTTTACAGAACCCTTAACTCCGGCCTGAGACGGTGTCCCGGACAGCGAGGAACCACGGGGAGAGCAGGCGTGCGGGTGTTGGTGGCGGACGACGAGCGGTTGCTGGCGGACACGGTCGCCGAGGGGCTGCGCCGCTTCTCGATGGCGGTCGACGTCTGCTACGACGGTGACGGCGCGCTGGAGCGGGTCGGGGTGAACCGCTACGACGTGGCCGTGCTGGACCGGGACATGCCCGGGCACACCGGCGACGAGGTGTGCCGCAGCATCGCCGACTCGGGCGCGGGCACCCGGGTGCTGCTGCTCACCGCGGCGGCCGGCATTCGGGACCGGGTGGAGGGGCTCGGGCTGGGCGCCGACGACTACCTGACCAAGCCGTTCGCCTTCGCCGAGCTGGTCGCCCGGGTGCAGGCGCTCGGCCGGCGCTCCGCGCCCGCGCTGCCGCCGGTGCTGGCCCGGCACGGGGTGGTGCTCGACGTGGCCCAGCACGTCGCCACCCGGGACGGCCACCCGCTGAACCTGAGCCCGAAGGAGTTCGCCGTGCTGCACGTGCTGATGCGCGCGGGCGGCCGGGTGGTCAGCGCGGAGAAACTGCTGGAGCAGGCCTGGGACGAGTTCGCCGACCCGTTCACCAACGCCGTCCGGGTCACCGTGATGACGCTGCGCAAGAAGCTCGGCCAGCCGGCCGTCATCCACACCGTGCCGAAGGCCGGCTACCGGATCGGCGGCCCGGAGTGACCCCGCGCCGCCGCATCCTGTTGGTGGGGGTGCTCGCCCTGCTCGTCGGCTACTTCCGGCCCGGCCTGGAGAAGTGGCTGCTGGCCACGGTGTGGCTGCGCGGCCGGGAGTTCTGCCACCTGCCGCTGCCCGGATCGGGGCTGGTGTGCCAGCCGGCGCGCGACCTCGGCGTCGCCCTGTACCCGTTGATCATGCTCGCGGTGCTGGTGGCCGCGGTGGTGGCGATCTGGGCCGCCGCGATCTGGTGCCTGCGCCCGGTGCGCGACCTCGCCGAGCCGATCGCCCACGTCGGCCCGCAGAACCTCGGGCACCGGATCCGCCGGCCGGGCCGGGACGAGCTGGCCCGGCTGACCGGGGCCATCGACGAGATGATGGAGCGGATCTCCGCCGGGTACGAGGGGCAGCGGCGGTTCGCCGCGAACGCCTCGCACGAGCTGCGCACCCCGCTGGCGGTGCAGCGGACGCTGATCGAGGTCGGCATGGCCCGGACGCTCACCGGTGAGCAGCTGGAGCTGCTGACCGCCCAACTGCTGGAGACCAACGAGCGCAACGAGCGGCTGATCGAGGGGCTGCTCACGCTCAGCGAGAGCGACCAGGGCCTGCGCTCGCGTACGCCGCAGCGGCTCGACGAGATCGTGGCCGGAGTGCTGGCCGGCTACCAGGACCGGGCCCGGGAGGCGGGCGTGACGATCGACAGCCACCTCACACCCCGGGTGGTGCCCGGCGAGCGGGTGCTGCTGGAGCGCCTGGTCAGCAACCTGGTGGAGAACGCGATCAAGTACAACCGGCCGGGCGGCACCCTCACCGTCGCGGTCGGCGGCACCCCCGCGCTGACCGTGGTGAACACCGGTCAGGTTGTGCCGGCCGAGGCGGTGGCCGGCCTCTTCGAGCCGTTCCGGCGGCTGGCCGCGGACCGTACCGGCCACGGCGGCGGCGCGGGCCTCGGCCTGGCCATCGCCCGCTCGATCACCCAGGCGCACGACGGCATCATCGCCGCCCGACCCGCCGAGTACGGCGGCCTGCGGGTCGAGGTCCGACTGCCGCACTGACCCGGCCGACCGGCCGGCACACAACCAGCGACGCCCCGCGGGGGCCGCATGAAGCGGCACCCCCTCCTCCGGCGTGCCCGGAAACCGGCGCCGCCCCGACCTGCGACCCGGTACGGCCAGGCGCCCAGCCGCGCCCGCCGACCACGAAGACGGAAGGAGACGAGATGTCCCGCATCGATGAGCCGGCCCCGGCCGTCCCGGTCCGGGCCGACGTCGAGGAGGCCGCCCGCCGGCTGTCCGGCCAGGTGGTGCGCACCCCGGTGCTGCGCTCCCCGGCGATCGACCGGCTGGCCGGCGTCCGGGTGCTGATCAAGGCGGAGAACCTCCAGCACGGCGGCTCGTACAAGATGCGCGGCGCGTCGCTGGCGGTCGGCCGGCTCGCGGCCGGCGGGCACGGCGGCGTCGTCGCGCAGAGCACCGGCAACCACGCGGTGGCGGTGGCGCTGGCGGCGCGCCGGCACGGGCTGGCCGCCACCGTGGTGCTGCCGGCGGACGCGGCGCCGACAAAGGTCGCCCGGGCGCGGGCGGCCGGGGCCCGGATCGTGCTGGCCGACACCGCCGCGGAGCGGCTCGCGTTGACCCGCGAAATCAGCGCCGCCACCGGCCACCCGGTCGTCGACGCGTACGACCACCCGGACGTGATCGCCGGGCAGGGCAGCGCCAGCCTGGAGCTGATCGAGGACGCCGAGCGGGCCGGCACCCCGCTGGACGCGCTGGTGCTGCCGGTCGGCGGCGGCGGTGGGGCGGCCGGCGCCTGCCTCGCCGCCACCGGCCGGCCGATCGAGTTGTACGGCGTGGAGCCGGTCGGCTGCGACTCGCTGGCCCGGAGCCTGGCCGCCGGCCGGCCGACCCCGGTCCCGCCGGCGCCGACGATCGCCGACGGGCTCCGGCCGGCCTGTGTGGGCGAGCTGCCGTTCGCCATCCTGCGCACCGCGCTGCGCGGGGTGGTCCGGGTCGACGACGAGCAGATCGCCGCGGCGTTCCGGCTGCTGCTGCTGGAGCTGAAGGTGCTGGCCGAGCCGTCCGGGGCGGCCGGCCTGGCCGGCGCGCTGCGGATCGCGGCCGACGGCCGGCACCACACCGTCGGCGTGGTGCTGACCGGCGGAAATGTCGAGGCGGAGCTGGTGGCCCGGTTGGCGGCCGACCGGTTCGCCGAGGTCACGAGTGTGGAAGGGGCAGCGGCATGAGTGCGCCGGTTCGGATCGGAATCCTGTTCGGCGGCCCGTCCGCGGAGCACGAGGTGTCCTGCGCCTCGGCCCTCGGGGTGGCCCGGGCCCTGGCCGGCGGCGGCTACCGCACCGTCGCCATCGGGGTGACCCGAACCGGGGGCCTGCGGCTGGTGCCGGACGCCGTGCTGGCGGAGCTGCGCGACGGCGCCGGGGCGGACCGGGCCATCGACGACCGGCTGACGGTCACCGGGCCGCCGGTCGAGCTGCGGGCCGGCCGCCGGCCCGGCACGGCCGTGGTGACCGCGGCGAACGCGTCCGGCGCGGTGCACGCCGAGCTGGACGTGGTCTTCCCGGTGCTGCACGGCCCGTTCGGCGAGGACGGGGTGGTCCAGGGACTGCTCGAGTCGCTGGGCGTGCCGTACGTCGGGTGCGGCATCCTCGCCGCCGCGGTCGGCATGAACAAGGTGGCGATGAAGCGGGCACTGCGCGCCGAGGGGGTGCCGATCACCCCGCACGTGGCGTTCGACGCGCAGACCTACCGGGCCGCCGACGACCCGGAGAAGCTGGTGGTGGGGCTGCGACGGCCGCTGTTCGTCAAGCCGGCCAGCATGGGCTCGTCGATCGGCATCTCCCGGGTGGCCGAGGGCGACGACCCGGCGGCCGCGATCGAGGAGGCGCTGCGTCACGACCAGCAGGTGGTGGTCGAGCAGGGCGTCACCGGCCGGGAACTGGAGTGCGCGGTGCTCGGCGGGTGGCGGCCCGAGGCGTCGGCGGTGGGCGAGGTCCGGGTCTCCGGCGGCTGGTTCGACTACCGGCAGAAGTACTTCGGCGACGCCGACCCGATGATCGTCCCGGCGGTGCTGCCCGGGGAGGTGACGGACCGGATCCGGGAGCTGTCGCTGCGGGCGTTCGCCGCGATCGGCGGCTGGGGGCTGGCCCGGGTCGACTTCCTCTACGACGAGGCGGCCGGCGAGCTGTACGTCAACGAGCTGAACACCATGCCCGGCTTCACCGCGCACTCGATGTATCCGAAGGTGTGGGCGGCGGTCGGCGTCGGCTACCGGGAGGTCGTGGACCGGCTGGTGGAGCTGGCCTTCGCCCGCCACGCGGAACGCGCCGCCACCGCCAGCGCCGCCACCGCGACCGCCAGTGCCGCCACCGGGGAGCCGCGATGATCCTGCTCGCCGATCCCCGGGTGGCGGCCGTGCCCAGCGCCGACGACGGCGACCCGCTGGTGGACCTGCGCGACCTGCCGGAGCTGCGGCTGGACCCCCGGGCGGCCGATTCCGCCAGCGCGTACGCCCGGGTGCGGCGCGGGGTCGCGGACCGGCTGCTGGCCGCGCAGCGTGCGCTGCCGGCCGGCCTGCGCCTGCTGGTCGTCGAGGGGTACCGGCCGTACCGGGCCCAGTTGGAGATCTTCACCGGCTACCGGGAGGAACTGCGCCGGGCGCACCCGGACTGGCCGCCGGAGCGGCTGCACCGGGAGACCACCAAGTTCGTCTCCCCGGTCGAGGTGGCGCCGCACAGCACCGGCGGGGCGGTCGACCTGACCCTGTGCAGCGAGGACGGGGTCGAGCTGGATCTCGGCACCGAGATCGACGCCACCCCGGAGGCCAGCGCCGACGCCTGCTTCACCGACTCGCCGGCCGTCTCGGCCACCGCCCGGCGGCACCGGCGGATCATGGGTGCCGCCCTGCGCGGGGCGGGCCTGGTGAACTACCCGACTGAGTGGTGGCACTGGTCCTACGGCGACCGCTACTGGGCGTTGCTGACCGGTGCCCCGCACACCCGCTACGGCCCGGTGTGACCGGGCGGGGCGCTCAGCGGAAGGCGTCGGCGTGCGCGCGGGCCCAGTCGGCGAAGGTACGCGGCGGCCGGCCGAGCAGCCGCTGCACGGTGTCGGTGACCGTGTACGCGACCGGTGGCGGGTCGCCCTGCCAGGACGCGAGCAGGTCGATCAGTTCCTCGTCGTAGCCGGCCTGCCGCCACCGGGCGCGGGCCTGCTCCTCGGTCAGCTCGACGAAGCGCAGCTCGCGGCCGGTCGCCGCGGCGACGGCGGCCAGCCGCTGGCGCGGGGTGAGCGCCTGCGGGCCGGTGAGGGTGTACGCCTGACCGGCGTGCCCCTCGCCGGTGAGCACCTCGGCCGCGACCGCGCCGACGTCGGCCTCGTCGACCACGGCGGCGCGCACGTCGGCGAACGGCTCGCGTACCTCGCCGGCGGCGCGGATCGACTCGGTCCAGTGCAGGGTGTTGCTCATGAAGTCGACCGGCTGGAGCATCGTCCACTCCAGACGGCCGGCCCGGACGGCCTCCTCGACCGGGCCGGCCTTGCCGTTCCACAGCACGGCCAGCCGCCGGACGCCGGCCCGTTCCGCCAGGGCGACGATCTCCGGCCCGGTACGCAACGTGGCGTAGTCGTCACCGGCGGCGGTCAGCAGGTGGACGCCGACGACCCCCTCGAAGGCCGTCCGGAGAGTGGCCGGGTCGGTGAGGTCGCCGGCCACCACCTCGGCCCCGGCCGGCAGCACCGTCGCCCGGGCCGGATCCCTGGTCAGGGCCCGTACCGGCACCCCGCGCGCCAACAGTTCGGACACCACGTGCCGGCCGGCCCTGCCCGTCGCGCCGGTCACCAGATACGTCATCGGATCCCTCCTTGATCGCCGTTCCGACGCTAGGACCTGAAGCCGACTTCAGGTCAACTTCCGGATCGCGGTGAACGGTGCAGCGCTCCCAGTCCGTACCAGGCGCCGTAGGAGACACCGACGACGGGAGAGACAACGGTGAGGGTGCAGCGGAAGCACGTGCTGGCGGCGGGCGTGGCGGTGGTCGCCTCGGCGGTCGTGGCGGTGGGCACCGGGCTCGGGTTCGCGGACAGCGCGCCGGCGCGCGCCTCGGTGTGCCAGGGCTCGGTGACCTTCTCGGCCGAGGGTGGTGCGCCGGCGGCGACCAGCGACCGGTTCCCGGTAGGTACCCGGCTGCGGGTGACCAACCTGGACAACAACCGGTCGGCGACCGTCACCGTGACCGGCCCGTCGGGCAGTTGCGTGCTGCTCAACGCGGCCGCCATGGAGCTGGTGCGGGAGCCCGGCAAGAACGTGATCCGCCGCAATGTGGTCGAGCGCCTGGACGGCGGTGGCGCGGCCCAGCCCGGTGGTGGCGTGGCCCAGCCGGGCGGCGGTGCGGCCCAGCCGGGCGCGGGGCAGCCCGGTGGCGGTGCCGTCTCGGCCTGCCCGGGTTCGGTGACCTTCTCGGCCGAGGGTGGTGCGCCGGCGGCGACCAGCGACCGGTTCCCGGTGGGCACCCGGCTGCGGGTGACCAACCTGGACAACAACCGGTCGACCACGGTGACGGTGACCGGCCCGTCCGGCAGTTGCGTGCTGCTCAACGCGACAGCGATGGACCAGGTGCGCGAGCCCGGCAAGAACGTGATCCGGCGCAACGTGGTCGAGGTGCTCCGCTGACCGGCCGGGCGGCTCCGCCGAGCTGATCGGGCAGCTCCGCGGGCCGGCCCGGCAGCCGAACGGCCCCTCGCGTGCGGCGAGGGCCCGTTCGGCTGTACGACCGGCGACGGCCGGCTCACCGGCTCTCCCGCGGGCTTCGTCCGGCCTCAGCCGGGGAAAGCCGCCTCCAGGATGTCCAGGCCCCGGCGCAGCTCGGCGGCGGAGATCACCAGCGGGGGCAGGAAGCGCAGCACGTTGCCGTACGTGCCGCAGGTGAGGGTGAGCAGGCCGGCGGCGTGACAGGCCGCCGACACCGCCGCCGTGGTGGCCGGATCGGGGGTCAGCGTGCCGGGCTGGACGATCTCCACGGCGAGCATCGCGCCCCGGCCGCGTACCTCGGCGACCACCCCGGTGCGCTCGGCGATGGCCTGCAGCCGGGGCACCATGGTCGCCTCGATCCGCCGGGCGGCGGCGGCCAGGTCCAGCTCGTGCATGGTCTCGATGCTGGCCAGGGCGGCGGCGCAGGCGAGCGGGTTGCCGCCGTACGTGCCGCCGAGGCCGCCGACGTGCACCGCGTCCATCAGCTCGGCCCGGCCGGTCACCGCGGCCAGCGGCAACCCGCCGGCGATGCCCTTGGCGAGGGTGACCAGATCTGGCTCGACCCCCTCGTGCTGGCAGGCGAACCAGTCGCCGGTACGGCAGAAGCCGGTCTGGATCTCGTCGGCAACGAACACCACCCCGGCGGCGGTCGCCCACTCGCGCAGCGCCGGCAGGAACCCCGGCGCCGGTACGACGAACCCGCCCTCGCCCTGGATCGGCTCGATCAGCAGCGCCGCCACGTTCTCCGCGCCAACCTGCTTCTCCACCAGCTCGATCGCCCGGGCGGCGGCCTCCGCGCCCGGCAGGCCGCCGTCGCGCAGCGGGTACGACATCGGCACCCGGTAGATCTCCCCGGCGAACGGCCCGAACCGGTGCTTGTACGGCATGTTCTTCGCGGTCAGCGCCATGGTCAGGTTGGTCCGGCCGTGGTACGCGTGGTCGAAGACCACCACCGCCGGCCGCCCGGTGGCGTGCCGGGCGATCTTCACCGCGTTCTCCACCGCCTCGGCGCCGGAGTTGAACAGCGCCGAGCGCTTCTCGAACCCGCCCGAGGTGAGCGCGTTGAGCTGCTCGCAGACCGCCACGTACGACTCGTACGGCGCCACCATGAAGCAGGTGTGGGTGAACCGCTCGACCTGGGCCCGGACCGCCTCCACCACCCGCGGGGCGGAGTTGCCGACGTTGGTCACCGCGATGCCGGCGGCGAAGTCGATCCACTCCCGCCCGTCGACGTCGGTGAGCGTGCCCCCGCTCGCGCTGTCCACGTAGGACGGGATGACGCTGCCGACCCCCCGGGCGACCGCCGCCCCGCGCCGCTTGTGCAGCTCCTCGCTCGACGCCATGGGTCAGCCCTCGATGTTGTGCATGACGTGCTTGATCCGGGTGTAGTCCTCCAGGCTGTAGACCGAAAGGTCCTTGCCGTGCCCGGAGTGCTTGAAGCCGCCGTGCGGCATCTCGGAGATGAACGGGATGTGCGTGTTGACCCAGACGCAGCCGAAGTCGAGCCGCCGGGTCATCCGCATCGCCCGGCCGTGGTCCCGGGTCCAGACCGAGGCGGACAGGCCGTACTCGACGCCGTTGGCCCAGCGCACCGCCTCGTCCTCGTCGGTGAACCGCTGCACGGTGATGACCGGCCCGAACACCTCGTCCTGGATGATCTCGTCCTGCTGGCGCAGGCCGGAGACCACGGTCGGGGCGTAGAAGTAGCCGCGCTCGCCGAGCTGCGAGCCGCCGGTCTCGACGTTCGCGTGGTCCGGCAGCCGATCCACGAAGCCGCGCACCCGGGCCAGCTGGTTGGCGTTGTTCAGCGGGCCGTAGAGCACGTCCTCGTCGTCCGGGGCGCCGGTCTTCGTGTTGCGGGCCTGCTCGGTGAGCGCCGCGACGAAGTCGTCGTGGATGCCGGGGCCGGCCAGCACCCGGGTCGCCGCCGTGCAGTCCTGCCCGGCGTTGAAGTAGCCGCCGACCGCGATCGCCTCGGCCGCCGCCGCCACGTCCGCGTCGTCGAAGAGCACCACCGGTGCCTTGCCGCCCAACTCCAGGTGGGTCCGCTTGAGGTCCGGCGCGGCCGCGGCGGCCACCTCCATGCCCGCCCGGGTCGAGCCGGTGATCGACACCAGCTGCGGGGTCGGGTGCGCGACGAGCGTACGACCGGTGTCCCGGTCGCCGCAGACCACGTTGAACACACCGGGCGGGAAGAACTCGGCGGCGATCTCGGCCAGCAGCAGCGTGGACACCGGGGTGGTGTCGGACGGCTTGAGCACCACCGTGTTGCCGGCGGCCAACGCCGGGGCGATCTTCCAGACCGCCATCATCAGCGGGTAGTTCCAGGGCGTCACCTGCGCGCAGACGCCGATCGGCTCGCGCCGCACGTACGACGTGTGGCCGGCCAGGTACTCGCCGGCCGAGCGCCCCTCCAGCAGCCGGGCCGCGCCGGCGAAGAACCGGAACTCGTCCACCGCCGGCGGCAACTCCTCGTCGGCGGTGAGCTGGCGCGGCTTGCCGGTGTTGCGGACCTCCGCGTCGACCAGTTCGGCCGCCCGGGCCTCGACCGCGTCGGCGAGCTTGAGCAGCGCCTTCTGCCGTTCCGCCGGGGTGGCGTCCCGCCAGCTCTCGAACGCGTCGGCGGCGGCCTTCATCGCCGCGTCCACGTCGGCGGCTCCGGAGACCGGGGCCTGCGCGAAGACCTCACCGGTGCAGGGGTCGATCAGGTCGGCGTAGCCGCCGTCCACCGGCTCGACGTACTCGCCGTTGACGAAGTTGCGCAGCTTCTGCTGGTCACTCATGACTCGATCTCTCCGAAGGGGGGCCGGGGGTACGGGTCTGCGGCGGTAATCGCAGTCTGTGTGCCATCTTCGCTACTGAATTCGCGGCAGACAAGGGCTAACGCGACTGTATCCGTCGACAGGTTGGTGGTCTAGGCTGCTCAGCGTGGAGCCCGTTGCCTTCTATGTCGCCGGCCGCCCCGCCCACGGCGAGAGCGAGCTGACCGTGCACCACCCGTACGACGGTCGGGCTGTCGGTCGTACCACCCAGGCCACGCCCGACCAGGTCGAAGCAGCCGTCGCCGCGGCGGCCGAGGTGGCGGCGGCGGCCGCGGCCCTGCCCGCACACGCCCGCGCGGCGGCCCTGGACCACGTCTCCCGGCGGCTCGCCGAGCGGGCCGACGAGGTGGCCCGGCTGATCACCGCCGAGAACGGCAAGCCGCTGAAGTGGGCCCGGGCCGAGGTGGGGCGGGCGGTCTCCACGTTCCGCTGGGCGGCCGAGGAGGCACGCCGCTTCTCCGGCGAGCTGCAACGACTCGACACCGACCCCGCCGCCACCGGGCGGATCGCCCTGGTGCGGCGGGTGCCGAAGGGGCCGGTGCTGGGCATCGCGCCGTTCAACTTTCCGCTCAACCTGGTCGCGCACAAGGTCGCGCCGGCCATCGCGGTGGGCGCCCCGATTATCGTGAAGCCGGCGCCGGCCACCCCGCTGTCGGCGCTGCTGCTCGGCGAACTGCTCGCCGAGACCGAGCTGCCGGCCGGGATGTTCTCGGTGCTGCCGCTGCCCAACGAGCGGGCCGCCGAACTGGTCGCCGACCCGCGGCTGCCGGTGGTCTCGTTCACCGGCTCCGGGCCGGTCGGCGCGGCGATCCGCCGGTCGGTGCCCGACAAGCACGTCACCCTGGAGCTGGGCGGCAACGCCGCCGCGGTGATCTGCGAGGACTGGAACAGCGACGAGGATTTGACCTTCGCGGCGCACCGGATCGCCACCTTCGCCAACTACCAGGCCGGGCAGTCGTGCATCGCGGTGCAGCGGGTCTACGTGCACGAATGGCTCTACGACGGCTTCCTGCCCCGGCTGGTCGCCTCGGTGCAGGAGCTGCGCACCGGCGACCCGTCCGACGAGCTGACCGACGTCGGGCCGCTGGTGTCCGAGGACGCCGCGCGCCGGGTCGAGGCGTGGGTGGACGAGGCGGTCGCGGCGGGCGCCACCATCGAGGTCGGCGGCCGGCGGAAAGAGGCGACCTACCCGCCGACCGTGCTGTCCGGGGTGCCGGCGGACGCCAAGGTGAGTGCCGAGGAGGTGTTCGGGCCGGTGCTGGTGGTCGCCCGGGTGGAGAACGACGAGGCCGCGTTCGCCGCGGTCAACGACTCGGCGTACGGGTTGCAGGCCGGCGTCTTCACGCACAGCCTCCAGACGGCCTTCCTCGCCGGCCGGACGCTGGAGGTGGGCGGGGTGATCGTCGGCGACGTGCCGTCGTACCGGGCCGACCAGATGCCGTACGGCGGGGTGAAGGGCAGCGGCGTCGGGCGCGAAGGGCTGCGCAGCGCGATGGAGGACTACACCGAGCCGCGGGTCATGGTGCTGACCGGCTTGTCGCTGTAGCTCACCAGGTGCCGTCGTCGCGGACCCGGGCCGGGGCGCGCCCGAGCAGCAGCGTGGTCAGCGCCGCGTCGACATCCGCGCCGAGGAACCACTCGCCGGCCTGATCGAGCGCGAAGACCCGGCCGTGCTCGTCGACGGCGATGATGCTGTCCTGCCGCTCGGTGCCGATCGGAAAGAGCCGCGCGCCGAGCACGGCGGCGAAGTCGGCCAGGGTGTCGGCGGTGTGCGCGACCTGCCGCGGCCGGAGGTCGAACCGGGAGATCCACACCTGCTCGCCCGGACCCCGGCGCGCGCCGACCAGGCTGGGGAACTCGGTGAGGGTCGAGGTGGCGGCCGGGAAGGCGGCGTGGCGGTGGGCCCGCCCGCGCACCGCGCTGACGTCCCGGACGGCCGAGGCGGCCACGATCATGTCGCCCTCGTGCGGGCGCCAGCCCGCGGCCACGAGCGCCTGCGCGACGTCGGGCGGAAAGCGACCCGGCGCCGGATCCGGCTGCGGCTCTGGTCGCCAGGGCACGGTGTAGCCCCGCTCGGACCACGGTAGGACGTTGAACTCGACCAACGCGTCGACGCACGAGTCACACGGGCGGTCGGCGGGGCCGCCGTGCGGGTCACCCGGCTCCCGCACCCGGAACACCTCGAACCGGGCCGACCGGAGGAGATCCCGCGCCTCGGCCATGCCCATCGGCGCGATGCCCTCGGCGGCGCGGCGGTGGTCGTACTCGTGCAGGACGTCGGAGACGACGACGAGTTCGGCGTGCCGGTCGCCGCCGCGCACCAGGTGACCGGGCGACAGGCCGTCGAGGTATCGCCGGACCAGCGGGTGGTGGTGCAGCGTGAGGTCGCCCTTGGCGCCCCGGGCGGTGAAGATCCGGCCGTCGATGGTCAGGTGGGCGGCCGTGTCCGGAGTGGGGATCCGGCGGATCTCACGGTGCAGGCGGCCGGCCGGGGCGACGGTACGCGGGGCGGTCGGCCGGGCCGACCGGCTGCGCCGGTACATCTCCGCCACCGTCGGGACCGGCACCCGGGGCCAGGTGGTGATCTCGCCCGTCTCCTTGTCGACCACGGTGGTCGGCAGGTCGCCCGGCACCGTCCGCGCCGCCAACGCCACTGTGGACGTAATGACGTAGCCGAGGTCGAACTCGTCGACCGTCGGGGTGCACTCGTATCCCAGTCGCTGTGAGTCGCGGCGGGCCCACACAGCGGCGAGCTGCTCGGCCTGATGACGGTCGATCACCCCTCCGAACCTACCGGACAACGCGATTCCGTGGCAGCCGGTATGGTTCGCCCTACTGACGGTGACGGGGAGGCCGGCGTTGGCAGAGAGCGTGGACCGCGACGCCAACCGTGCGCTGCGGGCGCGGTTCGACGAGGTGTACGGGCAGTACCAGCGGCTGCGGTCCGGTCTGGACGAACTGCAGGCCCGGGTCACCGAGCTGCGGATCACCCGGCGGTCCGACGACGGGCAGGTCACCGCGACCGTCGGCGCTCGGGGCGAGCTGATCTCGGTGGAGCTGAGCCCGACGGTCTACCGCGACCGGGACGCGGCCGGGTTGGGCCGGAAGATCACCGAAACCGTGCATCGGGCCAGCACCGCCGCCGTGGCGGCCACCCAGGAACTGGTGGCCGGCTACCTGCCCGCCGGCTCCGGGTCGCTCGACTTCGTGCGTACCGGTGACTTCGGGGCGCTGCTCGGCCGGGCGGACGCCGCGCTGCGTGGGGAGCGGTGATGGCCGGCCAGCTCTGGCTCGACCCGTGGCGGGCCCGGCGCGGCGGCGCCGACCTGTCGCACGCGGGCGAGGCGGTGACCGCGCGCCGGGAGCAGCTCGGCGGGGCGATCGCGGCGGCCAGCGCGCAACGACCCTGGGGCCGCGACGACCTCGGGGCCGCGTTCGAGCAGCGGTACCGCGGGTTCGAGGACACGGTGCTGCGCGCCTGGGCGGGCGTCGGGCGGCAGCTGACCGGGCTCGGTGCCGACGTGGTCGCCTCCGTCGAGGCCAACCTCGCGGCCGACGCGGCCGCCGCCGGCCGGCTGGGCCGACCGCACCAGCGCTGACCCGTTCTGCCGACGCCGTCCTGGAGAGCCGGATGAGTCTGTTGCCGAGCCCCGTCCCGCACCCGCTCGACTACTCGCCCTGGGAACTGCCCGGCTGGGTCTACGAGGCGCTCGACTGGGTGGTCGGGGTGGAGTGGCCGGAGGGGAACGAGCAGGCGGTCTGGGACCTGGCCGACCAGTGGTACGCGGTGGCCGCCGCCCTCGCCGGGCCGCGGGCCGACGCGATCGCCGCCGCGACCGAGGTACGCGACGGGTACGGCGGCGTCGGTGCCGTCGCGGCCGCGTTCGACACCGCCTGGCGGCGGGTGGCCGAGGGGGACGAGGCCCCGCTGCCGGTGCTGCTGGCGATCAGCGCGGACCTGGGCCGGCTGGTCGAGGAGTGCGGCTGCGACATCGAGGCCGCCAAGCTCGAGGTCTGGATCGAGCTGGGCATCCTGGTGGTCGAGCTGCTCTCGCTGGCCGTCGCCACCGTGCTCACCGCCGGTGCGGCCTCGCCCGCCGCCGGAGCGGCGATCACCGCCAGCCGGCTGATCGTGCAGCGGATCTTCCAGCGGTTGATGGGGCAACTGGCCCGCAAGTCGCTGCGGCACGGGCTCAAAGAGGCCGGCGAGCGGGCCGCCAAGGAGGTCGCCCGGGACGGTGCCCGAGGGCTGGCCCGGCGCGCCGCGCTCGGCGGGCTCGCCGAGGCGGGGGAGGAGGCCGGGGTCAACCTCGCCACCCAGGCGTACCAGAACTCGACCGGCCGCCGGCACGGCCTGGACGTCGCCGACCTGGGCACCTCCGCGGTCGGCGGTCTGGCCGGCGGGGCGGTGGCGCCGCTGGCCGGGCTGGGCCGGCACGCCAGCGGGCGCGGGGCGCAGGTCGGTGAGCACGTGACCCGGGAGATGGCCGGTGAGGTGCTGGCCGAGCAGGCCGCCAGCCTGGCCACCGGCCAGGGCCCGACCTCGCTGGAGGACGCCGCCCGCGCCGCTGTCTCGGGGGCGCGCGGCTCGCTCACCGGGCAGGCGGACGCGGCGCTGCGGAGCCGGCTGGACGGTCAGCTGAGCGCCCTGGCCGGCGTGTCGGGTCAGGGGATCGGTGACCTGCCCAGCCCTGCGGTCCAGCTCGGCGCCGAGCCCTCGGCGTCCGGCGGCGAACCGGTGGCGTCGGCGGGTTCGGCGGGTTCGGCGGGTTCGGCGGCGTCGGCGGGTTCGGTGGTGCCGGCGGGTTCGGCGGTGCCGGCCGGCTCGGCGGTGCCGGTGGCTCCGGTGGCGGAGGGGGTGGTGCCGGCTCAGCGGGGCGCGCCGGGCGTCGAGACCCTCTCCGCGCCGACGGCGGCGGCAGAGGCATCGCGGGCGGGCGATCCGGAGCGCCAGCCGGCCGACCTCGCCAACTCCGGGGATCGGAGCCTCCCGACGGCCGGGACGCCAGGCGGCGGGCCTGGTACGCCGACACCCATCGGGACCTCCGCTGACGGTTCCGGCGCGTCCGCGTCCAGCCCGACACTGTCCATCGTAGACAGCGCTCCGTCCGCTCTCCGTCCGACGTTGCCCGCGGAGGCTGGCGCTCCGATCCCCGCCAGTTCGGCCCTGCCAGCGGCCGGGGCGCTGATCGGCGGCTCAGTGCCGCCGGTTGCCGACGCCGCGATCGGCGCCGGCGTCCCGGCGACCGGCGGCAGCACGGCTGGCGGTCCGGCGTCCACCACGCCGGGCGGTGAGGCGGGCCCGCCTCTGCCGCCGCGCGCCGGGGCCGCTGCCACCGCACATCCGGCGGCCGGCAGCGTCGACCCGAGACCGGCGCCGTCGGCGCGGTTTCCGCTGCTCGACGCGCTCGCACCGGTGCGACCGCCGACGCGCGCCGGAGCGACCGCACCGGAGCGTGGCGGTCCGCCCCCGCCGGCTCCCGCCAACCGGTACGCCGAGCGGTGGGCCATCGATCGGGACGCGTTCGAACGCCGCCGGTATCGCGGCTACTACGAATCCCAGCGGGCCTGGTTCGAGGAGAACCGCCGGCGGGACGAGGCGGCGCGGTTGCGGGCCCGGGCGGAGGAGCACCACCAACAGGCGCGGGACTACACCATCCATGCCCGGCGGCTGAACCGCGCGGGTCAGCCGTACCTGGCCGGCACGTGGCAGCGTTACGCCGACGACGAGACCCGGGCGTACGGCGAGTGCCAGGACCTCGCGGACGAGGTGTTGGCCGGCACCGCCGTACCGTCGGTGGTGGGCGTGCACGACCCGTCGGACTTCCGGCGGATCAACGACGACGTCGGTGACCTCGCCGTGGGGGCGGTCGAGACGGCCGACCGGTCGGCCCTCACCGGCGACGAGGACCCGCCGCCGATCGACCGGTCCCGCAGGTACGGCCGGCCGGGCGGGTTGCGCCCGCCGTTGGCGTTGCACCAGACCGACGTCGAGCGGCGGATGCCCCGGGAGCCCGACGGCAGCGTGACCCGCACCGCCGATCCGCGGCGGGGCGACTGGTTCCGGCTGCTGAACGACGGCGGTCCGGCCGCCGACCCGACCCGCGGCATCAACTGCCTCGACTGCACGCTGTCCCTCTTCGACACCTGGATGCACGGCCGGCCCCGGGTGTCGGCTCCCCGTACCTTCGACGCCTATCAGGCGGGCGACGTCACCCGGCCGCTGGACGGCGAACGCGACGGCGTCGGCCGGATCGAGGACGTCACCGGCGGCCGGTTCCAGCGGCTCTGCCAGCCGGGCAGCGCGATGACGGCCGGCGAGCGGCGGCAGGCCATGGAGATCGGCTACCGGAACCTCCACGACCAGCTGCTCCTCGGCGGCCACGGCAGCTTCGCCTTCGTCATCAACAGCTGGGAGCAGGGCGGATCCCACATCTGGGTGACCCTCAACCAGCACGGGACGGTGCTCTACCTCGACCCGCAGACCGGCCGGATCGCCGACCAACCGCTGTACCGTCACTCGGGTGCGCCGCATCCGCGTAACGCGGTGGACGCCGACATCCTCGTCCTCGGTCCCGACGGCCGGCCGATGCCGATGGCCGGGTTGCGTCGCGGACGGTTCAGCGCCCGGCCCGACCTGCCGGAATACCCGCCGGCCGTGGACGATGAGGGCTACGGCGAGCCGTACGTCAACCGCATGCACCTCCTGGACGGCCCCGGCTCGGTTCCGGCGGGCGATGGGCGGCACGACGCATCGGATCATGGAGGGTCTGACCCCGGGGACGGGCAGTTTCCGCTGTCAGCCGCGGAGCGGGCGGCACTGAGCACCGTACGAGATCGGGCAGTCGCTGAGGCGGACGACGTCGAGGCCGCCCTCGGCATGGTCGGTCTACGGGTGACGGAAGATCTTCAGTTGCCTTCGCCTGTCCAACTGACGGATCAGGAGTTCCGCATCAAGAGCTTCGAGTCGCTGGCGCGTAAGTATCTCGACGAAGCGCAGATTGTCGGAGTGCCGGTCGAGGACTTCGTCCGGGAGGTGAACGACGTCCTCAGGTTTTCGTTCTCAATGCCCTCTGGGGAGCGGTACCGCGATGCTGTAGTTGCTCTGCTGGATCGGTTGACGCGGCTGGGTTTCCGGGTCGAGGAGTGCAAGAACTTCCGGAAGCTGGGGAACCGTTTCTACGGCTTCAACTGCACGCTGACCTCGCCGGGTGGTTTCACCTTCGAGCTCCAGCTACACACCGAGGCTTCCAGAGACGTCTGGCTTCGAACTCATCGCGCCTACGAGGTTCTCCGATGCACCGCGGAACCCCCCGAGCGGCGGGTCCGGGCCTTCCTGCAGATGCTGGCCGCCAACCGAAGCAGCGGTATCCCGGGTGAGATGCCACCTGACCTGCATGAACAGTTTCCGGCCAAGGACGCCAGCTTCGCTAAGTGGATCTTGGCCAATGGGACCTTGTGGCGGGAGTATCTCCGTTACCTCGACGCGCGGAGACGAACCTTCGGGAAGATCGTTGCCGAGTACCGGTTGACGTCTGAGGACTTCCCGATAGCGCGGGAGCTCGCGATGAAGCTGGAGAGAAGTGATGTTGACCTACTACGTCGTCTACCGGACTGAGGCGAAGACCGAGCCCGCTGGCATCTTCGTGATGGACGTGGCCACGGGCGCCGCCGTTCTATGGAACCACCGCAGCCGAGGCTGGTCCTACGATCCGGCCTTGGTGGTGCGGTTCCTGGACGATCCCCGCAATGTCGACCGGTACGAGGCCGTCGACCGGGTCACGCTCCAAGGCCTGACGGAAACCGTGACGGGTTCTCCCCTCCCAGACGAGCGTGCTCTCAAGACGATGTTGGAGGAGGGGCAGGGATCTCACCACGCCCCGTAGTACCGACAGTCGAAACCTGGTTGCGGGCGCGCCCTGGCTTGGTCAGGGTCGCTGGCATGGCTGACTCGCCCGCCGCTCAGGACAGCGAAACCCGCGCTGCCGACCGGCCCGCCCAGAACTTCGCCTGGTCGAACATGTTCGTGCACCCCGACGACGACCCGCGCTCTGAGGGCGGCTTCGACGACGAGCGCACGATCCTCGTGCAGTACCTGCGTGACCAGCGCCTGACGCTGGAACTCAAGTGCGCCGGCCTGGACGCCGAGGCGCTGGCCCGGCGGGCCGTACCGCCGTCGACGCTGTCGCTGCTCGGCCTGGTCCGGCATCTGGCCGAGGTGGAGCGGGGTTGGTTCCGGCGGGTGATGGCCGGCGAAGACGCGCCGAAGATCTACGGCTCCGACACCGACCGGGACCTGGACTTCAACGGCGCGGCGGCCGACCCCGACGTGGTCGCCGAGGCGTGGCGGAACTGGCGGGCCGAGGTGGAGTACGCCGAGCGGCTGGTCGCCGAGGCGCCCGACCTCGGCGTCAAGGGCCGCCAGCGGGACGGCCGGGAAATCTCGCTCCGTGAGCTGCTGGTGCACATGATCGAGGAGTACGCCCGGCACAACGGTCACGCCGACCTGCTCCGCGAGCTGATCGACGGCCGGGTCGGTCAGTAGTGACGACAGCCGACCGGCGACAAGCGAGCGCCGAGGACCGGCTCGGGCTGGCGCAGGCGCTCTACGAGCGAGCCGTGTTCGGTGGCGACGCCGCCGCGCTGGCCGAGGCCGACCGGCACCTGACCGGGATCGAGGCGGATCTCGCCCTGGCCCGGGGCCGCATCCTGCACGCACGCTTTCTCGACGACCGGGTGGAGGATCCGCGCGAGCTGGTGCTCTTCGAGCGGGCGGCCGAGCTGTTCCAGCAGTTGGGGGACGACCGCGGCGCGGGCGAGGCGTTGTTCTGGATCGGCACGGTCCACCAGGTCGTCCGCCAGGACGAGGGTGCCGCCGCACCGGCCTTCGCCCGGGCGCGGGAACTGGCGTCGCGGGCGGGCGACCAACTGACGATGTCGTACGTGCTGCGTCACCTGGCCTTCATCGAGCAGGGCGCCGGCCGGCTCGACGCGGCCCGGCAACTGTTGACCGAGTCGACGCGACTGCGGCGGGAACTGGGGTTCACCGCGGGCGTCGCGGCGAACCTGATCGGTTTGGCGTATCTCGCGGGCGAACAGGGCCGCTCGGACGAGGCGGAGCGGTTGCTCGACGAGGCGGCGGAGCTTGCGGCAGGCAGCGAGGCGTACGGCGTCGCGCGCTGGGTGGACCAGGCCCGGGCCACCCTGTCCGGCTGACCGGCCTGGGATGGGCAGGACGCCCCGGTTGCCGCCGCCAGCGAGGGGCGCCGTTGGCATCGACGAAGCTCCGACGGCCGGACCGCAATACGCTCAGGCGATGGCGCAGGAGGACGAGGGGCCGAAGCCAGCGGAGTGGCCGCAATCGGACGGAGCACCGGATCCGGCGGACTCGCCGAAGCCGACCGGACCCATGGACCCGGCGAAGCCGGCCGGACCCACCGACCCGGCGGATCCGCCGAAGCCGGCCGGACCATCGGACCCGACCGAGCCGCCTCGGCCTGACGGGTCGCCGACGCTGGACGGCTCGCCGACGCAGAGTGGGACGCCGACGCCGATGTCGGCCGAGCCGCCGACGCTGGCCGAGCCGCCGACGCTGGCCGAGCCGCCGACGCTGGCCGAGCCGCCGCGAGACGGGCCGCCGAAGCTGGACGGACCGTCGACGCAGAGTGGGCAGCCGTCGCGGGGCGGGTCGAACGCCTGGGCCTGGCCGGTCGGGATGCTGCTCGGGTTGGTGATCGGCCTGGTGGCGCTGGGCGGTGCCGGCGGTGTCGCGTTTGGCATCGGGATCGGGATCGCCTTCGCGCTCGCGTTCGGCGCCGCCTCCCGCCCTCGCGGCGACGCGCAGGGGCCGGACAAGACCTCATGACGGGCCGTCGGGGTGGTGATCGACACGAGATCCCGGATATGGCGGTGTCCGACCAGCCGGGATACCGCAATATCCGGGAACCGGAGTCGATCACCCCGCCCACCCCGCCCACCCCGCCGGACGGGGCCAGCGCGCCGGGAAGTGTGGCGAAGGCGGTGGCCGTACAAGATCGGCTGCGGCCGCTGGTGGACCTGGTCGGGCCGGGGCCGGCCGTGCCCGCGACGGTGGCCGGCCTCGATGTCGCGTACGCCGAGAGCGGTGACCGGCTCGCGGCGGCCGTCACGGTGCTGGACGCCCGGACCCTCGTGGTGGTGGAGAGCGCGGTCAGCGTCGGCCGGCCCGCGTTCCGGTACGTGCCGGGGCTGTTCGCGTTCCGCGAGCTGCCGGCCCTGCTCGACGCGCTGGACCGGCTGACCACCCGCCCGGAACTGCTGGTCTGCGACGGGCACGGGCTGGCCCACCCGCGCCGGTTCGGGCTTGCCTGCCACCTGGGCGTGGTGACCGACCTGCCGGCGATCGGAGTGGGCAAGACGCCACTGGTCGGCGACTGGAGGCCGCCGGCGGACGTCCGGGGTGCCTGGTCGCCGCTGCGCGACGGCGGCGAGGTCGTCGGGCGGGTGCTGCGGACCCGGGCCGGGGTGAAGCCCGTCTTCGTCAGCGTCGGCCACCGGATGAGCCTCGACAACGCCACCACCCAGGTGCTGGCTCTCACCCCGCGCTTCCGGCTGCCGGAGACCACCCGAGCCGCCGACCGGCTCTGCCGCGACGCGCTGGCCGCCGCTGCGTCGTCGTGACGTTCCTGCCGTGAGGCCCTCGCCGCCCCGTCGCCGTGGCGTCTTCAGCGGCAGCGCCCGACGCCGACGAACTGACATCGGCCGGACTGTCGGCGGCACCTCCCGCGGCAAGTGCGTCAGTCTCGCAGGTGGTGGGTAATACGGCACACATCTGGGGCGCTCTATGACCAGGGGCCGTCAGCCCCCGGTAGTAGCCTGACCGACGGTCCCCCGCTCGGGGGAGGAACGGCGAGGTGATCATGGCGGTGCGTCGGCACGCGGTGCGGCTGGCGACGATCGGCGCGTTGCTGGGCGGCCTGGTGGCGCTCGGTGGGTCGCCGGCGCTGGCCGACGACCAGGTCCGGGTGCGCTCGGCGGGCAGCTTCACCGCGGGTGGGTCCGCCGAGGGCGTCGCGGTCGAGGTGCGCCGGCGCACCGACGGCTGCGTGCTGCTGCGTACCGCGCTCGGGCTGCGCCTCGCCGGCGTCCGCGCCGACCAGGCTCGGGTGCAGGTGAGCTACAACGGCCAGTGGTTCCCGGTGCCGCTGGGCGGCGGCGGGGGCAGCGTGGCGAGCACGACCACCTCGCCGCCGAACCCGCGGCTGTGCAAGGGCAAGAGCATCACCGTGCGC
Organism: Micromonospora echinaurantiaca; assembly: GCF_900090235.1. NCBI lineage: Bacteria > Bacillati > Actinomycetota > Actinomycetes > Micromonosporales > Micromonosporaceae > Micromonospora > Micromonospora echinaurantiaca. The sequence goes on along the minus strand of NZ_LT607750.1, from coordinate 5,361,424 downwards.
TACCGGGTGTCGTTCACCGCCGCCGCGCCGAGCGGACGGCTCACGGTCACGGCCGAGGCGACGAACGCCATGGGCCAGGTGCTGGGCCGTGGGTCGGACGCCTCCCGGGTGGTCGGCGGGCGCGCCTCCGCCTCGCCGACGCCGTCGAAGAAGCCGTCGCCCACGCCGAGCGCCGTGCCCACCGAGGAGGCCGCCGAGGACGTCACCCCCGTGGCGGCGCTCGCCAACCCGGCCGGGAACACCTCGAACGCGGCCGAGGAGTCCTCGGGCCTCGGCTCCGTGGTGATGTTCTTCGGCATCGCCATGGTGGCCGTCGGGATCCTGCTCATCGTGCTGCTGTTCCGCCGCTCCCGCGCCGACAAGGAGCCGATCGACGCCGTGCCGCCGGGCCCGCTGCCCGGCAACCCGGGCGGCACCACCTACCGCTCCGGGCAGGGCCCGGCCGCCGCCGGGGTCCGGCCCGGCCAGGTGTACGGCCAGCAGCCGCCGACCACCGGCGCGGTGTACGGCGGCCCGCCCGCCCCGCGTCCCACCGGTGGCGTCTACGGCGGACGCCCGACCCCCGAGGCGACCCAGGTGATGCCCGGCCGACACGCCGCCCCCACCCCGCCGGTCTCCGGCCCACCGACCCCGCCCGTCTCCGGCCCGCCGGCAGACAGTTGGCAGCCGACCCCGCCGGTCTCCGGCCCGCCGACCCCGCCCGTCTCCGGTCCGCCCGCTCCGCCGCGCGCCGACTGGCCGGAGCAGCCCGCGCCCCGGCAGCCCGGGGCGTCGCCGGCCGCACCGACCTCGGCGCCACCCGGGCAGCCGGGCAACCCGCCGGAGGGCGACGGCGGCGGCGACCACACCGTCTTCATGCCCCGGCTACCCGGCTGAGCCGGGCGGCGCGGCGACCCTCCGATACGCTCAGGCCGTCGATGACGAGCGGCCGAGGAGTGGAACCGGTGTCTGATCTGTCCCAGATCGTGAAGGCTTACGACGTCCGCGGGACGGTGCCTGACCAGTGGGACGAGCGTGTCGCCGAGGCGCTCGGGGCGGCCTTCACCCAGGTGCTCAACGGCTCCGGGGAGCCGGGCGAGGCGGTCCTCATCGCGCACGACATGCGCGCTACCGGGCCCGGCCTGGCCGCCGCCTTCGCCGCCGGCGTACGCGCCGAGGGGCGCACGGTCATCGAGCTGGGGCTGGCCTCCACCGACATGCTCTACTACGCCTCCGGCTCGCTGAACCTGCCGGGCGCGATGTTCACCGCCAGCCACAACCCGGCGCAGTACAACGGGATCAAGATGTGCCGCTCCGGCGCCCGCCCGATCGGGCAGGACAGTGGGCTGGCCGAGATCCGCGACCGGGCCCAGGCGCGGCTCGACGAGGGCGGGTCCGCCCCGGCGGGCGAACCGGCCGCCCCGGCCGAACGCCGCGACCTGCTCCCGGACTACGCGGCGTACCTGCGCAAGTTGGTCGACCTCGCCAGCATCCGGCCGCTGAAGGTGGTGGTCGACGCCGGCAACGGGATGGGCGGTTACACCGTGCCGACGGTGCTCGGCGACGCCGCGCTGCCGGCGCTGCCGCTGGAGATCGTGCCGCTCTACTTCGAACTCGACGGCACCTTCCCCAACCACGAGGCCAACCCGCTGGACCCGGCCAATCTGGTCGACCTGCAGCGGGCCGTGGTCGAGCACGGCGCGGAGATCGGGCTCGCCTTCGACGGCGACGCCGACCGCTGCTTCGTGGTGGACGAGCGCGGCGAGCCGGTCTCGCCGTCGGCGATCACCGCCCTGGTCGCGGCCCGCGAACTGGCCAAGCACCCCGGCTCCACGGTGATCCACAACCTGATCACCTCCAACGCGGTGCCGGAGATCATCCGGGAGCACGGCGGTGAGCCGGTGGTGGCCCGGGTCGGCCACTCCTTCATCAAGGCCGAGATGGCCCGCACCAACGCCATCTTCGGCGGGGAGCACTCGGCGCACTACTACTTCCGGGACTTCTGGTTCGCCGACACCGGCATGCTGGCCGCGATGCACACGCTCGCCGCGCTCGGCGAGCAGTCGCAGCCGCTCTCCGTGCTGGCCAGCGAGTACGAGCGGTACGTCGCCTCGGGCGAGATCAACTCCACGGTGCGCGACCAGGCGGCGAAGGTCGCCGAGGTGCGGGCCGCCTACCCGGAGGCGGAGGCCGACGAGCTGGACGGGCTCACCCTGCGCTTCCCGGACGGCGCCTGGTTTAACCTGCGCGCCTCCAACACCGAGCCGCTGCTGCGGCTGAACGTCGAGGCCCCCACCATGGAGCGGATGATGGCCCTCCGTGACGAGGTGCTCGACCGGGTTCGCCGATAAGATCGCCTGCGCCGGTCGGCACCGCCGCCCGCTGACGCCGCATACGTGGAAGGAGCCGCGCCGTGGCCCTGGACCCGCAGTTGCTGGAAATCCTCGCCTGCCCGGACACGCACCACGCCCCGCTCGACTACGACGCGCAGGCGCAGACGCTGACCTGCACCGAGTGCGGCCGGATCTTCGAGGTCCGCGACGACGTGCCGGTGCTGCTGCTCGACGAGGCGCGCGGCCCCGCGGAGCAGCCGTGATCGACGGTACGGCCGGGGTCAGCGGCCGGCGTGACGCCGACGAGGCACTGCTCGACGACCCGGAGGCGCTCGCCGAGCGCGACCCGGGCGGCATGCTGCGGCACACCGCGTCCGCCGGGGCGCAGGTTCGCGAGTCCGCGGCCCTGGCAGCCGAGGCGAACCTCCAGGTGCTCGCCGACGAGGGTCGGCCGCGGGCGGTCGTGATCGCCGGCATCGGCACCGCCGGTCGTACCGGTGACGTGCTGGCCACGGTCGCCGGGCCGCGCTGCCCGGTGCCGGTCATCCCGCACCGCAGCGCCGGCGTGCCCGGCTGGGTGGGCGCCGCCGACGTGGTGATCGCGGTCAGCGCATCCGGCCGCAGCCCCGAGGCGCTCGGCGCCGCCGAGGCCGCGCACCGCCGGGGCGCCCGGCTGGTCGCGGTCGGCGCGCCGGACTCGGAGTTGCAGTCGGTGGCCGAGCGGGCCCGCGCCCCGTTCATTCCGGTGCCGCGCCGCGCGCCGGCCCGGGCCAGCCTCTGGGCGCTGACCGTGCCGGTCCTGCTGGCCGCCCGTACGCTCGGTCTCGTCAAGGTCAACGAGGCGGACCTGGCGGAGACCGCGGCCCGGCTGGACGCGGACGCCGACCGGTGCCGGCCCACCGCGGAGTCCTTCGTCAACCCGGCGAAGTCGCTCGCGCTCGGCCTGGCCGGCTCGATCCCGATCGTCTGGGGGTCGTCGCCGCTGGCCACCGTCGCGGCCCGCCGGTTCGGCGACACGCTCTCCGCGAACGCCCGCTACCCGGTGGTCAGCGGGGCCCTGGGCGAGGCCGGCCGGGGACGGGTCGGCCTGCTCGACGGCGTCTTCGGCGGGCTGGTCGAGGGGGAGCGGGACATCTTCGCCGACCCCGACGAGAGCGCCGGCGGGACCACCCGGCTGCGGTTGGTGCTGTTGCGCGACGGCGGCCTCAACCCCGAGGACGACGCCGACGAACCGCTCGCCGTCGAGGAGCGCCGCGCGGATGCGGTGCAGACCCTCGCCGAGCGGCGGGGGGTGCGCTGCGACGTGGTGACCGCCGAGGGCGGCTCGGCGCTGGAGCGGCTCGCGTCCCTGATCGCGGTGCCGGACTTCGCGTCGATCTACCTCGCGCTCGCGCACGGACTGGACCCGATGGCGGTGCCCGCCATCACCGAGATGAAGGAGCTGGCAAACCAGTGAGCGAACGCAGTGAGCGAGCCATTCGGCTCAGCAGCGCGGCGCCTCGCGCCGCCGCGCAGCGGAGCGGAGCGGCGGCGTGAGCGCCAACGGCGGTACCAAGGCAATCGTCGCCGCCCTGCTGGCCAACGTCGGCATCGCGATCACCAAGTTCATCGCGTTCCTGCTGACCGCGTCGTCGTCGATGCTGGCCGAGTCGATCCACTCGGTCGCCGACTCCGGCAACCAGGCGCTGCTGCTGCTCGGTGGGCGGCGGGCCAAGCGGGCCGCCACCCCGCAGCACCCCTTCGGCTACGGCCGGGAGCGCTACATCTACGCGTTCATCGTCTCCATCGTGCTCTTCAGCGTCGGTGGCCTCTTCGCGCTCTACGAGGCGTGGCACAAGTGGTCGGACCCGCACCCGATCGAGGAGTGGCAGTGGGTGCCGGTCACCGTGCTGGTGGTCGCGATCATCATGGAGTCGTTCTCCTTCCGTACCGCCATCAAGGAGTCCAACCACGTCCGGGGCAACCAGTCCTGGGTGCACTTCGTCCGCCGGGCCAAGGCCCCGGAGCTGCCGGTGGTGCTGCTGGAGGACCTGGGTGCGCTGGTCGGTCTGGTCTTCGCGCTCTTCGGCGTCACCATGACCCTGATCACCGACAACGGCGAATGGGACGCCATCGGCACCGCGATGATCGGCATCCTGCTGGTCGTCATCGCGGTCGTGCTGGCCATCGAGACCAAGAGCCTGCTGCTCGGTGAGGGCGCCGAGGCGCACGACGTCGCCGCCATCGAGAAGGCCATCACCGACGGCCCGGAGGTCGAGCGGATCATCCACATGAAGACGCTCTACCTCGGCCCCGAGGAGCTGATGGTCGCGGCGAAGGTCGGCGTGCCGGCGTGCGACAACGCCGAGGAACTGGCCCGCGGCATCAACGTCGTCGAGGCCCGGATCCGCGCCGCAGTGCCGATCGCCCGGGTCATCTACCTCGAGCCGGACATCTACAGCGCCGCGGCCGCGCAGGCGGGCACCGGCGCGGCGGCGCACACCGCGGTGGCGCAGCCGGGAGCCGAGCCGGACGAGGCCGCCGGGCGGCCCGGAAGCTGATCCGTGGAACTGCTGTACGGGCCGATCAAGGACTACGCCTGGGGCTCCCGCTCGGCGATCGCCGAACTCCAGGGGCGCCCGGCGCCCAGCGACGGCCCCGAGGCCGAGCTGTGGCTGGGCGCCCATCCGGGCGCCCCGGCCGCAGTCGACCGCGAGGGCGTCCGGGTCAGCCTGGCCGACCTGCTGCGGGCCGAGCCGGGGCACTGGCTCGGCGCGCCGGTGGTCGACCGGTTCGGCACCCGGTTGCCGTTCCTGCTCAAGGTGCTCGCGGCCGACGCGCCGCTGAGCCTGCAGGCGCACCCGGACGCCGAGCAGGCCCGCGCCGGCCACGCCGCCGACGCGGTCCGCACCGACGGGCACCGCAACTACGTGGACCCCTATCACAAGCCGGAGCTGCTGGTCGCGCTCTCGCCGTTCGAGGCGCTCTGCGGCTTCCGCGACCCGGCGGTCTCGGCCGCGGCGCTGGCCACGTTCGGCGTACGCGAGCTGGAGCCGGTGGTGGCCGCGCTGCGGGCCGGCCCGGCGGGCCTGCGCGACGCGGTGGAGCTGCTGCTGACCTGGCCGCGCGCGGAGTGTGCCGGGCTGCTGGCGGCCGTGCGGGGTTCGGGGGTGACCGGGCCGGACGCGGAGCTGGCCCGGGACCTGGCCACCGCCTACCCGGGCGACCCCGGCGCGCTGGTCGCGCTGCTGCTCAATCGGGTGCGGCTGGCGCCGGGCGAGGGGATCTGGATGCCGGCCGGCAACATGCACGCCTACCTGCGCGGCACCGGCGTGGAGATCATGGCGGCCAGTGACAACGTGCTGCGCGGCGGCCTGACACCCAAGCACGTGGACGTGCCGGAACTGCTCCGGGTGCTGCGGTTCGAGGTGCTGGCGGACCCGGTGGTCACGCCGCGTGCGGTGGCCCCGGGCGTGGTGTGCTGGCCGGTCCCGGTGGACGACTTCGCGCTGCACCGGGTGACCGTGGACCCGGAGGTACCCGAGGTGACGCTGGCGCTGACCGGGCCCCGGGTGGTGCTCTGCTGCGGCGGCGAACTCGTGGTGGACGACGGCTCGGGCGCGGTGAAGTTGGGGCCGGGCCGGGCCGCGGTCGGATCCGCGGCCGGCGGGCCGCTGGTGGTCACCGGCGCGGGGCACGCGTACGTGGCGACCGCCGGCCAGCGCTGATCGGCCGGCTCGCGGTCGAGGCGTTGGCGTTCCGGCACGGCTAGCCCGGCGGCTCGCGGCGCTGCGCCGACGTTCCGGCGCGGCAAACTCGGCGGCGGCAAGTCCGACTTTCCCGAAATAGCTTGACGTGATGCTCGCTCAGTGTGACTCTATGGGTGCGCAGCGTTATCGCGACGACGGTCCGAGAACGCGCGGGGGAACCAAACCGGGGGGATGCACGGGGCGGCCGGCGAGTGGACGGAAAGTCCGTCCATGACCGACCGCCCCGTGCGCTGTCCGCCGCCGGTCCCTGTCGGGCGCGCTCCGACCGCCCCGGCCGCTGTCTGCCGGCCGCCCCCTGCGCCGTCCGCCGACGCGCGTAAGGTGGGGGGTCGCGCAGGACAACGTTCGACAGGAGCTTTCATGACCAGCACCCTCCCGGCGTCCGCCAGCGGCACGCCGTCCGAGGCCCGGCCGCGCACCCTCGCCGAGGGCGACTACAAGGTGGCGGATCTGTCGCTCGCCGAGTTCGGGCGCAAGGAGATCCGGCTTGCCGAGCACGAGATGCCGGGTCTGATGGCGATTCGTCGTGAGTTCGCCGAGGCGCAGCCGTTGGCTGGCGCTCGGATCACGGGTTCGCTGCACATGACCATTCAGACCGCCGTGCTGATCGAGACGCTGGTCGCTCTCGGTGCGCAGGTGCGGTGGGCGTCGTGCAACATCTTCTCCACCCAGGACCACGCGGCCGCGGCGATCGTGGTCGGCCCGGACGGCACGCCGGAGGCGCCGGCGGGTGTGCCGGTGTACGCGTGGAAGGGCGAGAGCCTCGAGGAGTACTGGTGGTGCACCGAGCAGGTGCTGACCTGGCCGGACGGTCAGGGTCCGAACATGATCCTCGACGATGGTGGTGACGCCACGCTGCTGGTGCACAAGGGCGCGGAGTACGAGAAGGCCGGTGTGGTGCCGCCGGTGGAGTCGGCCGACTCGGAGGAGTTCGCCGTCATCCTCGGCCTGCTGCACCGCTCCCTCGCCGAGGACGCGCAGCGGTGGACCCGCATCGCCTCGGGCATCAAGGGCGTGACCGAGGAGACCACCACCGGTGTGCACCGGCTCTACGAGATGCACCGCGCCGGCACCCTGCTGTTCCCGGCGATCAACGTCAACGATTCGGTGACGAAGAGCAAGTTCGACAACAAGTACGGGTGTCGGCACTCGCTGATCGATGGCATCAACCGGGCGACCGATGTGTTGATCGGCGGGAAGATGGCCGTGGTGATGGGCTACGGCGATGTGGGTAAGGGCTGCGCGGAGTCGCTGCGGGGTCAGGGTGCCCGGGTGGTGGTGACCGAGGTCGACCCGATCTGCGCTCTGCAGGCGGCGATGGACGGCTACCAGGTGGCCACCCTGGATGACGTGGTGGAGCAGGCGGACATCTTCATCACCGCGACCGGTTGCTATGACGTGATCACCAACGAGCACATGGCGCGGATGAAGCACCAGGCGATCGTGGGTAACATCGGGCACTTCGACAACGAGATCGACATGGCCGGGTTGGCCAAGCGGTCGGACGTGACCCGGGAGAACATCAAGCCGCAGGTCGACCTCTGGAAGTTCGACGACGGGCACGCGATCATCGTGCTGTCCGAGGGGCGGCTGCTGAACCTGGGCAACGCCACCGGTCACCCGAGCTTCGTGATGTCGAACTCGTTCGCCAACCAGACCATCGCCCAGATCGAGCTGTACACCAAGACCGACGAGTACCCGATCGGCGTGTACGTGCTGCCCAAGCACCTCGACGAGAAGGTCGCCCGCCTGCACCTGGACGCCCTCGGCGCCAAACTCACCCAGCTCACCAAGGAACAGGCCGCCTACCTCGGCGTCTCCGTGGAGGGCCCGTTCAAGCCGGAGCACTACCGCTACTGATCCGACGCGTTTGACGACCGGGCCGGCTGCACCCGCGGCCGGCCCGGTTCGTCGTTCCGGCCGGCCGCTGGGCTCGGTCCGATGCCGCAGGCCCGGCTCGACGCCGTGGTGGCCGTGCGCGTCCGGCTCGACCCGCACCTACCCGGCTCGACCCCCGTGGTGCCCGTCCGTGCCCGGCTGGTCAGCGGGGGCCGCGGCGGGTCGGCCGGACCCACGTCCACACGCACCAGGCGAGCCAGGCCAGCGAGACGACGGTGGCGAGCGTCCGCAGCCGCAGCGCGCTGAGCAGCAGCACCACGGCCAGCACCGCCAGCCACGGCCCGAACGCCCTCACGCTCGCCACCGGCCGCGCACCAGCCGCCGCACCAGCGCCGGGGCGACCCACGACCAGACGCAGAACAGCAGCCAGGCCAGCCCGAACAGCCCGGCGAGCAGGTCCATCCCGGCCAGGTTGAGCAGCACGATCACGCCCACCGCGATCAGCCAGGTACGCAGGATGCCGAGCCGGTAGAGCGGGCGCAGCGGCAGCAGCAGCGGGTGGGTGTACACCCGGGACTCCCAGGCGGCGTCGGCGTAGTCGGCGTCGGTCGGGTCGTGCGCCACCGCCTGGCCGAACGACCGGTGCGCCGCGTCCACCCGGCCCCGCTGGGCGGCCGCGGCCCCGTGCAGCGCGAGCGCCACCGGGTGGCCGGGCCAGGCGCCGAGGAACTCCCGGGCCACCCGCTCGGCCTCCCGGTCGTCGCCCCGGGCGTACGCCAGCTGGAAGCGGGAGGCGAACACCGGCGGCGCCTCCGGGGCCAGCGCGGCGGCCCGGGCGAGCAGCCGCTCAGCCTTGTCGGTCTGCCCCACCGCGCTGCACAGGTCGGCGTACTGGCAGAGCAGCCACGGGTTCTGCGGCTCGATCGCCAGCCCGTCGAGCAGCGCCCGCTCGGCCGGGGCGTACTCGTCGAGGTGGCGCAGGGCGAGACCGAGCCGGCCGAGCAGCTCCGCGTCCGGGCCGGTCTCGGCGAGGCCCTGCCGGGCGACCGTCGCGACCTCCGTCCAGCGGTCCAGTTCCGACAGCGCGGCGGCGCGCAGCCGGAACGCGGCCACGTTGCTGGCCAGCGCGGCGGGCAGCCGGCTCAGCTCGGTCAGGGCCTGCTCGGCCCGATTCAGTTCCAGCAGCTGGGCGGCCCGGACGAAGGCGGTGTCGGGGGCGCTCATGCGGCGGCGGCCAGCAGGGCGATCAGGAGGGCCTCGGCGCCGCCGAGCAGCAGCACCGCCGCGATGCCCGGTAGCCAGAGCGACGCCGGGTCGCCGCCGCGCAGCTGGTACGCCCGGAACCGGCCCTTCTGGGTGGCCGAGACGACCAGCCAGACCAGGGCGCCGGCCAGCGCACCGATCAGCCGGACGGGCCGGTCCGCCGAGCCGGAGAAGACCGCCAGGGTGATCCCGGTCCGGGCGACCAGGGCGGCCAGCCCGGCGCCGGCCACCGCCAGCCCGGCCCGCCGGGGCAGGCCCAACCGGGCGGCGTTGACCAGGGCGAGCACGGCGACCGCGGTCGGGCCGCCGAAGACGGCGGGGAAGAGCAGCGACTGGGGACGCCACGGCGGGCGCTTCGGTTCGTACGCCGCCGGGGCGATGGTGGGGGTGAACAGGTCGTCGGCCACGGGTGGTCCTGTCTGCGATAGGGGTTGTGGACTCTTGCCGGTCAATTAGGTGCACGTATGCGTTGGTGACTCTTAGAGAGTGGTGTCAGCGTGGGTGGTGCGTCGTGGCGGGGTGTAGATCGGGTGTCTGGCGACGTGGTGCAGTGGGGCGTGGCTGGAGCGGGTGAGTGTCGTACCGGATGGCTAGTGTGCCCGGCATGGGGCACCGGGATCGGCTGAGCGTCATCCAGTCGTACCGGTTCGCCCTCTATCTGTCCCCGGTCCAGGAGCGGGCGTTGGTGGGCCATGCGGGTGCTGCCCGCAAGGCGTACAACTGGGGACTGAAGCGGATCAAGGCAGTGATGGATCAGCGAGCTGCCGAACGCAGCTACGGCATCCCCGAAGGTCAGCTCACCGCTACGATCGGTTGGTCTTTGCCGGCGTTGCGTCGGGCGTGGAATGTGGCGCCACCGTCGCCGGGAGTGGCTCGGAGACGCTAAACGGACGTGGAGCCGACCGTAAGACCCCGCACCCGGGGCCGGTGGCCGTGAAGCGTCTACCCGGCACCGCCACGGTGGGCAAGACCGGGACCGTCCCACCGGAAGGTAGGACATCCAATCATGTACTCACTTCAGCTACATGAGAGGAAACGGCAGGCCGGATACTGCCACACACAAACAACCGGTCCGTGCGGGCGGACCCTGCGCCGCGTCAGCCGAGGCCGGGGAGGCCGCGCGCCGGAACGACGACGGTCACCGGCGGTTGTCGGGCAGCGTCGCCGGCCGCAGCGTGGGCGGGCCGGCCTGCGCCGGCACGGCCGCCGGCGACTCGCCGGGCACCGCCGGCCGGACGAACGACGAGGGCTCGCCGGCCGGCGGCGGCGCGGCGGCCGGCGAGGGCGCGGCGGATGCCGGGTCGGCCGGCGGGGTGGCCGGGCCGGGCAGCAGTTCCGGCCAGAGCGCCGCGGTGACCGCGCGTCCCCGGGCCAACCGCAGCCGCGCCCGGCGGTGCCGCTCACCGAGCACCGCCGCCAGGTAGACGGTCGCCGGCAGGCCGGGCGGCGGGGGCGGGGTGATCACCGCCGCCATCTCGGCCCACAGGCCGCGGGCCAGCCGGTCCCGCGCCGGCTCGGCCAGTTGGTGCACCCGGGCCAGGTACTGCCGCGCGGCCAGCGCCAGGCCGTCGTCCAGCCGGCTCAGGTCCAGCGTGTACGCCCAGCCGACCAGCGCCGGCACCGAGGTCGGCACCGGTCGCCAGATGGTCGCCGACCGGGTGTGCACCACCATCGTGCCGGCCACCAGGTCACCCAGCCGCCGGCCGTGCTTGTCGGTCAGCATCACCGTCACGCCGGCCACCCAGCTCAGCAGTGGCAGCACCAGGCCGGGCCACTCCACCGCGACGCCGACCAGCGCGCGGGTCAGCGACTGCCGGACACCCACCGGGGCGCCGTCGGCGCTGACCACCCGCAGGCCGACGGCCATCTTGCCGGGCGTCCGGCCGTGGTTGAACCGTTCGAACAGCACCGGGTAGCCGACCAGCACGGCGACCAGCGCGACGGTGCCGAACGCGTTGCTCAGCGCCGCGTCCACCACGCGCATCGGCAGCGCCGCGAGCACGATGCCGACCAGCATGGCCAGGGCCATCGCGAGCAGCAGCTGGGTCAGCACGTCGAGCAGCAGCGCCAGCGCGCGGGAGCCGATCCGGGCGACCCGCACGTCCAGCGCCACGGCCTCTCCGCTGACCAGCCCGGCGTCACCCCAGCCCGGGGCCGGCGGTCGTGGTTGCGCGCTCACCCCGACAGTGAACACTATGATCCGCGAACGGGGGTGGGCGGTGGATCTCGACGCGTACGTCGCGGAGCACGGCGGGGAGTGGCGTCGGCTCGAGGTGCTGACCGGTCGGCGGCGGTTGGACGCCGACGAGATCGACGAGTTGGTCGTGCTCTACCAGCGGGCCGCCACCCAACTCTCGGTGCTGCGCAGCCGCTCGCCCGACCCGGCGCTGGTCGGCCAGCTCTCCCAGGTGGTGCTCCGGGCCCGGGCCCGGCTCACCGGGCGGCCCCGGCCGTCGTGGGCGGTGGTGGGCCGCTTCCTGCTGAGCGGCTTCCCCGGCGCGGTCTACCGGGCCTGGCCGTGGTGGTGCGGCGTGGCGACCGGGTTCACCCTGCTCAGCTTCTTCCTGATCTGGTTCGTGGCGGGCAACCCGGACACCGCGGCGGCGTTCATCGGCGAGCAGGCGGCCGCCGAACTGGTCGACTCCGGCTTCGCCGACTACTACACCGAGTACTCCGCGCCGACGTTCGCGGTCCAGCTGTGGACGCACAACGCCTGGGTGGCCGCCCGCTGCCTGGCCGCCGGGGTGCTGATCATCCCGGTGCTCTACCTGCTGTGGGAGAACGCGTTGAACATCGGCGTCACCGGTGGGGTGATGGTCTCCTACGGCCGGGGTGACGTCTTCTTCGGCCTGATCACCCCGCACGGGCTGCTGGAGCTGACCGGGGTCTTCGTGGCCGCCGGCGTCGGCCTGCGGACCGGCTGGGCGTGGATCTCGCCGCCGGCCGGGCTGACCCGGGGGCAGTCGGTGGCCCGGGCGGGTCGCCAGGCCATCCTGGTCGCCGTCGGGCTGGTCGGGCTCTTCGCGGTCTCCGCCGTCATCGAGGCGTTCATCACCCCCGCGCCGGTGCCGATTCCCTTCCGCGTCGCCGCCGGCGCCGCCATCTGGCTGGCCTTCCTGGCGTACGTCCTCATCCTCGGCCCCCGCGCCACCACCACGCCTCCCCCCACCGCCACCCCCGTTGATCATGAAGTTGTTAACGCGACACGCCGGGCTGGCGAGCAATAACTTCATGATCAACCGGCCGGCCGACCGTGGGGGCGGGGCGGGTCAGAGTTGGGCTTGGGATTTGAGGCGGAGGTAGGTGTCGGCGAGGGTGGGGGCGAGGCGGCCCGCGGGAGCGTCGACGACCAGGACGCCGTGCCGGCCCAGCGCGGTGCGGATCCGGTCCCGCTCGGCCAGCGCCCGCCAGCCGGCCGCCGCCGCGTAGGCGTCCCCGGGCCGGGCCGGTACGGCGGTGGTGAGCGTGGTCAGCACCGGGTCGTGGGTCGCCGCGATCAGCACCCGGTGCCGGGCGGCCAGCCGGGGCAGCACCGGTAGCAGCCCCGCGCTCAGCGCACCGGCCTCCAGCGCGGTGAAGAGCACCACCAGGCTGCGCTGCCGCTGCCGCCGCAACAGCTCGCCGGCGATCAGGTCGAAGTCCGTCTCCACCAAGGCCGGTTGCAGCGGGGCCAGCGCGTGCACCAGCCGGGGCAGCAGGGCCGGCCGGCCGGTCCCGGTCACCGTGGCCCGTACGGCGGTGTCGGCGGCGAGCAGGTCGACCCGGTCACCGGCGCGTGCGGCGAGGGCGGTGAGCAGCAGCGCCGCGTCGATCGCGGTGTCCAGCCGGGGTTCGTCGCCGACCCGGATCGCCGAGGTGCGGCCGGTGTCCAGCACGCAGACCAGCCGCCGGTCCCGCTCCGGCCGCCAGGTGCGCACCAGCACGTCGGCCCGGCGGGCGCTGGCCCGCCAGTCGATCGAGCGGACGTCGTCGCCGACCACGTACTCGCGCAGGGTGTCGAACTCGGTGCCCTGACCGCGGCCGCGGGTGACCTGGGTGCCGTCGATCACCCGGAGCCGGGACAGCTTCTCCGGCAGATGCCGGCGGGAGTCGAAGCGGGGCAGTACGCGCAGCGTCCACGGCGGCGTGGCCGGGCGCTCCGAGCGCTGCCGGAACCCGAGCCCGAGCGGGCCGAGGGAGCGGACGGTCAGCGCCACCGCCGGCCGGTCACCGCGACGGGTGGGGGTGAGCCGGCTGGGCAGCGCGACGGACCGGCCGGGTTCCACCCGTACCGGCCGGGTGGGCGGGACGTCCGGGCGGGCGCCGGCCGACGGCACCCAGGCGTCGCGGACCTGGGCGCGCAGCGGACGGCCGGAGGTGTTGCCCAGGTGCAGCACGACGGTGGCGGTGCCGCCGAGCCGGACCGCGCGGTCACCGTCCCGGGTGGCGGTCACCGCGCTCGGCGGCACCGCCAGCGCCCGGTCCAGTACGACCAGGAGCAGCACCGCACCGGTCATCACCAGCACCCCGGCGAGCGGCGACGGCCAGGCCGGCAGGGTCAGCGCACCGGCCGCCAGCAGGAGCGCCGCCCGCCAGGTCATCGCGGAGTCGGCACGGTGGCCAGCACCGTGTCCAGCACCGCGTCCACGCTCACGCCCTCCAGTTCGACCTCCGGCCGCAGCCGCAGCCGGTGCCGCAGGGTCGGCCGGGCGACCGCCTTGACGTCGTCCGGCACCACGTGGTCCCGCCCGGCCAGCCAGGCCCACGCCTTGGCGGTGCTGAGCAGGGCGGTCGCGCCCCGGGGGGAGGCGCCCAGCTCCAGCGCAGGGGTGGCCCGGGTGGCCCGGCACAGGTCGACCAGGTAACCGAGCAGCGGCTCGGCCACGTGCACCCGGCCCACCGCCGCCCGCGCCGCGGCCAGGTCGGCCGCCCCGGCCACCGGTCGTACGCCGGCGGCGGACAGGTCGCGGGGGTCGAAGCCGGCGTGGTGCGCGCGCAGCACGCCCAGCTCCTCCTCCCGGCTGGGCAGCGGCACGGTGAGCTTGAGCAGGAACCGGTCCAGCTGCGCCTCCGGCAGCGGATAGGTGCCCTCGTACTCGATCGGGTTCTGGGTGGCGGCGACGATGAACGGCTCCGGCAGTGGCCGCCGGTCGCCCTCCACCGAGACCTGCCGCTCCTCCATCACCTCCAGCAGCGCCGACTGGGTCTTCGGCGGCGTCCGGTTGATCTCGTCGGCGAGCAGCAGGTTGGTGAAGACCGGCCCCTCCCGGAAGGTGAACGCGGCGGTGTGCGGGTCGAAGATCAGCGACCCGGTGACGTCGCCGGGCATCAGGTCGGGGGTGAACTGCACCCGCTTCGAGGTCAGGTCCAGGGCGGTGGCCACGGTGCGGATGAGCAGCGTCTTGGCCACCCCGGGCACCCCCTCCAGCAGCACGTGGCCGCGGCAGAGCAGGGCGATCACCAGGCCGGTGACGACCGCGTCCTGCCCGACGACCGCCTTGGCCACCTCGGCGCGCAGCCGGTGCAGGGCGGCTCGGGCGTCGTCCGGGTCGGCGAGCTGGGGCTCGGCGGTTCCGGCGGGTCGGGTCACCGCGGTTCTCCTTCGGTTCGGTTCGACAGTGGCACGTCGGGGGAGGCCGGCGGTGCCACCGTACGGGTCACCCCGTCCAGCGCGCGCGCCAGCTCCAGCAGGTCCTGGTCGGTTTCCGGCGCGCCGCCGTACAGCAGCTCCTCGGTCGTGGCCGGATCGGCGCCGGTGCGGGCGGCGACGGCGCCGGCGACCCGGTCCGGTGCCGCGTCCGCCGGCAGGTTGAGCCGGGGAAGCAGCCGGGTCAGGGCGGCCTCCCGCAGGGTCCGGGCGGCCGCCTCGCGCGCGCCGGCGCGCTGGTAGAGCCGGGCCCGGCCGAGGACCGTCTCGGCGGAGCGGACGGTCACCGGCAGTGGCTCCGCCGTCGGCGGGCCGAGCCGGCGGGCCCGCCAGAGCGCCAGGAACAGCACCGCCAGCGCGAGCTGGGCCAGCAACGCCCAGAACCAGGGCGGGAAGGCGGCCCAGAGCGGGTTCGGTGGATCCTCCCGCTCGGCGGCGTCGCTGTCGCCGTCACCGGAGCCGGACTGGTCGCCCCCGCCCGGCCCGCCGGGCGAGCCGGGTTCTCCGGGGCCGCCCCGGCCGTCGCCGGTGCCCGTGCCGTCCCCGTCGCCGCTGCCGTCGCCGGTCCCGGTGCCCGGGTCGCCCTCGGTGGCGGGCGCCCGGGACGGGCGGCCGGTGCCGGTGGCCGGCGGCGGCTCGGCCTCGGCTAGGTCGAGCCAGACCACTCGGCCGGTCACCCCGAGCAGGCCGGTGGCGAAGGCGAGGTTGTCCCACTCGGCGATCCGGTCGTTGCGGAACGGGTCGCTGGCACCGACCGCCACCTGCTCGACCGCCCCGGGCACCCGGGCCAGCGTGCCGGCGAAGCAGAACTGGACCTGGTCCGGGCGGTAGCCGCCGGCGGTGTAGCGCTGCAGGCCGACGGCCGCCGTGCCGACCCCGTTCAGCTCGGGCAGCTGGCAGGGCAGCCCGTCGGCCGCCGGGCCGAGCGCCTGCGCCGCCCAGCGGCGCTCGCCGGGCAGCAGCGGCAGCCCGGCGGAGATCAGCACCGGGCGGGCCGGGTCGACCAGGACCAGCCGGGTCCGGGCCGGCAGCCGGTCCAGAGCCCGGACGGTCTCCCGGCGCAGCAGCGCCGGCGCGGGGACGAAGAGCGTGGCCGGCGCGGACCGGACGGCCGTCAGCGCCGCCGGTGTGGTGGTCTCCCGCTGCACGGTGACCCCGCGCTCCCGCAGCGCGGCGGCGAGCCGGCTGCCCCCGTGCTCGCCCGTCGCCACCGGGGAGAGGAAGCCGGCGTCCGGATCGGGCTGGTCGACGGCGTGGGTGACCAGGGTGGTGGTGAGCAGCAGCGCGGCCAGCCCGAGCGGGATCGCGATCCGGTGCCACCGCCGGCGCCGCCCGCCGCGCCCCGTGGCGCTCGTCGTGGCCCCGGTCCGCGCACCGGTGGTCGTCGTGGTCGCGGTCACGGCCGGTCCTCCCGCTCGGCCGGCTCGGCCAGCGCCCGGTGCAGGTCGCCGGCGTGCTCCCGCATCCGACGGTCGTGCTCGGCGGTGGCGGGGCGCTCGGCGTACCAGAGTTCGGAGAAGATCGCGCCGGCCGCGCGCAGCGGCGGGCCGGCCGGCGGGTGGTGCTCACTCGCCGCGGCGATCACCTCGGTGACGGTCATCCCGGAGCGCACCCGCACCATCCGGCGGGTGACCAGTTCGCGGAGCATCCCGCGCAGCCGTTCGCGGACCGCCTCGGCGTAGCGGCCCTCGGCGGCCAGCCGGTCGGCCAGGGACAGGTGGACGGCGGCCGGTGGCTCGTCGACCGGCTCCCGGGCGGCCGGCACGGCCGGCGCGGCGGCGGTCGCCGGGCGCGGGCGCTCCCGGCGTGCCTTGCGTCGGCGCAGCCGGGGCAACCGGCGGGGCACCCAGGCCGGGTAGGTGTACCAGGCGACAGCGATCGTCGCCGCCGCGAGCACCAGCAGCAGCGCGGCCAGCGGCAGCGGTACGCGGTCGCCGAGGGACGCCGTGGTCTCGGTCCACCACCGGCTGAAACTCATCGCAGGGCCGCCAGCAGTGCGGCGTCCGGCGTGCCGGCCGGTGCCCGGGCGAGCAGGATGTCCAGCCCCTCGGTGCGGATCCGGGTCTCCAGGTGGACCACCGCGTCCAGGCAGGCGATGGCCGGATACGCGACGCTGTTCACGCCCGCCCAGATGAGCAGCGAGACCGGGATCTGCCACGTCTCGGGCAGCAGGTCGAGCCCGTCCAGCCCGTAGTAGACGCCCACCCCGAGGCCGACCCGGACCAGCCACCAGGCGAGGTAGCCGAGCAGCCGGACGGCGCCGGCCCGGCCCCCGGCGCGGACCGCCAGCGTGGCCGAGCGCAGCGGGGCGCGCAGCGGATGGACCCGGTCCACGACCAGCGCCGGAGCCACCGCGCCGAGCAGGGCGAAACCGATGATCCAGGTGGGCCCGAGCAGGGCGGCGGTGGTCATCACCGCCCCGACCACCGGCACCAGGAGCAGGGTCCCTCCCCAGCGCGCCCCGGCGGGGCGGAGCAGTTCCCGGGCGCCGGCCCGGCGGCCGAGCAGCGCCGCCCCGGCGGCCCGCGCGGCGGGATTGCCGAGCACCATGATGATCATCGCCTCGGTCGCCGCGCCGATGACCAGCAGCAGCCAGTACCAGCCGAACCGGCCGAACTCCGCGAACCAGACGGGCTGGTCGGTGCCGGCGGCCAGGCGTACCGGCAGGAGCAGCAGCTGTTCGCCGGCGGCCAGCAGCGCGGCGAACGGGACCAGCACCCGGGCGTGGTCGCGCAGCAGCAGGACCGCCGAGTCGAGCAGCTCACCGACGGTGAGCGGACGACGCGGGAGCACGGCGGTCGGGCCGGCGTCGGGCACGCGTACTCCTGACGGGACGAACGGTGGTGGCGCGTGAGGGCGCACGCGGGGATCATGGTGTCACGCGCGGTCCGCCGAGGTGGACCCGCACGCCGGGCGGTGTCGTCCGGGGGCCGGTTGCTGGGCGACGGCGTCCCGCGGCAGTACCGTGCCGGGTGACGTGGATCCCACCGAACTGAACGGGGATGGAATATTAATCCCATGAGAGCCCGGGTACTGGTGGTCGACGACGACCCAGCGCTCGCCGAGATGCTCGGCATCGTCCTGCGCAGCGAGGGTTTCCTGCCCTCGTTCGTGGCCGACGGGGAGCGGGCCTTGGCCGCCTTCCGCGACAATCGGCCCGACATCGTGCTGCTCGACCTGATGTTGCCCGGTATGAGTGGTATTGACGTCGCACGGTCGATCCGCGCCGAATCGGGCGTTCCGATCGTCATGCTGACCGCCAAGAGCGACACCGTCGACGTGGTCCTCGGCCTGGAGTCCGGCGCCGACGACTACGTGGTGAAGCCGTTCAAGCCCAAGGAACTGGTCGCCCGGATGCGCGCCCGGCTGCGCCGTGGCGAGGACGCCGCCCCGGAGATGCTGACCATCGGGCCGCCCGGCAACCAGATCACCATCGACGTCCCGGCGCACACGGTGAGCCGCAACGGCGAGGAGGTGAAGCTCACCCCGCTGGAGTTCGACCTGCTGGTCGCGCTGGCCCGCAAGCCGCGCCAGGTGTTCACCCGCGAGGTGCTGCTGGAGCAGGTCTGGGGCTACCGGCACGCGGCGGACACCCGGCTGGTCAACGTGCACGTGCAGCGGCTGCGCGCCAAGATCGAGCCGGATCCCGAGCGGCCGGAAATCATCCTCACGGTTCGCGGCGTGGGCTACAAGGCGGGGACCGGATAGCCTGGTCCTACTGTGGTCACCTCCCCGGTCCAGGACTCCCCGTCAGCAGCTCCCCGCCGCCGTGGCGCCGCGTGGGAGCTGTGGCGTGGGCTCGCCGCCCGCGGTGCCCGGCTGCTCGCCGGGCTGCACCAGACCTGGCGGCGCTCGTTGCAGCTGCGGGTGGTGACCATCACCCTGGTGGCCTCCAGCCTGCTGGTGGGCGGGTTCGCGTACGTGATCGCCAACAAGATCACCGACATCCTGCTGGAGAACGCGGTCACCGACGCGCGGCTGCGGCTGACCAGCGGGGCGGACTACACCGCCAAGCAGGTCTCGCTCTTCAGCCAGCCGCAGGAGGCCCAGCTCCAGAACACCATCGAGGGCACCGTCAACTACCTGGCCGGCGGTGACCCGCAGCAGACCAGCGGCGTGGTGGTGGCGATCACCGCCGACGACCATCCCGGCATCCTGCAGACCCGCAGCGCGCCGGCGATCGACGTCCGGCCGCTGATCAGCCCGGAGCTGCGGGCCGCGGTCGCCGACGGCAACGTGGCCAAGCAGATCCGCACCGGCACGCTCACCGGCGAGCGCACGAAGTACCTGGTGTACGGCTCGCCGGTGCCGACCGATTTCGGCCAGATCGAGATCTACTACTTCGTACCGCTGGCCCGGCAGGACGCCGCCGCCGCCGACGCCCGGACCACCGTGGCGGCCACCGGGGTCGCCCTGGTGCTGCTGCTCGGGCTGCTGGCCGCGCTGGTCACCCGGCTGGTGGTGACCCCGGTCCGGGTGGCCGCCCGGACCGCGCAGCGGCTCTCCGCCGGGCTGCTCGACCAGCGGATGGCGGTCAACGGCGAGGACGACCTGGCGCTGCTCGCCGCGTCCTTCAACCAGATGGCCACCAACCTGCAACGGCAGATCCTCCGGCTGGAGGAGATGTCCCGGTTGCAGCGTCGGTTCACCTCGGACGTGTCGCACGAGCTGCGTACGCCGCTGACCACGGTCCGGATGGCGGCCGACCTGATCTTCGCGGAGCGCGACGAGTTCGACCCGGCGGTCGCCCGCAGCGCCGAGCTGCTCCAGGCCGAGCTGGACCGGTTCGAGGAACTGCTCACCGACCTGCTGGAGATCAGCCGCTTCGACGCCGGCTTCGCCATGCTCGACGCCGAGCCGACCGACCTGGTGCCGGTGGTGCACCGGGTCGCCGACCGGCTGGCCGGGCTGGCCGAGCGGGTCGGGGTGGCCATCGAGCTGGACGTGCCGGCCGCCCCGGTGATCGCCGAGGTGGATCCGCGCCGGGTCGAGCGGGTGCTGCGCAACCTGGTCGGCAACGCCGTCGAGCACGGCGAGGGCAAGCCGGTGGTGATCACCCTGGGCGCGGACGAGACAGCGGTGGCGATCACCGTCCGCGACCGCGGGGTGGGGCTCAAGCCGGGCGAGGAGAAGCTGGTCTTCAACCGGTTCTGGCGGGCCGACCCGTCCCGGGCGCGGCAGACCGGCGGTACCGGGCTCGGGCTGTCGATCAGCCTGGAGGACGCCCGGCTGCACGGCGGCTGGCTGGAGGCCTGGGGCGCGCCGGGGCAGGGCGCCCAGTTCCGGCTCACCCTGCCGGCCCGCGCCGGCGACCGGCTCACCACCTCCCCGCTGCGCCTGGTGCCGGCCGACGCGGCCCTGCCGTTCGGCGGTCCGCGCGACGGCGGGCTGCTGGCCATCGGCCCGGGTGCCGGGGGCGCGTTGGCGATCACGCCGGCGCCGGCCGGTGACGGGTCGGCCGGGGAGCGGGCGGAGGCGCGGTCGTGAGGCATGCCCGGTTGACCGGCGTCGCCGGCGTCGCACTGCTCGCCCTCGGGTTGACCGGCTGCGGCATCCCGGCCAGCACCGACGTCGAGGTGGAGCGCCGGGTCTCCACGGCCGAGGCCGGGTCCGTCAGCGGCGGCAGTGTGCAGCCGCCGACCCGGGCGGCCGCCGGAAGCAACGCGCAGACGTTCGTGAACAACTTCCTGGCCGCCGCCGCGGGCGAGCCGGACCGCGCGTACGAGCGGGTGAAGGAGTACATCGACCCGCGGCAGCACCACCGCCTCCAGGAGAGGCAGGGCAGCGAGATCACCCTCACCGTGGTGCGGCTGACCGACGACCCGGTGATCACTCCCGACGTCGACAGCACGAAGGTGACCATCAACGTCCAGCAGGTCGGCGTGCTGCGGGCGAACGGCACGCTGGTGTCCCCGGTGGCCACCGAGCGGAGCTACGAGTTCAAGCTGGTCAGCGCGGCCCTCCCCGGGCAGGGCGACGTCGAGCAGGCCGGCCTGTACGTGCAGGACCCGCCGAACGTGCTGCTGCTCAGCGACGTGGCGCTGGCGCAGTACTACAAGGAGTCCTCGGTCTACTTCTGGAGCTCGGACCGCGCCCGACTGGTGCCCGACCTGCGCTACCTGCCCGAGGCGGTGCCGGAGGAGCGGCAGGTGACCGAGGTGGTCCGGTGGCTGATCGGCGGCCCGTCCGACTGGCTGCGCACGGCGGTCGTCCCGCTGCCGGACCGCACCGAGCTGATCAACAACGCCACCGGGAGCGCCGACCGGTGGGAGGTCAACCTGGCGCTGCCCGCCAACGACGAGGAGCGGCTGGACCAGTTCGCCACCCAGCTGGCCTGGTCGCTGCCGAACCTCGACGGCCAGGTGGAGCTGAAGGTGCAGAACCAGTCCCGCCGGGTGGTCGACCTGGCCGGCCAGCGGCGGGCCAACCCGGTCTACGAGCTGGCGCAGAACCCGCACCGGTTCTGCGTGTACGACGGCGCGGTGCACCCGCTCGCCGTGGTGGGGGATCCCGGGACGGTGCCGCTGGCCGCGGAGGACAACCGCAACGTGGTGTCGGCCAACTTCGACCGGATCAACGACTGGACGCTGGCCGCGCTGGTGGTCACCGGTTCGGACAAGCGGCAGCGGCTGGCCGTCGGCAGCGGCGCCGCCCCGCTGACCGACCTGCGTAAGGGGCCCGCGCACAACGCGATGGGCCGGCCGGTCTGGCTGCGTACGCTCGACCCGCTGAAGCCGCGCGGGCTGGTGGTGGCCGACGGGAACCTCCACCTCTTCGAGGTGGACCGGGACGTGCGGATGAGCAGGGTGCAGCTCAACGGCGTGACCGGGGCGGTCACCGCCGTGGCGGCGTCGCTGGACGGTCAGCGGATCGCGCTCATCGTCGGCGGCGGGCTCTACGTGGCCGCCGTCGACCTGGACGACGACAGCGTCACCGTCGGGCCGACGCGGAAGGTGTTCACCTCGCTGACCGCGCTCTCGGCGGTCGACTGGGCCGGTGAGGACCGGCTGGTGGTGGGCGGTTCGGCCGACCGACCGGCGGTCTACGACGTCAGCATCGACGGCGCCCGGCAGACCCCGCTGCAGGAGAAGCTGGGCGCCAAGGTGACCCACCTGGCGGCGTACCCGGTCAACCCGGCGGCACCGCAGCCCAGCGCGGTGATGTACGAGGCCAACGGGGTGTCCTACAGCGGCTCGTCGCGAATCCAGTCGGATCAGGTGCTCAACGTCAGCCCGGAGCCGACCGGAAACCGGTCCGGCAACCCGACCGCGCCCTTCTTCCTCTACTGATCCCGGTGCGGGACGTCGGCGCGCTCTGGGCGGACCTCGCCGACCTGGTGCTGCCCGCCGACTGCGCGGGCTGCCGGGAACACCGGCCCGGCCTGCGGCACGGGGTGTGCCCGGAGTGCGCCGGGCTGTTGCAGGCGCTGCGACCCCGCCCGGCGCAGCCCACGCCCGCCCCGCCGGGCCTGCCGCCCTGCGTCGCCCTCGGCCCGTACGCCGGGCCGCTGCGGGAGACGCTGCTGGCGTACAAGGAGCACGGCCGGCACGGGCTGGCCCGACCGCTGGGCGGACTGCTCGCCGAGGTGGTGGCGACCGCGCTCGGCGGGGTGCGCCCGGTGGCGCTGGTGCCGGTGCCGGACACCGCCGCGGCGGCCCGGGCCCGCTACGGCGACCACCTCGGCCGGCTGGCCCGGCACTGTGCGCACCGGCTGCGGCGGGCCGGCTGGCCGGTGCGGGTCTCCCGCCCGCTGCGCGCCCTGCCCCGCCCGGACTCGGTGACGCTGGACAGCGCGGGCCGGGCGGCGGCGGCCGAATCGGCGTTCCGGCTGCGCCGCCGGGCGGCACCGGCACCGCCGGGCGCCGCGGTGGTGGTGCTGGACGACATCGTCACCACCGGCGCGACGATCGCCGCGGTGAGCCGGGTGCTGGCCGCGTCCGGCCGGTCACCCACCGTAGCGGCGGTGCTCGCGGCGACCGAGAAACGGCAACAGTCGTAACCCTTCGTGTTTCCGTTTCACCCGATGGTGTACGAGCTGTGAAAATTCCTGAGCCGTCTCGGCAACCAGGGGTGACTGTGCCCTGAACAGGAGTTAGCGTTTGGCTGTCGGGGGTAGGAGGTCTTCCCACCCGCCCCCGGCGGTGAAAGGAGGCGTAGCCGTATCGACCGGTCGACGCCGAGTGGGGCCTCCCCGGGGCGTGCGACCGGATGCCGGATCGAACGACCATCCGAGCAAGGAGGTCACGTGGACATCGTGGTCAAGGGCCGGAACGTCGAAGTTCCCGACCATTACCGGGTGCACGTCGCGGAGAAACTCGCGAAGATCGAACGCTACGATCACAAACTCATTCGTGTCGATGTGGAGCTGTTCCACGAGCGCAACCCGCGTCAGGCGGACCACTGCCAGCGAGTGGAGATAACGTGCGTCTCGCGTGGCCCGGTGATCCGGGCCGAGGCCTGCACGAACGACTTCTACAGCGCGCTCGACGCGGCGATCGCCAAGCTCGACACCCGGTTGCGCCGGGCGGCCGACCGCCGCCGCGTCCACCGGGGCCGGCACGCGCCGCTCTCCGTGGCCGCAGCCACCGCCGGCCTGCCCGTGGCGGACCTCGACGCGCCGCCGCTGTCGGCGCCGGTGAACGGCGCCAGCGCGGCGACCGCCACCGCGGTCGCGGAACGGGTCGACGCCGAGGAGGAGTACGACGACCAGCCCTGGCACATCGCGCGGGAGAAGGTGCACCCCGCCGAGCCGATGACCGTCGACGACGCGCTGTTCCAGATGGAACTCGTCGGCCACGACTTCTACCTGTTCCAGGACAAGGAGTCCGGCCGGCCGAGCGTCGTCTACCGCCGGCACGCCTACGACTACGGGATCATCTCGCTGGCCATCTGACGGGTCGAGCGCCGTCGTGGTGGCGGCACCGACCGCCACCACGACCGGCCACCCGGACGGCCTCGCGCGTCAGGCGCTGGTCGCCGGCGTCCTGGTCGACCGGGTCGCCATCGGCGTCGATCGCCGGGCCAGCGCAGGCCAGCGCGCGTGGACCAGACCGCGCGGGTCAGCGCAGCTCGTCCGGCAGCAGGCCGAAGACCAGGTCGTCGATCCGGGTCCCGGCCAGCCCGGGCAGCCGCCCGCGCAGCAGCCCCTCGCGGCGGAAGCCGACCTTCTCCAGCACCCGGTGCGAGGCGATGTTGTCGGGCATGGTGCCGGCGGTCAGCCGGGCGATCCCGACCGGCCCGAACGCCCAGCCGGCGAGCAGCCGGACCGCCCGGGTGGCGAGACCCCGGCCGCGCGCCGCCGGCAGCAACGCGTAGCCGAGGCTCGCCTCGCCCGCCGGCAGGTCGGTGTACGACAGCCCGCAACTGCCGAGCGGCTCGCCGGTGGCCGCGTCGACGATCAGCAGCCGCGCGATGACGCCGGTCAGCCAGCCGCTCTCCGCCAGCCGGCAGCGCCGCTCGGTCGCCTCCCGGGTGGGCGGCACCGGTGGTGCCTGGTTCGCCACCACCTCGGGCAGCGTGTGCAGCCGGAACATCAGGTCCGCGTCGTCCGGGGCCAGCCGGCGCAGGGTCACCACGCCGTCGGTGAGCCGGCCGTCGGGCAGGTCGGGCAGCGGGCGCGGGGCCGGTCCGGGCGGGTCGACGGCGAGGCGTACCCAGGCGAGCAGGTCATGCCGGCCGCCGCCGCGGACCGGGCTGGCGTCCCGGCGTACGCCCTCGGGGCGGAAGCCGGCGGCCAGCGCGACCCGCTGGCTGGCGGTGTTCTCCTCGTGGGTGAACAGTTCCAGCCGGGCGGTCCCGGTGGCGAACGCGTGCTCCGCCAGCGCCCGGGTCGCCGCGGTGGCCACGCCCCGCCCGCGCGCCCACGGCGCCACCCAGTAGCCGATCTCGGCCTCGCTCCGGTAGGGCACCGGGTGGCTCAGCCCGACCGCGCCGAGCAGCCGGTCGGTGTCCGGGTCCGCCACCACGTAGGCGGCCCCGCCGCTGGCCCAGGCCGCGGGCGCCCCCTCGGTGACCCACCAGCGGGCGTCCGCCTCGGTGTACGGCGACGGCAGGCCGGAGATGAAGCGCTGGGTCAACGGGTCGGCGCAGGCGGCGGCGGTGTCGGCGACGTCGTCCGCGCGGTTCTCCCGTAACCGCACCCCGTACGCCTCGATGACCTTCGGCGTCACGTCAGGTCCTCGGCGAGCAGCCCGGCGACCCAGACGTCCTGCCGCTCGCCGCGGTGGTTGACCCCGCCGCGGGCGGTGCCCTCGAAGGTGAAGCCGGCCTTCTCGGCGACCCGGCGGGAGCCGGTGTTGCCCACGTTGGCCCGCCACTCGATCCGGGCCAGGCCGAGCGTGGCGAAGCCCCAGGCGCAGAGCGCGGCGAGCGCGGCCGGCTGGTAGCCCCGCCCCCGGGCGGGTGGGGCGGTCATGAAGCCGACGTCGGCGACCAGCGGGTCGGCCGGCGAGATCCGCAGGTCGATCGAGCCGGCGTACCGGTCGTCGGCGTCGGCGATCGCGTACGTCGCCCCGGTGCCACCCGTCCAGGCCGCCTCGGCGACGTCCCGGCGGAACCCCTCGGCGTGCTCGCGCTGGTACGGGTCGGGCACGGTGGTCCAGCGGACCGTCTCCGGGTCCTGGCAGGTGGCCACGATCGCGTCCAGGTCGCGTTCCTCCAGCGGGCGCAGCCGCAGCTCGGTGGCGCCGGCGGTGGCGAAGAGGACCGGCTGCGGGCGGCCGAAGACGGCGGCCCGCCGGGCCTCCAGGGTGCCCGGTCCGGCTGGGCCGGTGCTGCCGGCGGCCGGCACCTCGCCGGGCAGCAGCGAGCCGATCCAGCCCTGGTTGCCGCCCTCCGGCGCCGGGTCGGCCAGCCGCAGCCGCCCCTCGACGCGGAACCCGGCGCGCAGCGCCACCAGCCGGGACGCGTGGTTGCCGACCTCGGCCTGCCAGATCAGCCGGCGCAGCTTGAGGCTGTCGAAGGCCCACCGGGCGACCGCCCGGGCGGCCCGTACGGTGACCCCGCGGCCGCGGGCCCAGGGGGCGGTCCAGTAGCCGATCTCGCCGGAGCCCAGGCCGGTGTCGATGGAGACCAGCCCGCACGAGCCGAGCAGCTCGCCGGTGGCCGCGTCGCAGACCGCGAACGGCGCGCCCCGGCCGGCCGCCCAGTCGCCCGGGGCCACCTCGGTGACGAATCTCTTGGCGTGTTCGGGCCGGTATGGGCG
This sequence comes from Micromonospora echinaurantiaca, assembly GCF_900090235.1. Classification (NCBI taxonomy): domain Bacteria; kingdom Bacillati; phylum Actinomycetota; class Actinomycetes; order Micromonosporales; family Micromonosporaceae; genus Micromonospora; species Micromonospora echinaurantiaca. Next base: position 5,335,432 of record NZ_LT607750.1, on the reverse strand, counting down.
CGGTACGGTGGTCCAGCGCTGGATGTCCGGGTCCTGGCACGCCCGGTGCACGGCGTCGGCGTCGGTGGCCTGCCACGGGCGCAGCAGCAGGCCGTCCTCGGTGATCTCCACGGGTTCCACCGGGTCATCGTGCCGGATCGTTCGCGGACGGCGTAACGGATAATCGCGGCACCGGCGGATCGGCTGCGCGTTATGTCGTTTTCGCCGGGCCGGACCGCCGCCACCAGTGACCATCGCCCCGATGGAGCGCCTACGATGGTTCGAGACTGTCTAGGGGAGCGTTGATCCGTGTCGATTCTGGAAAAGGTCCTCCGCGCGGGCGAGGGCCGTATGGTGCGCCGGCTCAAGGCCATCGCCGCCGCCGTCAACTCGATCGAGGACGACTACGTCAACCTCACCGACGAGGAACTGCGCGACATGACCGTGCAGTTCAAGGAGCGGCTGGCCGACGGCGAGACCCTCGACGACCTGCTGCCCGAGGCCTTCGCGGTGTGCCGCGAGGCGGCCGCCCGGGTGCTCGGCCAGCGCCCGTACGACGTCCAGGTGATGGGCGGCGCGGCGCTGCACTTCGGCAACATCGCCGAGATGAAGACCGGTGAGGGCAAGACCCTGACCTCGGTCATGCCGGTCTACCTGAACGCGCTCTCCGGCGAGGGCGTGCACGTGGTCACGGTCAACGACTACCTGGCCCAGCGCGACGCCGCCTGGATGGGCCGGGTGCACGAGTTCCTCGGCCTCACCGTCGGCGTGGTGCTGCCCAACCGGCCGGCCAGCGAGCACCGGGCCGCGTACGAGTGCGACATCACCTACGGCACCAACAACGAGTTCGGCTTCGACTACCTGCGCGACAACATGGCCTGGTCGCGGGAGGAACTGGTCCAGCGCGGGCACAACTTCGCGGTGGTTGACGAGGTCGACTCGATCCTGATCGACGAGGCCCGGACCCCGCTGATCATCTCCGGCCCGGCCGAGCACTCCGCCCGCTGGTACGGCGAGTTCGCCGCGGTGGTGGCCCGGCTCCAGGCCGGCAAGGACGGCGAGGGCGACTACGAGGTCGACTACGCCAAGCGGACCATCGCGGTCACCGAGCGCGGCGTGGCCAAGGTCGAGGACCGGCTCGGCATCGACAACCTCTACGAGTCGGTGAACACCCCGCTGGTCGGCTACCTCAACAACGCGATCAAGGCCAAGGAGCTCTACAAGCGCGACAAGGACTACATCGTCAGCGACGGCGAGGTCCTGATCGTCGACGAGTTCACCGGCCGCATCCTGCACGGCCGCCGCTACAACGAGGGCATGCACCAGGCCATCGAGGCCAAGGAGGGGGTGGAGATCAAGCAGGAGAACCAGACCCTGGCCACCATCACCCTCCAGAACTACTTCCGCCTCTACGAGAAGCTCTCCGGCATGACCGGTACCGCCCAGACCGAGGCGGGCGAGTTCAACAAGGTCTACAAGGTCGGCGTGGTGACCATCCCGACCCACCGGCCGATGATCCGGCAGGACCGCCCGGACGTCATCTACAAGACCGAGAAGGCCAAGTTCAACGCCGTGGTGGAGGACATCGCCGAGCGGCACGAGGCCGGGCAGCCGGTGCTGGTGGGCACCGTCTCGGTGGAGAATTCCGAGATCCTCTCCCAGCTGCTGCGCCGCCGCGGCATCCCGCACTCTGTGCTGAACGCCAAGTTCCACGCCCGGGAGGCCGAGATCGTCGCCCAGGCCGGCCGCAAGGGCGCGGTCACCGTGGCCACCAACATGGCCGGCCGGGGCACCGACATCCTGCTCGGCGGCAACCCCGAGTTCCTCGCCGCGAGCGAGCTGCGCCAGCGCGGCCTCGACCCGATCGAGCACGAGGAGGAGTACGCCAAGGCGATGGAGGAGGTCCTGCCCAAGTGGAAGCAGGCCTGCGACGCCGAGGCGGAGGAGGTGGCCGCCGCCGGTGGCCTCTACGTGCTGGGCACCGAGCGGCACGAGTCCCGGCGGATCGACAACCAGCTGCGCGGCCGCTCCGGCCGGCAGGGTGACCCGGGCGAGTCCCGGTTCTACCTGTCGCTGCAGGACGAGCTGATGAAGCGGTTCCGCTCCGGCGCGGTCGAGGCGGTCATGGACCGGTTCAACATCCCGGAGGACGTGCCCATCGAGTCGAAGATGGTCACCCGGCAGATCAAGAACGCGCAGGCCCAGATCGAGGGTCAGAACGCCGAGATCCGCAAGAACGTCCTGAAGTACGACGAGGTGCTGAACAAGCAGCGCCAGGTGATCTACGCCGAGCGCCTCCGGGTGCTCAACGGCGAGGACCTCTCCGACCAGGTCCGCAACATGATCGACGACGTCGTCGAGGCGTACGTGCAGGGGGCCACCGCCGAGGGCTACGGCGAGGACTGGGACCTCGAGCAGCTCTGGTCCAGCCTCAAGCAGCTCTACCCGGTCGGCATCACGATCGAGGAGCTGGAGGAGGAGGCCGGCGGCTCGCGGGCCGGCATGGACGCCGACTTCCTGATGTCCCGCCTCAAGGAGGACGCGCACGCCGCGTACGACCGGCGGGAGGAGCAGCTCGGCGAGGAGGCGGTACGCCAGCTCGAGCGGATGGTGCTGCTCCAGGTCATCGACCGCAAGTGGCGTGAGCACCTCTACGAGATGGACTACCTGCAGGAGGGCATCAACCTGCGGGCGTACGCCCAGCGCGACCCGGTGATCGAGTACCAGCGCGAGGGCTTCGACATGTTCGCCACCATGATGGACGGCATCAAGGAGGAGACGGTCGGCTTCCTCTACAACCTGGAGGTCCAGGTCGCCGAGCCGGAGCCGGAGGCCGAAGAGGTCAAGCTGCTCGACAAGCCGGTGGAGATCCGGGCCAAGGGCCTGAACCGGGCGCCGCAGCAGCAGGGCCTGCAGTACTCCGCGCCGACCATCGACGGCGAGGCGGGCCGCGGCTCGGTGGCCGTCGAGCAGGCCGACGAGCAGGCCCCGGCGCTGGGCATCGGACGCGGGGTGAAGGCCGCCCCGGCCGGTCCGGGCGGCACCGCGCCGAACGCCCCGCAGCGCCCGGCAAGCGGGCTGCGTGGCCCGGCCGTGGCGTCGAACGCGGCCCGGCGGGCGGCTCCCGGGCAGGCGGAGGCGAGCAACGGCCCGTCCCGCAACGCGCCCTGCCCGTGCGGCTCCGGCCGCAAGTACAAGCGCTGCCACGGCGCCCCCAACGGCGGCGCCTGATCCGACGCGCGCCCGACGGGCCCCGGCCAGCTCGGCCGGGGCCCGTCGGCGTCTCTCGCTCCACCCGTGCCGGGCCGGCACCGGCGAACACGTCCCCAGGGAACCGAGGGCGCGGCCGCCGGTGCGGAGAGCTGGAGACCCGGGACGCCCACCGACCGAGCCAGGTGGACACCCCGGGCGGTCCGCGCCGGCGAGGCTGACGACCGTCACGACGGCACCGTCTGATCACCACCGGGTGCGGCAGGTCGCTGTCGTGCGTCGCGGGGAAGCCGCGGCATGCCGCACCCGGAGTGGATCAACAGGCCGCCGTCCCGCAGCATGGCTGGCCGGGGTGGGGGTCGCGGGCGTCAGAGGACCTGGAGGGCGGTGCAGAGCCAGCTGCCCCGGCGGTGTTCCAGACGCAGCGCCATCGCCCAGGTGTGGCCGCTGCCGCCGGCCAGCACCGCGGCCACCTCGACCGCCGCGGCCCGAGGTTCGCAGACCCGCAGCCGGCGCAACCGCACCGCGGGCCGGGTGGACCGGCGGCGTACCGGGCCGGTCCGCGTGCCGGCCCGGGCCAGCTCGGGCAGCAGCTCGGCGGCCCGGCCCGGGTCGAGCAGCGGCCGGAGCTGACCGGGTGGGCGGTAGCCGTTGAGCACCTCGAGGCAGGTGCCGAGGAAGCGGTGGGCGGCTCGGGTCGCCTCCGGCGTGGCGGTCACCAGGGCGCCGGGCGGTAGCGGGCCGGCGGTGCGCCGGCCCGGCCGGGCGGGGGTGGGCCCGGCCGGCAGTCGCCGGTCCGGCGGACGGCTCGGTTGTCGGCGGGCCGCCTCGAACAGGTCGAGGGCGAGCTGGCCGTCGCCGGGCAGCGGCCACTGGCTGCCGTCCTCGTCGGCGAAGGGCGGCTCGAAGGAGGGCGCGGGTCGCAGCCGCACGGGTGGCCGGGACGGGCCGGGTCGGCGGGAATCGGTCATCGCGCTGCCCCCTGATCCTTACGTTTGCCTTCGTTTGCCTCCGAACGAGGTTCATTCTTGGGCATGACAGAGCCCGCGGTCAATGGCTCAGGGTGCCGCCCAGGTCACTCCGGGTCGCGGTCGGCGAGCGGGTTGCTGCGTACCCACTCGGCGGTCTCCGCGTACTTGCGCTGGATGTACTCCTCCAGTTGGGCGCGCTCCACGCGCCACTGGCCACGCCCCCCGATCTTGATCGCGGGCAGTTCGCCGCTGCGCACCATGTGGTAGACCTGCGAATCCGACACGTTGAGTTCGGCGGCCACGTCGGAGAGGAGCAGGAACCTCGGCTCCACGGAAACTCCCGGGGTTGGAGACGTTTGGCTCAGTTTGCCATCACCCGCCGACGCCGCCCAGCGCCCGACCGGCCGCCCGGCGATGTCCGGGTCGGGACACGCCGGGGCGGAACTTCCACCGGCGAGGTGCGAGGTGTATGACGGTCACGGCGTACGGCATGATCGGCGCCCGGGCCGGTGCACGCCGGCGGAGGATCTCAGCAGGGAGACACCGGTGACCGACGACCTTGTCCGGGTGTACGTGCCGGCGACCGTCCCGATCCTGGCCCGGCTTCGTGAGCAGGGGCTCAGCGTGGAGCGGGCGCACGCGGTGACTCCGGCCCTGCGGGAGTGGTACGCCGAGGGCGACGAGGAGGAGCTGGAGTACGTCGCCTTCACCCGGGCCGCCCAGGACGCGTTGCAGCTGCTCCGGGCCGACCCGGACGCGCCCCGCCGCCGAGTGGTGGTCTCGGCCGACCTGCCGGCCGCCGCGGTCGGGCGCGGCGACGGCGAGCTGGGGTCGAGCGCGGTGGAGCTGACCCGGCCGGTGCCGATCGACGCCGTCGCCGCGATCCACGTGGACGGGTCGGAGGCGGTCGAGGACGTGGCCGCCGCCGCGGAGGTGGTCGCCGAGGCGCTCGCCGGTGACCCGGACGCCCAATTCACCGTCGACGGCGCCGAGGACCACGAGCTGGAGTGGTACGACGTCACCGAGCTGGAGCTGCTGCTCCGTACCGCCACCTGACGCCGGCCGGAGTCAGCGCTCGGTGCCCGCCACCGGCCCCGGGTCGTCGTCGTCGTCGTCGCCGGCCGGGCCGAGCGTCCGGCCGAACGCGATCAGCGCGGTCAGCGCGCCCACGAAGAGCACCCAGATGGCGTTGTCCACCCGCGAGGTGCCCAGCGACGTCTGGGCCACCGCGTCCGCCTCGCTGAGCGCGGCGGCCAGGTCGAGCAGGGAGCGCCCGCCGACCCGGATGATCACCTCGGCGACCAGCAGCAGCAGGCCCGGGCCGGCCCCGGCCACCAGGTACGCCGGCCAGCGCAGCGCCGGGGCGTCCGGGTTCCGCCGGATGGCCCGCCGGCGCGCCCAGGCCAGGTAGCCGAAGGCGAGCAGCCCGGCCACCACCCCGGCGAGCAGCGACTCCGTACGCGACACCCACTTGGCCGCGTTGACCAGCGACTCCTGGGTGTCCCCGGCGCCGAAGAGGTCGAAGAGCGGATCCCGGGCCCGGCTGAACGCCACCACGAAGACCAGCGTGCCGAGCGCGGCGGCCACCACGGCGCCGACGGTCGGTGCGCTGCGGGCGCCGGCGACGGCCCCGCCGATGATCGCCGCGGCGGCGCTGGTGCCGGCGATCACGTTGGTGGTCGCGTTGTCGGCATAGGTCAGGTTGATCGCGAACGCGGCGGCGAGCCCGATGAGCAGGCCGGCGCCGGTCGCCGCGAGGAAGCGCAGGGTGGCCCGCTCGCCGACCCGGTGGCCGAGCAGGTCGACCCCGGAGAGGGCGAAGGCGGCCCCGGCGACCAGCGCGGCGGAGATCACCCCGGGCAGCGCGAAGGCGGAGAGGCTGATCGCGGTGACCCCGGCCGCCGCCGAGTTGATCGCCTCGCGGGTCGACCAGAGCATGGCGGCCAGCCACCCCAGCGCCAGCAGCGCGAGCAGCGCCGCCCCCGGTACGGGTGCCGGCCCGCTCCCGGCGGCGGGCTCGTCGTCGGTGGACGCGTCCCGCTCGGCGTCGACCGCGTCGGGATCGGCGGTCGCGCTCGCCCGGTCCGCTCCGGTCGCCTGCTGCACGGCGGCGGTCTTCGACCCGGTCCCGGTAGTGCCGGAGTCAGCGGCCGCGGTGGGGTCGCCGGTCGCGCCCGCCCGGTCCGCTCCGGTCGCCTGCTGGACGGCGGCGGTTGCCGACCCGGTGGTGCCGGAGTCAGCGGCCGCGGTGGGGTCGCCGGCCACCGGCTGGTCGAACTCCGCGGCCGCGGAGCCGCCGGGCTGCTTGGTCATCGTCTCCCCTTCGAGGCGGGCCGGCATCCGGGCGGTCGGCCGGGCCGGGGCAGGCAGGTCACCGGCACCCCAGCGTACGCGTCCACCCACCCCACCCACCCCGCCGCCGTCCCCCTGACCGCCATGGTGATCAAGGGGTTGGGGGCAGGACCGGAGCGGATCCTGACCCCAACCCCTTGATCACCGAGCAGGGGGCGGGACGGGGCGCGGGGCAGGGCGGGCGGGGAGGCTGGGGGAGGGTGGTGGGGAGGGGGGCGCGTGGGAAGATTGGGCTCGGTCCCGCCGCCGCGACCGGCTACCGTCGCGCGGCGTTCCGGCGCAGGTCACCCGGCCACGCGCCCGCGGGTCCGGTTTCGCCACCGCTGTCGAGATCGCCAGGAGCCTTGATGGACGCCGTGTTCTCCGTACCCGAGCCCCGCAACGAGCCGGTACGCAACTACGAGCCGGGCAGCGCCGACCGGGAACGGCTCCAACGGCGGCTGACCGAACTGGCCGCCGAGCGCATCGACCTGCCGATGACGATCGCCGGTGAGCAGCGGATGGCGGGCGGCGAGTCGATCGACGTGGTCCAGCCGCACAAGCACGCGCACGTGCTGGGGGTCACCGCGCACGCCACCCACGACGACGCGCGCGCGGCGGTCAAGGCCGCCAAGGACGCCGCCCCGATGTGGCGGGCGCTGCCGTTCGAGGAGCGGGCGGCGATCTTCCTGCGCGCCGCCGAGCTGCTGGCCGGCCCCTGGCGGGACACCCTGAACGCGGCCACCATGCTCGGCCAGTCCAAGACCGCCATCCAGGCGGAGATCGACGCGGCCTGCGAGTTCATCGACTTCCTCCGGTTCAACGTGCACTTCGCGCGCCGGCTCCTCGCCGAGCAGCCGCTCTCGTCGGCCGGCACCTGGAACCGGTTCGACCACCGGCCGCTGGAGGGGTTCGTCTACGCGATCACCCCGTTCAACTTCACAGCGATCGCCGGCAACCTGCCCTCGGCGCCGGCCCTGCTCGGCAACACGGTGGTCTGGAAGCCGGGCCCGACCCAGCAGTTCGCCGCGCACTTCACCATGCGGCTGTTCGAGGCGGCCGGCCTGCCGCCCGGTGTGATCAACATGGTCACCGGGCGGGGCGAGGAGGTCTCCGACGTGGTGCTGGCCGACCCCGACCTGGCTGGCATCCACTTCACCGGCTCCACCAAGGTCTTCCAGCACCTGTGGAAGACGGTCGGCGACAACATCTCCCGCTACCGGGGCTACCCGCGGCTGGTCGGCGAGACCGGCGGCAAGGACTTCGTCGTCGCGCACTCCAGTGCCGACGTGGACGCCCTGCACACCGCGCTGATCCGGGGCGCCTACGAGTACCAGGGCCAGAAGTGCTCGGCGGCGTCGCGGGCGTACGTGCCGCGCTCGATCTGGGAGGGCGGGCTGCGCGACCGGCTGGCCGCCACCGCCGAGGCGCTCACCTACGGCGACGTCACCGACTTCGGCAACTTCGGCGGCGCGGTGATCGACGCCAAGGCCTTCGACCGGCACACCGCCGCGCTGGAGCTGATCAGCGGGGACGACACCTGCCGGATCATCGCCGGCGGCACCGCCGACGACTCGGTCGGCTACTTCGTCCGGCCGACCCTGTTCGAGTGCACCGACCCGGCGCACGAGACCTTCACCACCGAGTACTTCGGCCCGATCCTCGGCGTGCACGTCTTCGACGACGCCCGGTTCGACGAGGTGGTCACCCAGGCCGAGGCGATCGCCCCGTACGCGCTGACCGGCTCGATCTTCGCGACCGACCGCCAGGTGGTCGACGCGGTGGCGGAGAAGATGCGGTACGCGGCCGGCAACTTCTACATCAACGACAAGCCGACCGGGGCCGTGGTCGGGCAGCAGCCGTTCGGCGGCGCCCGGGCCAGCGGCACCAACGACAAGGCCGGCTCCTGGCACAACCTGGTGCGCTGGATGTCGCCGCGGACGATCAAGGAGACCTTCGTCCCGCCGACCGACCACACGTACCCCCACATGGGCTGAACCGGCGACGGGCCCGCCGGCGGCGCGACTCGCGCCGGCCGGCGGGCCTCCCGCCCGAGCGGACCCGCCGGCGGGCCTTTCGTCCGAGCTGCCCGCCCGCCGGCCGGCCGGTGCCGGATCGGGCCGGTCGGCGGGCCGGCGGGCCGGTGCCGGAGCGGGCTCGTCGGCGGCCGGCGGGCGCCCCGGCGCGGCGGTAGCGTGGCGCGATGAGCCACCCCACCCCCGCGTACGACCCCCGGTTCGGTGAGCAGGGTGGCCTGCTCACCTACAGCGACTACCTACGACTGACCGACCTGCTCGCCGCCCAGGTGCCGGAGTCCGACCCGGCCTCCCACGACGAGCTGCTCTTCATCACCATCCACCAGGTCTACGAGCTCTGGTTCAAGCTGCTGCTGTCGGAGCTGACCGACGCCCGGGACCGGCTGCTGGCCGGCGAGACGTACCTGCCCCGGATCCGGCTGGAACGCTGCCACGTGGTGGAGCGGGTGCTGATCGGCCAGGTCGACGTGATCGACACGATGACCCCGCAGGACTTCCTGGTCTTCCGCACCAAGCTGGCCCCGGCGTCCGGCTTCCAGTCGGTGCAGTTCCGGGAGATCGAGTTCCTCTCCGGCCTGAAGGACCCGGACTTCCTGCGCCGGTTCCGGGGGCTGGCCGCGCCGGAGCGGGAGCGACTGGAGCGCCGGCTGGCCGAGCCGAGCCTGTGGGACGGGTTCCTGGCCGTACTCGACCGGGCCGGCTTCGACGTGGCCACGGCGGAGGCGCGCTTCGCCGCGTACGCCACGATCGCCGCGGATCGGGAGCGGTACGGACCGTTGTGGGACCTCGCCGAGGCGCTGGTCGCCCACGACCAGGCGTTCTCGCTGTGGCGGGCCCGGCACGTGCTGATGGCCGAGCGGCAGATCGGCACCAAACCGGGCACCGGCGGCTCGGCCGGCGGGGCGTATCTGCGCTCCCGGGTGGAGACCCGGTTCTACCCGGAACTGTGGGAGTTGCGCAGCCGGTTGTAGAGACATCGACGACTCCGGCGGGGACTGTCTCGCGCCGACAGTGCACATAGGAACCCCTACCGGGTGGCGAAACCGGGAAATCCTGGACGGAGGGTCGGCAAAGTGGCAGCGTGAGGGGCATGGCGGAATCCGCAGTCAACCCCACGGCGGCAGCCCTGCTCGGGCTGCTCCACGAGGGCCCCATGACAGGCGGCCAGTTGATGGCCGCCGCCGAGCGCCGGCTGGCGCCGTACTGGTCGATGACCCGCAGCCAGGTCTACCGCGAGTTGCCGGTGCTGGCCGAGCGAGGGTTCGTCCGGATGGGCAAGCCGGGCCCGCGCATGAGCCAGCCGTACGCGATCACCGCAGCCGGAAAACGGACGTTCTCCCGCTGGCTGGCGGAGGACCCCGGGCGGGACACCATCCGCAACCCGATCGCGCTGCGCATCGCCTTCGGCGACCTGCACTCGCCCAGCCAGCTGAAGAACCTCCAGGCGGCGGCGAACGAGTACCACACCGAGGCCCTCGCCCGGGTCCGGGAGCAGGTCAAGAACGCCAAGAAGGAGGGCGAGACGTACGACGCCAGTGCGCTCGAGTTCGCCGTGGCGTACCACAAGGCGGCCCTGTCGTGGCTCAAGAGCGCCCCCGTCGGGTGACCCCCGCCCGACCCTCCCGCCCGAAACCGCGGGGCTCGCAAGCTCACTCCTCGCTCGCGCAGTGCCGATCTGGCGCGCGACTGCGGGGCTCGCAAGCTCACTCCTCGCTCGCGCAGTACGCTTGTCTGTCGTGACCGCTGCCGATTACGCCGAACAGCTCAAGGAACTCGACGCCACCCTGCGCAACATCGAGTCGGTGCTCGACATCGACCGGCTCCGCGCGGACAAGGCCCGCCTGGAGCAGGAGGCGTCCGCCCCCGACCTCTGGGACGACCAGGCCAAGGCCCAGCAGGTCACCTCGCAGCTGTCGTACGTCAACGGCGAGATCGGCAAGCTCTCCAGCCTGCGCTCCCGGCTCGACGACGCCGGTGTGCTGCTGGAGCTGGCCGAGGCGGAGTCCGACCCGGGCGTGCTGACCGAGGTCGAGTCGGAGATCACCGGGCTGACCAAGGCCATCCAGGAGATGGAGGTCCGCACCCTGCTCTCCGGCGAGTACGACTCCCGGGAGGCGCTGGTCGCCATCCGGGCCGGCGCCGGTGGCGTGGACGCGGCGGACTTCGCCGAGATGCTGCTGCGGATGTACCTGCGCTGGGCCGAGCGGCACGGCTACCCGACCGAGGTCTACGAGACCTCGTACGCCGAGGAGGCGGGCCTGAAGTCGGCCACCTTCACGGTCAAGGTCCCCTACGCCTACGGCACGCTCAGCGTCGAGTCGGGCACCCACCGGCTGGTCCGGATCAGCCCGTTCGACAACCAGGGCCGCCGGCAGACCAGCTTCGCCGGCGTCGAGGTGCTGCCGGTGGTGGAGCAGACCGACCACATCGACATCCCCGAGAACGAGATGCGGATCGACGTCTATCGCTCCTCCGGCCCGGGCGGGCAGAGCGTGAACACCACCGACTCGGCCGTCCGGATCACCCACATCCCGACCGGCATCGTGGTCACCTGCCAGAACGAGAAGTCCCAGCTGCAGAACAAGGCATCCGCGCTGCGGGTGCTGCAGGCCCGGCTGCTGGAGCGCAAGCGCCAGGAGGAGCAGGCCAAGCTCCAGGGCCTGAAGACGGACGCGGCCGGCTCGTGGGGCGACCAGATGCGCTCGTACGTGCTGCACCCTTATCAGATGGTGAAGGATCTCCGAACCGAGCAGGAGACCGGCAATCCGTCGTCGGTCTTCGACGGCGATCTGGACGACTTCATCGAGGCCGGTATCCGGTGGCGTAAGCAGCAGCAGCTCGCCGGCGACGGTGCGTGATCGGCCGCGGGCGGAGCGCTTCGTCGATCTTCCCGATACGCCCTAGATTGATGACTCGCCTCGCAACCGTGGGGCGTGGGGCTTGGCTCTTCGGTTACACCGCGTAGACTCACCACCCGTGATTCAGCTTGAGCAAGTGACGAAGACGTACCCGAAGGCGTCCCGGCCTTCGCTCGACAACGTGTCCGTCTCGATCGAGAAGGGCGAGTTCGTCTTCTTCATCGGTCCATCCGGCTCCGGCAAGTCCACCATCATCAAGATGCTGCTGCACGAGGTCACGCCCAACAAGGGTCGGGTCATCGTGAACAGCAAGGACGTCACCTCGATGCGGTCCTGGAAGCGACCCCACTTCCGCCGCTCGATCGGCTGCGTCTTCCAGGACTTCCGGCTGCTGCCGAACCGCACCGCCTACGAGAACGTGGCGTTCGCTCTCGAGGTGATCGGCAAGACCAAGGCGGTCGCCCGCCGGGTCGTGCCGGAGGTGCTGGAGCTGGTCGGGCTCGGTGGCAAGGAGCACCGCTACCCGCACGAGCTCTCCGGTGGTGAGCAGCAGCGGGTGGCCGTCGCCCGGGCGTTCGTTAACCGCCCGCTGATCCTGCTCGCCGACGAGCCGACCGGAAACCTGGACCCGGACACCTCGATCGAGATCATGCGCCTGCTGGACCGGATCAACCGCACCGGCACGACCGTCGTGATGGTCACGCACGACTCCAACATCGTGAACCAGATGCGCCGCCGGGTGATCGAGATCGAGAGCGGCCGCATCGTGCGCGACCAGGCCCGCGGCGTCTACGGGTGAGCCGACCGACCACCCTCAGCCGTACGACCTGACGACGAACACCTCACGCCGGAGAGCCGGAGGAATTCCCGATGCGGATGAAGTACGTCCTGTCCGAGGTACTGGTCGGACTGTGGCGCAACGTCACCATGACGATCGCCATGATCATCACCATGGCGGTGTCGCTGTTCATGCTCGGCGCCAGCGGCCTGCTGTACCAGAAGGTCGGCGACATGAAGGACCTCTACTACGAGAACGTCGAGGTCTCGATCTTCCTGGACCAGGAGGTGAGCCCGGAGCAGCGGGACGCGCTGGACGCCAAGCTGAAGAGCGATCCCCTGGTCAAGGAGGCGCTCTACGTCAACAAGGACGAGGCGTACAAGCGCTTCCAGGAGATGTTCCAGGACGCTCCCGACCTGCTCAGCGCGGTCAAGGCGGACAGCCTTCCGGAGTCGTTCCGACTCAAGTTGAACAACCCCGAGCAGTACAAGAACATCTACGACCAGTACAAGGACGCCGAGGGGGTCGATGAGATCGTCGACCAGAGCCGGCTGCTGGACAAGGTCTTCGGCGTACTCACCGGGATCCAGAACTTCGCGCTGGCGATCGCTGTCGTGATGGCCGTCGCCGCGCTGCTCCTGGTCGCCAACACCATCCAGGTGGCCGCCTACAGCAAGCGGCGTGAGGTCGCGGTCATGAAGCTGGTCGGCGCCTCCAACTGGTTCATCCAGGCGCCGTTCGTGCTGGAGGCCGTGGTCGCCGGCCTGATCGGTTCGATCTTCGGCCTGGTCGCGCTGGCCGGATTGAAGGTCGCCGCCGGCGGCGGCTCGCTGGCCGCCCTGGAGGGCCTGATCACGCCGATCTCCTGGTCCGACATCGCCCTGACCTTCCCGCTGATGGCCGCCGTCGGTGGCCTCGTCAGTGCGGTCACCGCCTGGGTCACGCTCCGCTTCTACCTGCGGGTCTAGCTACCGTACGGCTCTCCGTGGGCCCTTCCGCGCCGGAATAAACGGCGCGGGAGGGCCCTTGTGGTTCGGGTAGCATGATCTCCGCCCCGCGGCCGGCCGGACCGGTCACGGGTCACCTGGAAAGGGGGTGGCGCCGATGCCACGGGAAAAGGGACGCAAGGTCGTCGCCTCCAACAAGAAGGCCCGGCACGACTACTCGATCCTCGACACGTACGAGGCGGGGATGGCGCTGACCGGCACCGAGGTCAAGTCGCTGCGGGCCGGGCGGGCGTCGCTGGTCGACGCGTTCGCCCAGGAGCGCAACGGCGAGCTCTACCTGCACGGGATGCACATCCCGGAGTACACCCAGGGCACCTGGACCAACCACGAGCCCCGGCGTACCCGCAAGCTGCTGCTCAACCGGCTGGAGATCGACCGCCTGATCGGCAAGACCCGCGAGGGTGGCCTGACCATGGTGCCGTTGCAGGTCTACTTCTCCGACGGCTGGGCGAAGGTGGAGATCGCCCTGGCCAAGGGCAAGAAGTCGTACGACAAGCGGCAGGACCTCGCCAAGCGGGACGCGGACCGGGAGATCGCCCGGGTCGTGGGTCGGCGCGGCAAGGGCATGGGTGACTGATATCCACCCGTTTGTCCGGGTCGGCGTGCCGGCCCGGGCTCGGGATGAATCCGGTTGCGGCAGGCGTTAGTCTTGATGGTGCCGCCGACAGGGGCGGCCCTTCGAGGGGGTGACTGGTTTCGACTTCGTACGTTGCAGCAGGGGAAGCGAGCCGAGGAAGCCGACGTCGTCTCGTGAATCGTTCGTCGGAAAACAATAAGCGCCAAGCAGAATCGCGCTGACTTCGCTCTCGCCGCCTGAGGCGGGTAGCAAGTCTGTCGGCCTGGGAGTGCCTTCGACCCAGTTAGCCGGCATCAGCTAGGAGGCTGGCCAATCGGACCCGGTCGCGGGGTCCGTGCGGCGAGATCAATCAGCGACTGGGCCCGTCACACCGACTCGCTCGCGTGATCGGAGGGGCCGAGTAGAGGCACAGCGAGCTGCGCTCGGAGAAGCCCTGACAAGGCGGCGAAGGACCCGGGTTCGATTCCCGGCACCTCCACCACCTGACCTGTGCGCCCCGGTCCACCCGGACCGGGGCGCACAGTCGTCTGCGGACCCGTTCCCGGGTGTTTCCGGTGGGGCCGGTGTGACCTGCGGGAACAGCGGGGCCGGCGGGACGGATGAGGTGACCCCGCACCCTGGACACCGGCCACTGTCGGGTCCACCATCGCTGTACGCGGTCAGACGCAGCGCGGGGAGGTGCCCCATGGTCACCGGTCCGATCCAGCAACCGTCAGCCGTCTTCGAGGCGGTCCGCCCGCACGCCGCCCACCGGGGTCCGCTGGCCGGCGACGTCCACGCCCTGGCCCGAGCACTGGCCGGCCCGCCCGGCGAGCCCCGGTTCCGGGAACTCGTCGCGCTGCGGCTGGTCCCGGTCCGGCAGAGCTTCGCCGAGCACGTCCAGGTCACCGAGGGCCCGAGCGGCCTTTACGCGGAACTGCTCGCGCACGCTCCGCGGCTCTACCGGGGCGTACGCCTGCTGACCCGCGAGCACGACCTCATCTCGGCGGCCCTCGCGGACCTCCAGGAGGCCGCCGAGCTGCCCGGGGTGCCGGTCGACGTCCTGCTGGACCGGGCCGGGCGGCTGCTGCGGGCGCTGGCCCGACACCGCCGCCGCGGCGCCGACCTGCTCTGGCAGGCGTACCAGACGGACCTCGGCGGAGAGACCTGACCGGCCGTCGGCAACCGGGCGGGCTGGCGGGAACCGGGCTGGTCGGTGCGCGCCGGGAACCGGGCCGGCCGGGCCCGCGTCGAACCGGTATGCGTCGATCAGTCGCCCTGCTGGGGCTGCCCCTGATGGTGATGGTCGCCGGCTGCGCGCCGGCCGGCTCCGGCGGACCGACCACACCGGACCACCGGCAGGAGGCCTTCGCCCAGCGGGCCACCGAGGTCGCGGAGGCGTGGCGGCCGGGCCCGCAGTGGCGCGGCGGATACCTGCCGATGCAGGAGCCGACCGTGCTGCTCGGCGATCCCGGCTTCACCCCGGACACCGAGGCGGCCTTCCGGGCCGGCTGGTACCGCCAGCAGATCGACCTGCCGAGCACCCGCCCGGCCGACGGCACCATCCGGTTCCCGGACGGCACGCTCACCGTCCCGCTGGTCGGCGCGGCGGAGGCGTACCGGCAGCTCGACCAGGGGGACCCGCCACCGTGTCCCGGGCGGCCGACCGGGCCCGACCGGCCGAAGTCCGGGCCGACCGTCGAGCCGGGTCCGGACGGCCCGGTCAGCAGCAGCCCGCAGACCGCCTGCCTCCCGCTGACCGTCACCGAGGTGAAGCTCGGCACCGCGCCGGTGCGGACCAGCCGGGGCGAGGCGCAGGTGCCGGCATGGGTGTTCACCGTGGCGGAACTGACCGCGCCGGTGGCCCGGGTCGCCGTCACCCCGGGCGCGACCGCCGCCGCGCCGGAGCCGACCGCGCCGGCCCGGCCCGCGCCGGAGGGGATCGTCGGCGCCCAGGACCTCGAGAAGGTCGATGGCAGCACGGTGACCTACCGGCTCGGCGTGGGCGCCTGCGACACCGGCATCACGCCACTCGTGCAGGAACGCGACGACGTGGTGGTGGTCGGTGGCAGCGTGGTCCCCGCCGAGGGCGTCTGCACCGCGATGCTCAAGCTCGAACCGGTCACCGTGACGCTGGCCGCGCCGCTGGGCGCCCGCCCGGTGCTCGACGTGCTCACCGGCGCCCCGCTGCGGCTCACCGCGAACTGACCGCCCGGTCAGAGGATCGCCGGCACGTCGGTGCTGATCGGCACCGGCAGCACGGTCGGCCCGTCCGCCCGCAATCCGGCGGCGAGCGCGTCCCCGAGTTGGTCGGGCGTCCCGACCACCTGTGCGGCGCAGCCGTAGCCGCGGGCCAGCGCGGTCACGTCCACCCCGGGCAGGTCCAGCCCGGGTACCCCGGGGGTGTGCTTGAACTCGGCGAATGCCTTCAGGATGGCGTACTGCTGGTTGACCGGGACGACGACCACCAGCGGCAGCCGCAGCCGCGCGGCGGTCCAGAGCGCCTGCACCGAGTAGTGGAACGAGCCGTCGCCGATCACCGCCACCACCGGCCGGTGCCGTCCGGTGTCCCGTTCGGCGAGTGCGACCCCGACCGCCGCCGGCAGGCCGTAGCCGAGGCCGCCGCTGGCCATGGTGAAGTACGACGCCGGCCGGGTGATCCGCAGTTGGCGGCGCAGCGCCGGCAGGTTGGACGGGGTCTCCTGGACCAGCACCCCGTCCGGCGGCCAGTGCCGGGCGAGCGCGGCGAAGAGCGAGTCGGCGCTCGGTGGCTGCTCCTCGGGCGGCGGCGCCGGTTCGGGGCGCGGCGGCGGAGGCGGCCGGTCGGTGGCGGGCAGCAGGTCGAGCAGGGCGGCCAGGGTCAGCCCGGCGTCGCCGAGTGCGCTGTCGCCGACCGGGGCGCGGGCCGCCTCGTCCGGGTCGTCGGTGACGTGCAGCAACCGGGTGCCGTCGGGCAGGTGGTCGCCCGGCACGTGCGGGTAGTAGCGGAACACCGGGGCGCCGATGACGAGCACGGTGTCCCGCCCACGCAGCTTCTCGGCCAGCGGCCCGATCGCGAACGGGAGCACCCCCTGGTAGTGCGGGTGGTCCTCGGGGAAGCTGGCCCGCTCCGGCGCGGGCGCGGACCAGACCGGCGCGGCCAACCGTTCGGCCAGGGCCACGGCGGCGGGCCAGCCGCCGGCCCGGTCCACGGCCGCGCCGAGCACCAGGGCGGGCGCCCGGCTGGCGGCGAGCACGGCGGCGAACTCGCGCAGCCGCTGCGGATCCGGGGCGTACCGGGTGGCCACGGTGCGCAGCGGCGGTGGCGGGTCGGCCGGCTGCGACCAGTCGTCGAGGGGGAGCGAGAGGTAGACCGGCCCGGCGGGCGGCTGCACCGCGGTCGCGTACGCCCGCATCAGCGCCGCCGGGATGTCCTGCGCGCGGACCGGCTCGTGGCTCCACTTCACGTACGGCTGGGGCAGTTCGGCCGCGCGGCGGCTGGCCAGCCGCGGCTCGATGAGCAGCATCTCCCGGTTCTGCTGGCCGGCGGTGACGATCAGCGGGGTGCGGTTGTGCCAGGCGGTGACCAGGTTGCCCATGCCGTTGCCGGTGCCCGGTGCGGTGTGCAGGTTGACGTGCGCCGGCCGGCCGGTGGCCTGGGCATACCCGTCGGCCATCCCGACCGCGGACGCCTCGTGCAGGGCGAGCACGTAGTGGAAGTCGTCCGGGAAGCCGGTCAGGAACGGCTCCTCGGTGGAGCCGGGATTGCCGAAGACGGTGGTCAGGCCGAGGGCGCGCAGCAGGTCGTACGTGGTGTCGCGGACCGTTGCCATCGCCACCCAATCTATCGGCGCAGACCGGGCGTGTCGGGCGATTCGCTCGCCCGCCGGATCAGGGCAACGTGAAGGGCAACCTGATCCCGTCCAGCGCCCGCCCGCAGTCGCAGTCCCGCTCGGCGGGCAACTCGGCGATGGCCGTCAGCAGCAGTCCGCGCAACCGCTCGGTGTTCTCGCCGAAGACCCGGAACACCTCCTCCTGGGTCACCGCGCCGCCGCCCTCGACGCCCGCGTCCAGGTCGGTGACCAGGGCGATCGACGAGTAGCACAGGGCCAGCTCGCGGGCGAGCACCGCCTCCGGGTGGCCGGTCATGTTGACCACCGTGCCGCCGATCGCGGCAAACCAGCGGGATTCGGCACGGGTGGAGAAGCGCGGACCCTCCACCACCACGACCGTCCCGCCGTCCACCGCCGGGACGTCCCGGCCGGCCGCCGCGGCGAGCAGCGTACGCCGGCCGTTCGGGCAGTACGGGTCGGCGAAGGAGACGTGCACGGCCCCCCGGTCGTAGTACGTCTGCGCTCGGCCGCTGGTCCGGTCGATCAGCTGGTCCGGCACCACGAAGGTGCCCGGCCCGAGGTCCGGGCGGAGCCCGCCGACCGCGCACGGGGCGAGCACCTGCCGTACCCCCAGCGACCGCAGCGCCCAGAGGTTCGCCCGGTACGGGATCAGGTGCGGCGGGTGCCGGTGGTCCCGGCCGTGCCGGGGCAGGAAGGCCACCCGGCGGCCGGCCACCTCGGCGATGGTGACGGCGTCCGACGGTGGCCCGTACGGCGTCTCCACCTCGTGCTCGGTGGCACCGTCGAGCAGGGCGTAGAGACCTGATCCGCCGATCACCGCCAGTTCCGCCGTCGGGCCCATCGGTCCTCCCCAATTCCCGTCGATCACGCGCCGGTCAGACCTTAACCAGCGCCCCGGCCGCAGGCTATGGTGCCAGGCATGGCGTTGACAGCGCGGAGGGTCCCGGGGCGCCCCGCCCTCCCGGCAGGCGACGGGCACCGCGTCCGGCCGCACGGCTGACGGGTGTACGGCATGCAGGGAGAGGGACAGGCGATCGGCGGGCGGGCGATGGAGTCGATGACCGGGCGGCTGCTGGTCGCGACTCCGGCGCTCAAGGACCCGAACTTCGACCGTACGGTGGTGCTGCTGGTCGCCCACGAGCCGGGCGGGGCGCTCGGCGTGGTGCTGAACCGGGCCACCGAGGTGCCGGTCGCGGACGTGCTCGGCGACTGGAGCGACCTGGCGCGTCACCCGGCGGTGCTCTTCGAGGGGGGCCCGGTGCAGCCCGACTCGGCGATCTGCCTGGCCCGGATGCGCAACCCGGTACGCCGGCTGAAGGGCTTCCACCAGGTCTCCGGCGCGGTCGGCACGCTGGACCTGTCGGTCGACCCGGAGCGGCTGCGGGAGAGTGTCACCGGCATCCGGGTCTTCGCCGGCTACTCCGGTTGGGGCTCCGGCCAGCTGGAGCAGGAGGTCGAGGAGGGCTCCTGGTTCGTGCTGGACGCGCTGCCCGGCGACGCCTTCGTCGACCGCCCCGACGACCTCTGGCCGATGGTGCTGCGCCGGCAGGGCGGCATGATGGCGGCGGTGGCCCACTTTCCGCCGGACGTGGCGCTCAACTGAGCCGGCCCGGCCGCCCGGTGGCCGGTCGGGGCGGGGAGGGACCCCGCGAGATGACCATGCCGACGGGCGTGTGTATAGTTCTCCCAGTGCCCGGGCGACCGGGACGCAGCAAGGGGCCGTGGCGCAGCTGGTAGCGCACCACACTGGCAGTGTGGGGGTCAGGGGTTCGAGTCCCCTCGGCTCCACCCTTCACGACCAGGGCGTTCGTCGCAATGACGGACGCCCTTCGTCATTTCGGACACCGGCGGCAGCCAGGCAGGCAGCCTGGTCATGTCGGGTCGGTCGAGCAGCAGGAGCAGCCCTGCCGGCAGCCGCACGCGTCACCCTCGCCGGCGCCGTGCCCGCCGCCCGTGCTGTCGACAAGGGGGGCGGTCAGCGGGACGGCGCAGCAGCTGTCACCGCGCCACGCCTCGCGGCCTTCCTTGACCGCCACGGCGGCGATGACCAGCGCGGCGACCGGGTCCGCCCAGGACCAGCCGAACAGACTGTTCAAGGCCAGGCCGACCAGCAGGACGGCGGACAGGTACGTGCACAGCAGCGTCTGCTTGGAGTCCGCGACCGCCGAGCGCGAGCCGAGTTCCCGGCCGGCGCTGCGCTGCGCGTACGACAGCACCGGCATGATCGCCAGGGAGAGCGCGGCCAGCACCAGACCGACGCTGGAATGCTCGGCCTCGGCGCCGCCGACCAGCGCCCGCACCGACTCCACCGTCACGTAGGCGGCGAGTGCGAAGAACGAGACCGCGATGATCCGCAGCGTCACCCTCTCCCGAGCCTCCGGGTCGCGGCCGGCGAACTGCCACGCCACCGCCGCCGCCGAGGACACCTCGATCACCGAGTCCAGCCCGAAGCCGATCAGCGCCGTCGACGACGCGATCCGGCCGGCGGTGATCGCCACCACCGCCTCGATGACGTTGTAGGTGATCGTGGCGGCGACCAGCAGCCGCACCCGGCGGGCCAGCACCCGACGACGCGCCGGCGACGGCCCCGCCGGTGTCCGGTTGATCAGGGGCAGGTTCATCAGCAGCAGCCCTTGTCGGCGGAATCCGGGCACGCTGCCGGGTCGACCGCCAGCACGACGCCGAGCAGGTCGACCAGGGCGTGTGCCAGCCGGGCGTCGGCCAACTCGTAGCGGGTGCGCCGGCCCTGTGGCGCCGCGACGACCAAGCCGCAGCCGCGCAAACAGGACAGATGGTTCGACAGGTTCTGCCGGGTCGTGCCCAGCAGTTCGGCCAGTTCGGCCGGGTAGCCCGGCCCGTCGCGCAGGGCCAGCAGCAGCCGCGCCCGCGTCGGGTCGGACAGGGCGTGACCGAAGCGGGCCAGCACCTGCCCGTGCGTCAACGTCTCCACGCCCACCGATAGTACAGCCGATGATGTACTAAGGAGGCGGCGCCCGGCTGGGCGTCCCGAAGCCAGGCAGCTAGGAGGCGCGCGGGGCGTACATGATGACGGCGACGCCGACGAGGCAGATGGCCGCGCCGACGATGTCGTAGCGGTCGGGGCGGAACTTGTCGACGACCATGCCCCAGGCGAGGGAGCCGGCGACGAAGACGCCGCCGTAGGCGGCCAGGATGCGGCCGAAGTTCGGGTCGGGTTGGAAGGTGGCGACGAAGCCGTACACCCCGAGCGCGATGACTCCGGCCGCGATCCACAGCAGGCCGCGGTTCTCCCGCCAGCCCTGCCACACCAGCCAGGCCCCGCCGATCTCGGCGAGCGCGGCGAGCAGGAACAGCAGGATCGAGCGGGCAACCGTCATGTGTCCGACCGTAGCGTCAGCACCTGGCGATTCCTCTGGTCAGCCGGGCCGCAGGAGCAGCTGCCGCCGGCGCAGCCGGTGATGTGGCGGCGCCGGCTCGCCCACCACCAGGACAGGCCGGCGAGCACGGCCAGGGCGACGGCGACGCCAGGCAGGTAACGGTTGACCGCGGCCCAGCCGGCACCCCCGAGGACCCCGGCGGCGAGCAGCGCCGGCAGCGCGCAGCAGGCGGCGCAGGCTACCCCGGCGAGGCCGGTCATCCCGGACGGGAGCAGGCGGCGCAGCCGGTCAACAGGTGTCGGCACAGTTGGTCCTCTCGGCGGGTCCGGCGAGTTCGGCGAACGGCAGGGGGCAGCAGGAGCTGCCGGCGCAGGCGACCAGGTCGTCGCAGCCGGCGGAGATGGCGGCGCGGAGGGTGTCGCGGATGACGGCGAGGTCGGCCAACTTCCGTTCCACCTCGGCGAGCTTCTCTCTGGCTCGCGCCTGGAGGCCGGTGTCGGATTGGTTGCGGTGCTGGTGTCGGCCGGCGTCGAGCAGGTCGGCGACCTCGTTGAGGGTGAAGCCGAGGCGTTGCGCGGTCTTGATCACCCGCAGCAGGGTGACCGTGTCGGACGGGTAGAGCCGATGCCCGCCGGGCGACCGCCGCGGGGAGGCGAGCAGCCCTCGGCGTTCGTAGTAGCGCAGGGTCTGCGGGTTGACCCCGGCCGCCTCGGCGAGCTGGCCGCTGCGTAGCCCTGGGCCGCTCATCGTGAGCCGGCGGCCGCGGCGGCACGATCGGCGAGGGCGTCGAGCACGTCGACGTGGGCCGCCGGCACCCGGACGTCCAACGTGAGCGCATCCGGGCCGGACCGGGAGATGTCGAAGGCGAAGAACGAGCAGCAGGACGACTCCCGGGCGGTCAGGTCCCGCGCCGTCCGCTCAACCCGCGCGCCTCCGGTGAGACGCAGCCGCAGATGCCGCGCCGACAGGCGGTCGGCCCCCTGGACCGCGTCGCGGAAGAACTGATCGAACTCGGCGAGCCGCAGTGGCCGTTGCGCCGTCGGCAGGGTGCAGGCGTCCGGCACCCAGGAGTCGTCGGTGGTGACGTGTCGGTGGCTCATCCTCCGACGGTAAGCCTGTACCCAGGTACCGGATGCAAGCCCGCGGCAGTGACAGTTGCCGGGCCGGCCGGTGGCCGATCAAGGGCTGGCACCGGGGCCAGCCCTCGATCGGTGGTCGGGGTTCCCGCCCGGCGCTCGTCTTTTCACGCGGTGGCAGCCGTGCTGCTCTCCGTCCGGGGCGCGGCGAGGCGCCGGCGGCGGGTCGGCAGCATCAGCATCGGGTTGGCGACGCCCCAGGCCGCCCCCTTGCAGATGACCTCCTTGTAGCGGGCCGCCAACTTCCCCTTGAGCAGCGAGGGCTTGGCCCGGTCGTCGGCGGTCACGAACTGGATGATGCCGTCGCGGCGGCCGAGGCTGATGCACTGGTTGAAGTAGCGCACCGGCACCCGGGGGATCTTCCGACCGGTCAGCCGGGCGGCGATGGCGTCGGCGGCCTGCCAGGCCATCGGCGTCCCCGAGGCGCAGGACATCCGCAGCGGCTTGCCGCCCGGCCCTTCGGCGAGTCCGGCGTCGCCGACGGCGTACACGTCGGGGTGGGAGACCGAGCGCATCGTGTCGTCCACGACGATCTGCCCGGTCTCGGCGACCGACAGGGTCGTGGCGGCGGCGATGGGGTGGACGGCGAAACCGGTCGTCCAGACGGTCACCTGGGCCGGGATCACTCGTGCGTCGGCGGTGACCGCGCCGGTCGCCTCGACCCGGGCGACGTCGGTGTGCTCGTGGACCGTGATGCCGAGCCGGTCGAAGACGCCGCGCAGGTGCCGCTGGGCCTTCCCGTCGAGCCAGTCGCCGAGCCCGCCCCGGGCGGTGATCGCCACGTCGAGGTCCGGCCGGGCCTCGGCGATCTCGGTGGCCGCCTCGAGGCCGGTGAGGCCGCCGCCGACGACCAGCACGGTGCCGCCGGCGGCGAGGCCGTTCAGTCGCTCGCGCAGCCGCAGCGCGGACTGCTTGCCGGCGATGTCGTACGCGTGCTCGGCGACGCCGGGGACACCGTGGTCGGCGGCCGCGCTGCCCAGGGCGTAGACGAGGGTGTCGTACGCGATCTCCTCGGCGCCGTCGGCGTCGACCAGCGCGACGGTCCTGCGGTCGACGTCGACGGCGGTGACCCGGGCCAGTCGTAGCCGCACGCCGGTGCCCGCGAAGATGTCGCTCAGCCGGCGGCGCTTGAGGTCCTGCCCGGTCGCGAGCTGGTGCATGCGGACCCGCTCGACGAAGTCGGAGTCGGCGTTGACGACGGTGATCTCGGTGTCGCCGGGGTGCAGCCGCCGGGCGAGGCGGCCGGCGGCGATGGCTCCGGTGTACCCGGCCCCGAGGACGACGATCCGGTGCTTCATGGTCCCACTCCTGTCTCGGCGTGTTCGCTTCCTGAACCGGACGGCGACGCGATTCCTGACAGGAGCCGGCTATGACCTGGGTCACCAGTGGCCGATGACGGGTTCCCCGTGATCGGACGCGGACCAGTGGCGGGTGAAGCGGGCGAGCTTGTCGGGGTTGACCTGGCTGCGGACGGCCGCGACGCCCTCGGCGGTCAGCTCCAGGGACATGACACCGACGACCCGGTCGGCGACCACGGCCACCACCGCGGGCGCGCCGTTGACGACGTCGGCGTACAGGGACGGGCTGCCGCCCACCACGTTCCGCTTGACGTCGGTGGGCTTGAGCAGCCCGCGCAGGAACCTCGCCACCGCCAGCGCACCGATGATCGGCTTGGTGCCGGCGGGGATCTTGCCGCCGCCGTCGCCGACGCTCACCGCGTCGTCGGTCAGCAACCTGACCAGCCGCTCGGTCTCGCCGCTGGTGGCCGCGGCGAGGAACTCCTCGACGACCCGACGCGCGGCGGCCCGGTCGACCTCCGCGCGGGTCCGGTCGGCGGCGGCGACGTGCTGCTTGGCGCGCCGGTAGATCTGCTGGCAGTTCGACTCGGTGATGTCGAGGATCTCGGCGATCTCGCCGTGCGGGTAGCCGAAGGCCTCGCGCAGCACGTACACCGCCCGCTCGTTCGGCGAGAGCCGCTCCAGGAGGGTGAGCACCGCCATCGAGACCGATTCGCGCTGCTCGACGGTGTCGACCGGGCCGAGCATCCGGTCCCCGGCGAGCACCGGCTCGGGCAGCCACATGCCGACATAGGCCTCCCGCCGGGCCCGCGCCGAGGTGAGCTGGTTGAGGCACAGGTTGGTGAGCACCTTCGTCAGCCACGCCTCGGGCGTCTCGACGCGCTCCCGGTCGGCGGCCTGCCAGCGCAGGAAGGTGTCCTGGACCGCGTCCTCGGCGTCGCTCGCCGAGCCGAGCAGGCGGTAGGCGATCGCCTCCAGGCGGGCCCTGGAATCCTCGAACAGGGCGACCTCGTGCTGGCTGAGCGGCATGGCTCCATTGTCACCATCCGCGGCCAGACCCGGATCGGGAGCCGCCGGGCGCCGGTGACGGCGCCCGGCCGGCGGATCAGCCCTGGCGGCTCTTCCACTGCGGGTTGGCGCGGTTCACCACGACCACCCGGCCACGGCGGCGGACCACCACCGAACCCGGCTTCTGCTTCAGCGCCCGCAGCGAGCTGCGTACCTTCATGTCTGCCTCTTCTCGGTCGTGCGGTTCCGGTGGTGGGAACGCCCCGGCCGGTGTCGCGATTCCCGGCCGGGCACCGGCCCGGCCCGCCGTCGAACCTTTGCCGGCCGGCGCGCGTACCAGTGCGCGGGAGGTCGAAGCCATGACCGTACGCCGCGCCGCCATCGCCGTGCTGGTCGCCGTCGCGACCGTGCCGGTCACCGCCGCACCCGCCACCGCGCACGGCGCACCGACCGATCCGCTCAGCCGCGCGGCGGCCTGCGCCCCCGAGAGCCGGTACGCGGCCACCGCGGCCTGCCGGGCGGCGGTCGAGGCGGGCGCCGCGGTGCGCGAGTGGGACAACGTCCGGGTGGCGGCGGTGAACGGGCGCGACCGGGAGCGGATCCCCGACGGGGAGTTGTGCAGCGGCGGGCTGTCGGCCTACCGGGGGCTGGACCTGGCGCGTACCGACTGGCCGGCCACCGAGCTGACCGCCGGCGCCCGGTTCACCTTCCGCTACCGCACCACCATCCCGCACCGGAGCACCTTCCGGCTCTACCTGACCCGGCCGGGCTACGCCGCCAACACCCCGCTGACCTGGGACGACCTGGAGAGGGCGCCGTTCCTGCGGGTGACCGATCCGCCGGTGCGCGACGGGGCGTACCAGCTGCGGGGGCGGCTGCCGGCGGACCGGACCGGCCGGCAGCTGATCTACACGATCTGGCAGAACTCCGACACCCCGGACACCTACTACTCCTGCTCGGACGTCGATCTCCGGCCGCCGGCCGGCACCGCCGGATTCGGCGGAGCCGCCGGGGACCGGGACGCCGCGAGCCCGGCCGCGCCGTCGCGTACCGCCGGGACGGGACCGGCCGGCGCGGGGCCGGCGGAACCGGCGGCGAGCGAGCCCGGCGTGGCGGTGGCCTCGGTGCGGGACGGGCCAACCGGCGGCCGGCCACTGCTGGCCGGCGCCGCCGTCGCGCTCGCCGTGCTGCTGCTCACCATGGCCGGGACGCGGTTGCGCCGCGACGGCCGGGCCCCGGTCGGCCGGCCCTGCGAGGTACGCAGCCACCGGGCGAACCGGCCCCGCACCTGGTGACGCTCAGCCCAGGTGCCGGTCGATCTCGGCCAGCTCCTCGGCGGTGAAGTCCAGGTTGCCCAGCGCGGCGACGTTCGCCTCCAACTGCGGCACGCTGCTCGCCCCGATGATCAGGCTGGTCATCCGCGGGTCGCGCAGCGCCCAGGCGAGCGCGAGCTGAGCCAGCGACTGGCCACGCCGCTCGGCGATCGCGCCGAGCGCCCGGATGGTCGCCATCCGCTGCTCGTCCAGGTCGCTCTCGTTGAGGAAGACGCTGGTGCGCACCCGCGAGTCCGCCGGGATCCCGCCGAGGTAGCGGTCGGTGAGCAGGCCCTGCGCCAGCGGGCTGTACGCGATGCAGCCGGCGCCCACCCGCTCCAGGGTGTCGAGCAGGCCGTCGGACTCGGTCCACCGGTTGAGCATCGAGTAGGCCGGCTGGTTGATCAGCAGGGGCGTGCCCAGGTCGCGCAGGATGGCCGCGGCGCGCTCGGTCTGCTCGGAGTTGTAGTTCGAGACGCCGACGTAGAGGGCCTTGCCGGAGCGGACGATGGCGTCGAGCGCGCCCATCGTCTCCTCCAGCGGGGTGTCCGGGTCGAAGCGGTGCGAGTAGAAGACGTCGACGTAGTCCAGCCCCATCCGGCGCAGCGACTGGTCGAGCGAGGAGATCAGGTACTTGCGGGAGCCCCACTCGCCGTACGGGCCGGGCCACATCAGATAGCCGGCCTTGCTGGAGATGACCAGCTCGTCCCGGTAGGGCGCCAGGTCGGTGGCGAGCAGCCGGCCGAAGTTCTCCTCGGCCGCACCGGGCGGCGGGCCGTAGTTGTTGGCCAGGTCGAAGTGGGTGATGCCGAGGTCGAAGGCGCGCCGGACGATGTCCCGCTGCCGCTCGAAGGGCCGGTCGGGCCCGAAGTTGTGCCACAGGCCGAGGGAGATGGCGGGCAGCCGCAGGCCACTGCGCCCGCTGCGCCGGTAGGTCATCGTGTCGTAGCGGTCGTCCGCGGCGAGGTAGGTCACGATCATGAGCCTAGTCGCCGGGTGGGACACCCCCGGCCGGCGCGGCGCGCAGCGCGCCACCTGGCCGGCGTGCGGCGCGGGCACCCGGCCGGCGCGCGGAGCGCGTCACCCGCGGAGCGCGTCACCCGGCCGGAAGCCGGGGAGTTGACCAGCACGGGTCGCGCCCTCGACGCCGAGGGTCGCCGGCCGACATCCGAACGGGGGAATGACCAGATGGACGACATCACCGCGCTGATCCTCGACGACCACGCCGCGTTCCGGCGCGGCTTCGCCCGCCTCGACGACGCCCGCGACGAGCAGGAACTGCTGGCGATCTGGGAGGCGCTCGCCCTGCATCTGGACATCCACGCCGAGGCCGAGGAGGCGATCCTCTACCCGCACCTGGTCCGGCACGGCGACGACGGCGAGGCCGAGACGGCGGACGCGGTCGGCGACCACAACAAGATCCGCGACGCCATCGCCGAGTCGAAGCTGCACCCGGTCGGCTCCGAGCAGTGGTGGGCGGCGGTCTGGCAGGCCCGCCGGGAGAACAGCGAGCACCTCGCCGAGGAGGAGGACGAGGCGCTGCCGGACTTCCGCCGGCACGCCGGCACCGAACTGCGCGCCGAGCTGGGCCGGCGCTGGCTGACCTTCTACGGCGAGCACAAGAACGGCCGCAACCTGCCGTTCCGGGACAAGGACCCGGAGCGCTACGTGCGCGAGCACCGCTGACGATCTCCCCGGCACGGGGGAGTCGCCCGCTCGGGTGCCGCCGGCAGAATGGGCGGATGACTCCCCGGGCGGCCCTGGCCCCGCTGGTCGCCGGCAGCACCTGGCGCCGCGGCGTGTTCCTCCTGCTGGGCGGGGTGCTCGTGCTGCCGTACGTGCTCCTCGCGGTGATCTTCGCGCAGCTGCTCGGCCAGGCGGAGGTGTACCGGGCGCTGGTGCTCGGGCTGCTGGTGGTGGCGGCGGCGATCGCCGTGGTGCCGCTCTTCCTCGACGGCAGCCGGGCACTGGAGATCGCCGCGGCCCGGGCGCTGCTCGGCGTCGCACTGCCCGACCCGACGCCCGGGCTGCGGGCCGACCGGGAGACCCGGCTGCGCTCCGCGCTCTGGATCGCCACCCACCTGATCATCGGCGGCCTGGTGATGTTCGCGCTGATCAGCGCGCTGCCGATGGCGCTGGCCTTCATCGCCCAGCAGTTCGGGCTCGGCACCGACCAGATCAGCCGGGAGAGCTTCGGCCCGCTGGACGGCCGGGACACCGGCTGGCTGACCCTGACCGGGGTGGTGATGCTGGTGGCGCTCGGCTACGCGGTCGCCGGGCTGGGCGCGCTGGCCGCGTCGATGGCGCCGGTGCTGCTCGGCCCCGCCCCGGCGGAACGGATCGCCGCGCTGGAGGCCCGGGCCACCCGGCTCGCCGAGCGCAACCGGCTGGCCCGGGAACTGCACGACTCGGTCGGCCACGCGCTGACCGTGGCCACCCTGCAGGCCGGCGCGGCCCGGGAGGTGCTGGACCGGGACCCGGAGTTCGTCCGGCGGGCGCTGACCGCGATCGAGGAGACCGCCCGGGCCGCGACCGAGGACCTGGACCACGTGCTCGGCCTGCTCCGGGACAGCGAGGCCGGCCGGGCCGGGCCGGCGCCGCAGCGTACGCTCGCCGACCTGGACCGGCTGGTCGCGGACACCCGGGCGGCCGGGCTGGCGGTCGACGCGCGGTGCGCCGGGGATCCGGCCGACCTGCCGGCGGTGGTGTCCCGGGAGGGCTACCGGATCGTGCAGGAGGGGCTCACCAACGCCGCCCGGTACGGTCGGGGACCGGTGACGCTGCGGCTCGACGTGAGCCCTGAGGCGCTGGAGCTGGAGCTGGTGAACGAGCTGGCCGGAGACGTGCCGGCCGACCCGCGACGCGGCGGGCGCGGCCTGGACGGGATGCGGGAGCGGGTGCTGCTGCTCGGCGGCCGGTTGACCGCCGGGCCGGACGGCGACCGCTGGCGGATCCGGGTGCGACTGCCGCTGGAGGGAACGCGATGACCGGGCAGACCACCGACGGCGAGCCGACCGGGGTGCTGATCGTCGACGACGACGAGCTGGTCCGGATCGGCCTGCGGGCGATCCTGGACGCCCAGCCCGACCTGCGGGTGCTCGCCGAGGCCACGGACGGCGCCGAGGTGCTGCCGCTGGTCGCCCGGCACCGGCCCCGGGTGGTGCTGATGGACGTGCGAATGCCGGGCATCGACGGCATCCAGGCCACCCGGTCGCTGCTCGCCGCGTCCGCCGACCCGCCCCGGGTGCTGGTGGTCACCACCTTCGAGAACGACGAGTACGTCTACGACGCGCTGCGCGCCGGGGCGAGCGGCTTCCTGCTCAAGCGGGCCCGGCCGGCCGAGGTGGTGGAGGCGGTCCGGGTGGTCGCCCGGGGCGACTCGCTGCTCTTCCCGGCCGCGATCCGCCGGCTGGTCGGGGCGTACGGGGGGCGGGGCGGGGACCGGCTGGCGGCGGCCCGGCTCACCGACCGGGAGGCCGAGGTGCTCCGGCTGATGGCGACCGGCCGGTCCAATCCGGAGATCGCCGCGCACCTGGTGGTCGGGGTGGAGACGGTGAAGACCCACGTCGGCAACGTGCTGGCCAAGCTCGGGGTGCGCGACCGCACCCAGGCGGTGATCGCCGCGTACGAGTCGGGGTTCGTCACGCCCGCCGGCTGACCGGCTCCCCCCGCCGGGGGAGCGGGTTCACCGGCGTACGGGATGGATCGCGGGGGCCGCTGGCCGAGGCTGGAGCCATGACGACGATCACCGATCCCCGCCACCGAACCACCTCCCCCTGGCCGGACCGCTTCGCTCCGCTGGCCGCCGGCTGGCTCGGCCTCTGGGGCGTGCTCGCCCTGGTCGCCACCGTCACCGGGGCCGGCTACCCGTTCGGCCCGGACGACCCGGACACCGGCACCAGCCTGCTCCGGCTGGTCCCGGCCGACGTCGGGCCGCCGCTGTTCGCCGCGCTGCTGCTCGGTGCGGCGGTCGCCGCGCTGGCCATGACCGGGCCCACCGCCCGGGCGTCCCGGCCGCTGCGCACCCTGCTCGCCGGCTACGCCTGGGCCGTCGCCGCGCTGCTGGCCGTGGTGGTGCCCGACGCCCAGGTGCTGATCATGCTCGGGTACGCGCCGATGCTGATCCTCGGGGCGCCGTTCGGCTGGCCGCCGGTGGACTACGCGGACATCTTCACCTGGCCGCTGGCCGTCCGGTTCGCCGCCGTCGTCGGCGGGTTGCTGCTGGCCGGCGCGGTGCTCGCCTGGCAGCGGCGGACCGCCGGCGCCTGCGTCGGATGCGGCCGGGGCGGCGCCGGCCGGGACTGGACCACTCCGGCCGCCGCCGCCCGCTTCGGCCGGTGGGCCGCCGGGATCGCCGCCGCGATCCCCTTCGCCTACGCGCTGACCCGGTTCGCCTGGGCGGCCGGGATCCCGCTCGGCATCTCCCGCGAGTTCCTCACCGAGATGCAGGGCAACGGCATGGTCTGGGCCGGCTTCGGGCTGGGCGCGTTCGCCACCGTCGGCGCGGTGCTCACCCTCGGACTGGTCCAGCGCTGGGGCGAGCGGTTCCCCGGCTGGGTGCCCGTGCTGGGCGGTCGCCCGGTGCCGGTGCGGCTGGCCGTGGTGCCGGCCACCCTGGTCGCGGTCGCGGTCACCGCCGCCACCCTGGGCCTGGTCGCCAACCCGGACTTCTGGGCGCTGACCGGCGACGAATTCAGCCTGGCCAGCGCGCCGATGCTGCTCTGGCCGGCGTGGGGGCCGGCGCTCGGCGCGGCCGCGTACGCGTACCACCTGCGCCGCCGGGCCGGCTGCCCGCGCTGCGGGCAGGGCTGAGGGTGGGAGCGGGGGTACCCGGCAACGAACGGGCACCCCCGCCCGGCCCGAGCTAGCGTGGGCGGGTGACTGCGCCCAACCCGGTAATCCCGGCCCCACCGGCCGACCTGCCCGGCACGCTCGGCGCGCTGCGCGCGGCCGGCCACCGCTACCGCACCGTGAAGCAGGAGCTCCGTGACAACCTCCTGGCCCGGATGCGGGCCGGCGCCGACCGCTTCCCGGGCATTGTCGGCTACGACGACACCGTGCTGCCCGAGGTCGAGCGGGCCCTGCTCGCCGGGCACGACATGGTGCTGCTCGGCGAGCGTGGCCAGGGCAAGACCCGGCTGATCCGCTCGCTGGTGGGCCTGCTCGACGAGTGGACCCCGGTGATCGCCGGCTCGGCCCTCAACGAGCACCCGCTGCACCCGATCACCCCGGCCTCCCGGGCGCTGGTCGCCGAGGCCGCCGACGACCTGCCGGTCGGCTGGCTGCACCGCTCGATGCGCTACGGCGAGAAGCTGGCCACCCCGGACACCAGCGTCGGCGACCTGATCGGCGACGTGGACCCGGTCCGGCTGGCCCAGGGGCGCAGCCTCGGCGACCCGGAGACGATCCACTTCGGCCTGGTGCCGCGGACCAACCGGGGCATCTTCGCGGTCAACGAACTGCCCGACCTGGCCGAGCGGATCCAGGTGGCGCTGCTCAACGTGCTGGAGGAGCGGGACATCCAGGTCCGCGGCTACCAGCTCCGGCTGCCGCTGGACCTGTTCCTGGTGGCCAGCGCCAACCCGGAGGACTACACCAACCGGGGCCGGATCATCACCCCCCTCAAGGACCGGTTCGGCGCCGAGGTCCGTACCCACTACCCGGTCGACCTGGACCTGGAGCTGGCCCTGATCCGGCAGGAGGCCGACCTGGTCGCCGAGGTGCCGGAGCACGTGCTGGAGGTGCTCGCCCGGTTCGCCCGGGCGGTGCGCGAGTCGCCGTCGGTGGACCCGCGCTCCGGGGTCTCCGCCCGGTTCGCCATCGCCGCCGCCGAGACGGTCGCCGCGGCAGCGCTGCGCCGCGCCGGCCTGCTGGCCGCCGCCGACACCCCCGAGGGGGTACGCCCGGAGGCGCCGGTGGCTCGGGTCGGCGACGCGGTGTCGGTGACCTCGACGCTGCGCGGCAAGGTGGAGTTCGAGAGCGGCGAGGAGGGGCGGGAGGTGGAGATCCTCGGCCACCTGCTGCGCACCGCCACCGCCGAGACGTTCCGGGCCCGGTTGGCCGGGCTGGACCTGTCCGGGTTCACCGGGCTGGTCGCCGAGGGCACCGTCATCGAGACCGGTGAGCTGGTCAGCTCGACCGAGCTGCTGCGCCAGGTGGGCACCGTGCCGGGGCTGGCCAAGGCGCTGGACCGGCTCGGCATGGGCGATGCCCCGACCCAGGAGGAGGCCGCCGCCGGCGTCGAGTTCGTGCTGGAGGGGTTGCACCTGACCCGGCGGCTCGGCAAGGACGTCACCGACTCCGGCCGCACCCGCTACGGCGGCCGGGGCTGAGCGTGGCCGGCAACCGGTTCCGGTACGGGCAGTGGCGCGGCGGCCCGGACCCGCTGGCGCCCCCGTACGACGTGCGCGCGGCGGTCGACGCGGTCGGCGCGGAGGTGCTGGCCGGCGGCAGCCTGCGGGAGGCGCTGCGGGACCTGCTGCGCCGGGGTCCGCAGGGCCGGGGCGGCCTGGACGACCTGGCGGCGCGGGCCCGGCGGCTGCGTCGTGAGGCGCTGCGCCGGGGCGACCTGGACGGGGCGGTGACCCGGTCCCGGGCGCTGCTCGACCAGGCGCTCGCGGCCGAGCGGGACGAGCTGCGCGGCCGGGACGACGACGGCGCCCGGTTCGCCGAGGCGGTGCTGGACAACCTGCCCCGGTCCACCGCCCGGGCGGTGGAGGAACTGGCTGGCTACGAGTGGGCCAGCGACGAGGCCCGCCGGTCGTACCAGCAGATCCTGGACGGGCTCCGCGACGACGTGCTGGGCCAGCGGTTCGCCGGGCTGCGCGACGCGGTGCGGGCGTCCGCCGACCCGGCGGCCCAGCGGCGGCTGGCCGAGATGATGCGCGACCTGAACGACCTGCTGGCCCGGCACGCCCGCGCGGAGGACACCACCGACGCGTTCGCCGAGTTCATGCGCCGGCACGGCGAGTTCTTCCCGGAGCAGCCGAAGGACGTCGACGAGCTGGTCGACGTGCTGGCCCGGCGGGCGGCGGCCGGTGAGCGGCTGATGCGGTCGTTGTCGGACCGGCAGCGCGAGGAACTGGCCGGGCTGATGCGGCAGTCGCTCGGCGATCGGCTGGCCGGGGAACTGTCCGCGCTGGACGCCCACCTGCGCGCGCTCCGCCCCGATCTGGCCTGGGGGCGTGGCGAGCGGGTCCGCGGCGATCGACCGCTGGGCTACGGCGAGGCGGCCGGCGCGCTGGGCGAGATCGCCGAGCTGGACGAGCTGCTGGACGCCCTGGACCAGGACTATCCGGGGGCGACCCTGGACGACGTCGACGTCGACGCGGTGGCCCGGACGCTGGGCCGGGACGCGGCCGACGACGTACGCCGGTTGCGGGAGCTGGAACAGGAACTGCGCCGGCAGGGCTGGGTGAGCCGGGACGCGGACGGGCTGACCCTGAGCCCGAAGGCGCTGCGCCGGCTCGGCGGCACCGCGCTGCGGCGGGTCTTCGCCGACCTGACCGCCGGGCCGCGGGGCCAGCACGACCTGCGCTCGGCGGGCGCCGCCGGCGAGGTCAGCGGCGGCTCGCGGCCCTGGGAGTACGGCGACGAGCAGCCGCTGGACGTGGTGCGGACGCTGACCCGGGCGGTCCGCCGGGCCGGGCCGGGCGTACCGGTGCAGCTGGCCGTCGAGGACTTCGAGGTGGTGGAGACCGAGCGGCGGGCCTCGGCGGCGGTGGCGCTCTGCGTCGACCTGTCCTACTCGATGATCTCGCAGGGGCGCTGGGGGCCGATGAAGCAGACGGCGCTGGCCCTGGCGCACCTGATGGCGACCCGGTTCCCGCAGGACGCGCTCCAGATCATCGGGTTCGGCCGGCAGGCGCTGCCGCTGAGCCAGCACGAGCTGGCCGCCGTCGAGCCGGACATGGAACAGGGCACCAACCTCCAGCACGCGCTGCGGCTGGCCGGCCGGCACCTGCGCCGGCACCCGGACGCCGAGCCGGTGGTGCTGGTGGTCACCGACGGGGAGCCGACCGCGCACCTGGACCCGGACGACGGGGAGGCGCTCTTCCACTGGCCGCCGCTGCCGGAGACCATCGAGGCGACGATCCGCGAGGTGGACCGGCTCACCCGCTACGGCGCCACGCTCAACCTGTTCATGCTCGGCGAGGACGAGGGGCTGCGTCGCTTCGTCGACGCGGTGGCCCGGCGCAGCCGCGGCCGGATGTTCACCCCCGACCTGGACGACCTGGGCGAGTACGTCGTCTCCGACTACCTGCGCGCCCGGCACGGTCGCCGCTGACCCGGGTCGCCCTGAACCGGCCGTTCGGCTGCGTTCCGGCGGCGGCGACTTCGGGCGCGGGGGCCGGCAGTTGCACGCTGTCGAGCTGCCCCGTCTGCGGGACCGGAGCCGCCGCGGTGGTCAGGGCCGCGACGTCGGGGCGACGCCGTGCAGGAGGGTGTCCAGGATGCGGGTGGCGAGCGCGTCCGGGTCGCCCGTCGGTGCCGGGGTGCCGTGCATGGTCTCGTTGATCAGGGCGAGGTAGACCCGACGCGTCCAGGTGAGGTCGGCGTCCGGACGGATCACGCCCTCCTGCTGCGCCCGCCGCAGCACCAGGTCGCAGCCGGCGAAGACCTCCTGCTGGCTCCGGGCGGTCGCGGGGTCGTCGGTGGGCTGGTCGAGCGCGAACCGCCAGCGGGACTTGATCTCCAGGATGGAGGCGGTCGCCTGGTGCAGGACGACCAGCGGGGGCGCGGTGGCCGGCCGGGCCGCGGCGACGGCGGCGCCGATCTGCTCCCAGGCGGCCCGGGTCATGCTGGTGATCAGGGCCTCCCGGCTGGCGAACCGCCGGTGCACGGTGGTGCGGGCGACCCCGGCCGCCTCGGCGATCTGCTCGATGGTGGCGGCCGGGTTCGCGGCCAGCAGCCGCTCCGCCGCCTCGGTGATGGTGCGGATGCTCCGCTCGGCGTCGGCCCGCAGCCGTCGCTGACCCTCGACCACGTCGTCTCCCTCCTACCCGTCAAACAATACGCCAGGTTTTCGTTCTCCCGACAACTGCAACAGCATGTTGCAGATGATGTCTCTAGCCGCTACAGTGAGACGCATGACTGATGTTGCTCTCATCACCGGCGCGTCCTCCGGGATCGGCGCCGAGTTCGCCCGCCAGCTCGCCGCCCGCGGGCACGACCTGGCCCTGGTCGCCCGGTCGGTCGACCGGATGGAGGCACTGGCCGCGACGCTGCGGCAGGCGCACGGCGTACGGGTCGAGGTGATCGGGCAGGACCTCGCCGCGCCCGACGCCACCGAGCGGGTGACGGCTGAGCTGCGGGCCCGCGACCTGGAGGTGGACCTGCTGGTCAACAACGCCGGCTTCGGCACCTGCGGCCGCTTCGAGGAGATCCCCGGTGCCCGCGACCACGACCAGCTCATGGTCAACGTGGTGGCGCTGACGGACCTGACCCACGCGCTGGTGCCCCCCATGCTGGTCCGGGGCCGGGGCGCGGTGCTCAACGTCGCCTCGACCGCCGCCTTCCAGCCCGCGGCGTACTTCGCCGTCTACAGCGCCGCCAAGGCGTTCGTGCTCAACTTCAGCCTCGCCCTGTGGAGCGAGTACCGCGACCGCGGCATCCGGGTGCTGGCGCTGTGCCCCGGCCCGGTCGAGACCGAGTTCTTCGCCACCATCGGCACCCGCAGAGCCGCCATCGGCGGGCGGATGGAGACCTCGCAGCGGGTGGTGACCAGGGCGCTGCGGGCGCTGGAGCGCAACCAGGGGTACGTCGTGCCGGGTCGGAGCAACTTCGCCTTCGCGCACCTGCAGCCGCGCCGCCCGCGCAAACTCCTCGCCCTGGTCAGCCGCGCGGTCACCCGGGGGGTGCTGGCGGCCTGACCGACGCACGGAGTCCGGCCCGCCGCCGCCCCGATCGGATTAGCCTGGGCGGATGGAGGTCGACAGGCTCCGGCGGGCGTACGCGGACCTGCTCGCGGAGGTCGACGCGGGCGGGTTCGGGCCGCCACCGCAGGGGCAGCTCAGCGCCGAGCAGATCGTCGCCCACCTGGCCGCCAACGACGAACTGATGGTCGAGGCGACCGAGGCGGTGCTGGCCGGCGCGCCGTTCGCCTACTACGACCTGGAGACGATCCACCGCCCGCAGGTCGACGCGCTGGTCGCCGAGTGCGGCGGGCTGGATGCCCTGGCCACCCTGCTGCGCGCCACCAGCCAGAAGCTCTGTGCGCTCACCGAGCGGCTCGGCCCGGCCGCCCAGACCCCCGTCGACACCCATCTGCGCGAGGGCTACGACCTCAACGTGGACGAGCCGCTGCCCTGGGGCCGCACCCTCGACCTGCACAGCCGGGTGCACCTGCCCAAGCACCTAGCACAGCTGCGCATGCTCCGCGCCGGCTGACGGACGGGTGGCGTGCTGACACGGTGGTGGCGGCGACGCTGAGCCGCCGCTCGGCGGCCGGGGCGGGGCGACGGCCGGCTTCCCGGGTCGGTAGGGCCGCCGTCAGGCCGGCTCGGGCTGGCGGCGGAAGGCGCGGCGGTACGCCGACGGGGCCACCCCGATCCGCAGGTGCAACTGCTGGCGCAGGGCCGCCGCGGTGCCGAAGCCGCAGCGGCGGGCCACCTGGTCGACGGTGAGGTCGGTGGTCTCCAGCAACAGCCGGGCGTGGTCGGTGCGCTGCTGGAGCAGCCACTGGGCCGGGCTGAGGCCGGTCTCCGAGCGGAAGCGCCGGGTGAAGGTGCGCACGCTCATCCGGGCCTGCTCGGCCAGGTCGCGCAGGGTCACCGGCTCGTGCAGCCGCTGCCGGGCCCATTCCCGGGCGGCGGCGGTGCTGGCGTCGGCGGCCCGGGGCACCGGCCGCTCGATGTACTGGGCCTGGCCGCCGTCCCGCCACGGGGGCACCACGCAGCGCCGGGCCGCCCGGTTGGCCACCTCGCTGCCGTGGTCGGTGCGGATGACGTGCAGGCACAGGTCGAGCCCGGCGGCCACCCCGGCCGAGGTGAGCAGCTGGTCGTCGTGGATGAAGAGCACGTCCGGGTCGAGGTCCACCGCCGGGTGCAGCCGGCGGAACCGCTCGGCGTACCCCCAGTGGGTGGTGGCCCGCCGGCCGTCCAGCAGGCCGGCGGCGGCCAGCACGAAGGCGCCGGTGCAGATCGACATGACCCGGGCGCCCCGGTGGTACGCCGCGCGCAGCGCCTCGGCCACCTCCGCGTCGAGGGTGCCGTCGGTCAGCGGCGTCCCGCCGTGGATCCCCGGCACGACCACCGTGTCGGCGGTGGCGAGCAGTTCCAGCCCGTGGTCGGGCAGCACCTGGTAGCCGCCGCTGCTGCGGACCGGCCGGGCACCCGGGCTGCAGACCTCGACGGTGTAGAGCGGCGTCAGGTCGGCGTCGCGGGCGGTGCCGAAGACCTGGGCGGGGGTGCCGAGGTCGAGGCCGACGACGTGGTCGAGGGCGAGCACCGCGATCCGGTGCCGGCGAAGGGTCATGGCCCGATTATTGCGCATGATGGCTTTCCGGCCACTCGTCGTTCCGGGCGCGGCTCCCGAGACTCGACACGTGACCCGATCCCGTCGCCTGCACCCGGCCTGGACCGTCGCCGCGGTCGCCTTCGTCGCGCTGGTCGGCGCGGCCGGCTTCCGCGCCGCCCCGTCGGTGCTGCTGCACCCGCTGCACGCCGAGTTCCGCTGGCCGCTGGCCACCATCTCCGCCGCGGTCTCGGTCAACCTGCTGCTCTACGGGCTCACCGCGCCGTTCGCCGCCGCCCTGATGGACCGGTTCGGCATCCGACGGGTGGTCGCCAGCGCGCTGCTGCTGGTCGCGGCGGGCAGCGGGCTGACCGTCTTCATGACCGCGAGCTGGCAGCTCATCCTCTGCTGGGGCGTGCTGGTCGGATTGGGCACCGGGTCGATGGCGCTGGCCTTCGTGGCGACGGTCACCGGACGCTGGTTCGTGCACCGCCGAGGGCTGGTCACCGGGGTGCTCACCGCCGGCGGCGCGACCGGGCAACTCGTCTTCCTCCCGCTGGTGGCCGTGCTCGTCGACAGGTACGGGTGGCGGTCGGCGGCGCTCGTCGTGGCCGGGGCCGCGCTGGCGGTCGTACCGCTGGTGGTGTGGCTGCTGCGCGAGCACCCGGCGGACCTGGGGCTGCCGGCCTACGGAGCGACCGAGGTCACGCCCCCGCCGCCGGTGGCCGGCGGGGCCGCCGCGCGGGCCCTCGGCTCGCTGGCCCAGGCCGCCCGGACCCGGCCGTTCTGGCTGCTGGCCGGCGGCTTCGCGATCTGCGGCGCGACCACCAACGGGCTGGTCGGCACCCACTTCGTGCCGGCCGCGCACGACCACGGCATGCCGCAGACCACGGCGGCCGGGCTGCTGGCGCTGGTCGGGCTCTTCGACATCGTCGGCACCATCGCCTCCGGCTGGCTGACCGACCGGGTGGACAGCCGGCTGCTGCTCGGCGCCTACTACGCGCTGCGCGGCGCGTCGCTGCTGGTGCTGCCCGGGCTCTTCGCGGCCAGCGCCGAACCGAGCATGCTGGTGTTCATCGTCTTCTACGGGCTCGACTGGGTGGCCACGGTGCCGCCGACGGTGGCGCTGTGCCGGGAGTACTTCGGGGCGTCTGCGGCGGTCGTCTTCGGCTGGGTGTTCGCCGCGCACCAGGTGGGTGCCGCGCTCGCCGCGACCGGCGCCGGGCTGGTCCGCGACCAGCTCGGCGACTACGCGCCGGCCTGGTACGCCGCCGGGGCGCTGTCGATCGGCGCGGCCGGGCTGTCGCTGCTGCTGCGGCGCCGCCGGGGCGTCCCGGTCGAGCCGCTGGCCGTGCCCGTCGCGGTGCCCGCCCGGCGGGCCTGGAGCTACCGGGGCTGACCGGTCAGGCCACGGTCCACTGCTGCTCGACCGCGCCGGCGCAGGCGGCCTGTTCGACGTCGTCGCCGACTTCGGTGCCGCCGTCGTCCACCTGCCCGCACCGGCCGCTGTGCACGGCGACCAGCAGCACCGGGCCGGTGCCGGTCGGGGTCAGCCGCCACTGCTGGTTGGCCTGGCCGTGGCAGGGGAACTGGAGCAGCTTCGTGCCGTCGTCGGTGCTGGCGCCCTCGACGTCGAGGCACTGCCCGGTGGCGGCGTTGGTGAGCGTCACCACGTCCGGGCCGGCCGGGTTGACCACCCACTGCTGCTCCGGCCCGCCCGTGCAGACCGCGAGCTGGGCCGGTGCCCGCTCGCCGGTGCCGTCCAGGCCGAGGCAGAGCCCGGAGGCCGCGGCCCGGAACACCCGCGGGCCGGCCGCCGGCGCCGCCGGTGTGGTGGGGGCGGCCGTCGGCGCGGCCGGGCTGCTGGCCGCCGGCTCGCTCGCCGCCGGGGTGCTCTCCGGCGCCGTCGACGGCGTGCCGGCCGACGCCGGCACCACCGGCGCGCTGTCGCCGCCGCCGAGCACGCCGGTGGCGAAGAAGACCCCGAGCAGGACGCCGGCCAACCCGACGCCGAGCGCCGTCCGCATCAGCGGGTCGCGGGGCAGCCGCGGGCGCGACGCGCCCCGGCCGCCGTAGACCGTGCCGGCCGGGTCGTTGCGCTCTTCGGTCATACCGGCATCCTGACCCACCCCGGCCGCCGGCGGCCAGCCGGCCCCCGCCGGGGTGACCCCGGGCGTTCAATCGACGACCTGGACGTCCTTCCAGAAGGCCACCCGGTCGCGCACCAGCTCCGCCTCGGGCTTCGGGTCGGGGTAGTACCAGACCGCGTCGGCGCTGGTCCGGCCGTCGTGTTCCAGCGTGTAGTAGGACGCGGTGCCCTTCCACGGGCAGAACGTGTGGGTCGGCGAATCGCGGACCAGGTCGTCGCGCAGCGCGGCCCGGGGGAAGTAGTGGTTGCCCTCGACCAGCACGGTGTCGTCGCTCTCGGCCACGACCAGGTCGTTCCAGACGGCTTTCGGCATGGCTCCCACGCTATGCCGGCCGGCCGGCGGCGGCCAGTGCGCGAGCACACCGGCGGCCGGTGGCTGCAAATGCCGGCGGCCAGTGGCTGCGAATGCCGGCGGCCGTGCCCGCGATCGGCGGCTGGTGGCCGGCGCGCGGCGGCCGGCGGACCGGGTTCAGCGGGCCGGTTCGGGGTCGGTGACGTCGGCGACCGTGGCCGCCAGCAGGTCGAGGGCGCGGTCCGCGTCCACCGCCAGGGCCACCCCGTGCTCGCCCGCGCCGAGGGTGATCTGCCGGCCGCGCAGCCGCTCGTCGGCGATCACCGGCCAGGCGGTGCTGGCGCCGAACGGGGTGATGGTGCCCCGTTCGTAGCCGGTCACCGCCTTCGCCGTGGCCGCGTCGGGCAGGGAGAGCCGGTTGACGTTGAGCAGCGCGCGCAGCTTCGGCCAGGAGATCACCCGGTCGCCGGGGGTGAGCACGAAGAGGTGGTCGTCCGGGCCGCGCCGGACGACGATGGTCTTCACCACGTCCGGTACGGCCACCCCGCGCGCCCGCGCTGCCTCGGCCAGGCTGCGTACCGGCCCGTGCCGGATCACGCGGTAGGGCAGGCCGGTGGCGTCCAGGGCGGCGTACGCGGGAGAGGGCACGCCGGCCACGTTAACCCTCCCGGTCCTTCCGTGATGCGAAAAGGCCACCGTGGACATCCCACGCCGAGCACGCCTCGGAGCGTAAAGTGATCTCATGTGCGCGGTCC
This sequence comes from Micromonospora echinaurantiaca, assembly GCF_900090235.1. Classification (NCBI taxonomy): domain Bacteria; kingdom Bacillati; phylum Actinomycetota; class Actinomycetes; order Micromonosporales; family Micromonosporaceae; genus Micromonospora; species Micromonospora echinaurantiaca. The sequence goes on along the minus strand of NZ_LT607750.1, from coordinate 5,295,112 downwards.
GTGTGGATCATCATCCGGTCGACCACGAGAGTGCGGTGGCTCAGCTGCGGCGCTCCTACGATGCGGTGCCCGCCGGTGAGCCGGTGCGGCTCGCCAAGCGCACCTCCAACCTGTTCCGCCCGCGATCTGCGCCCCGCGTTCCGGGCCTGGACGTCAGCGGCCTGACCGGGGTGCTGGCCGTCGACCCGGCCGCCCGCACCGCCGACGTGCAGGGCATGTGCACGTACGAGGACCTGGTCGACGCGACCCTGCCGCACGGGCTGATGCCGCTGGTGGTGCCGCAGCTGCGCACCATCACCCTCGGCGGCGCGGTGACCGGGCTGGGCATCGAGTCCACCTCGTTCCGCAACGGCCTGCCGCACGAGTCGGTGCTCGAACTGGACGTGCTCACCGGCGCCGGCGAGATCGTCACCGCCCGGCCCGATGGTGAGCACGCGGACCTGTTCGCCGCGTTCCCCAACTCGCTGGGCAGCCTCGGCTACGCCACCCGGCTGCGCATCGAACTGCAGCCGGTCCGCCGGCAGGTGGCGCTGCGCAACGTGCGGTTCACCCGGCTGGAGGAGTTGGTCGACGCGATCGGCGAGGTGAGCGCCACCCGTTCCTTCGGCGGCGTCGAGGTGGACGCGATGGACGGGGTGATGTTCAGCCCCGGCGAGGCGTACCTGGTGCTGGGCACGTTCACCGACGACGCGGGCGAAACCAGCGACTACACCGGCCAGGACATCTACTACCGGTCGCTGCGCCGGCGTACCCGGGACGCGCTGACCGCGTACGACTATCTGTGGCGTTGGGACACCGACTGGTTCTGGTGCTCGGCGGCCTTCGGGGTGCAGCATCCGGTGGTCCGCCGGATCTGGCCGGCGCGGTGGCGGCGCAGCGACGTCTACCACCGGCTGGTCCGGCTGGAGAACCGGCACGGGGTGGCCGCGCGGATCGACCGGCTGCGCGGCCTGCCGGCGCGGGAGCGGGTGGTGCAGGACGTGGAGATCCCGCTGGACCGGACGGCGGAGTTCCTGCGCTGGTTCGCCCGTGAGGTCGGGATGAGCCCGGTCTGGCTCTGCCCGCTGCGGCTGCGCGAGCCGACCGGCCCCGGAACGGCGCGGGCCTGGCCGCTGTATCCGCTACGGCCGGGGCAGGACTACGTCAACATCGGATTCTGGGGGAGTGTGCCGATCGCGGAGGGCGCCGCCGACGGCGACGTCAACCGGTCGATCGAGCGCGAGGTGTCGGAGCTGGGCGGGCACAAGTCGCTCTACTCCGACGCGTACTACGACCGGGCGTCCTTCGACCGGCTCTACGGGGGCGAGACCTGGCGCGCGGTGAAGGACCGTTACGACCCGGATCACCGGCTGACCGGACTGTACGAGAAGGCGGTTGCACGACAATGAGCCTGACCGATCGAGACCAGGGAGCGGCGAGCACTCCCGCCACCCCGCCGGCGGGGGGCCGGCCCAGGGGCCTGACCGTGGCCGACGTGATCCGTGCGGTCACCGCCGGCCCGCTGCCGGTGCGGATCACCGCGTACGACGGCAGCGCGTTCGGCCCGACCGACGCCGGGATCACCCTGGCCATCAACTCCGAGCGGGGGTTGTCCTACCTGCTCACCGCCCCGGGCGACCTGGGCATGGCGCGCGCCTACGTCAGCGGCGACCTGGCGCTGGAGGGGGTCCACCCGGGCGACCCGTACGAGGCGCTGCGGGTGCTCAAGGACGAGATGCGCCTGCGGATGCCGCCGCTGGCCGAGGGACTGAGCCTGGTCCGCCGGCTGGGCTGGGAGCGGCTGCTGCCGCCGCCCCCGCCGCCGCAGGAGGCCCAGCCCCGGTGGAAGCGGGTGGTGAACGGGCTGCGGCACTCCCGTACCCGGGACAGCAACGCGATCTCCCACCACTACGACGTGTCGAACGCCTTCTACGAGAAGGTGCTCGGCCCGTCGATGACGTACACCTGCGCGTTGTTCCACAGCCCGGATGACACCCTGGAGCAGGCCCAGGCGGCCAAGTACGACCTGGTAGCCGGCAAGCTGGCGCTCAAGCCGGGGATGCGGCTGCTCGACGTGGGGTGCGGCTGGGGCGGGATGGTCCGGCACGCGGCCCGGGAGTACGGCGTGAAGGCGCTCGGCGTGACGCTGTCCCGGGCGCAGGCGCAGTGGGCCCAGGCGGCGATCGAGCGGGAGGGGCTGACCGAGCTGGCCGAGGTGCGCCACCTCGACTACCGGGACGTGCCGCCGCAGCAGTTCGACGCCGTCTCCTCGATCGGGTTGACCGAGCACATCGGGGTGCGCAACTACCCGGCCTACTTCGGCTTCCTGCGGGACCGGCTGCGCCCGGGCGGGCGCCTGCTCAACCACTGCATCACCCGCGCGGACAACCACGCCCCGCACCGCTCGGGCGCGTTCATCGACCGGTACGTCTTCCCGGACGGGGAGCTGGCCGGCCCCGGGCGGCTGATCAGCGAGCTGCACGACGTGGGGCTGGAGGTGCACCACGAGGAGAACCTGCGGCAGCACTACGCGCTGACGTTGGCCGGCTGGTGCCGCAACCTGGTGGCGAACTGGGACTTCTGCGTCGACGAGGTGGGGGTGGGCACTGCCCGGGTCTGGGGGCTCTACATGGCCGGTTCCCGCCTGGCGTTCGAGCTCAACGGCATCCAGCTGCATCAGGTGCTGGCCACCCGCAACGGGCCGGATGGGGCGAACAGCTACCCGCTGCGCCCGGACTGGCTGCCCTGACCACCACCCGTTGACGAAAGGCCGCGCGCAGGCGCGGCCTTTCGTCGAACTCATTGACAAGCAAGTTTTGTACGTACAAACTAACTTTGCCATGAGAGAAGTCCTGTACCTGGAGCAGATCGAGCAGGCCGAGGCCCTGCTCAAGCCGCAGCGCGTCGAGGTGCTGCGGCAGCTGGCCGAACCCCGCACCTGCACCGAGGTCGCGACCCGGCTGGAGCAGACGCCGCAGCGCGTCTACTACCACGTCAAGCAGCTGGTGGCGGCCGGCCTGGTCGAGCGGGTCAACGAGCGCAAGGTCCGCGGCATCACCGAGGGCATCTACCAGGCGGCCGCGCGGTCGTACTGGCTCTCGCCCCGGCTGGTCGGCCGGATCGGGTTGCGCCGGGCGCGGGACGAGCTGAGCCTGGGCTACCTGCTCGACCTGATGGAGGAGGTCCAGGCCGACATCGCCGGGCTGGACCGCGCCGCGCCCGAGCTGCCCTCGGTCGGGGTGTCCGGCGAGATCCGCGTGCCGGCGGCGCAACGACAGCAGTTCCTGCACGACCTGCAGTCCGCCCTGCAGGACCTTTTCACCCGCTACGGGGGCGCCGAGGGGGACGCCTTCAAGCTCGCCGTGGCCTGCTACCCGAAGGGGAGAGACCGTGAGTGAACCGATGAAGCTGCACGCCCGCCTGGCCGCGCCGATCGACGCCGTCCGCCGCGCCCTGACCGACCCGGCCGAGCTGCGCGTCTGGCTGGCCGAGCACGCCGAGGTCGAGCTTCCCGGGCGGTACGAGTTCTGGGGCCGGTTCACTCCCGAGGGTGACGCCCCCCACCAGCGGCTGCTGCACGTCGACGACGACACGCTCCGCTTCGCCTGGCTGCTCGACGGGGTGGAGACGACCACCGAGTTCGCGCTGCGCGCCGAGGGCGCGGAGACGACCGTCCTCACGCTGACGCAGAGCCACTTCGACATCAACGAGATGATGAGCGGCAGCAGCATCCGGGGTGTGCTGCAGACGTTCTGGAGTCTCGCCATCGCCAACCTGGCCGCCCACCTGGAGGGCGCGCCGCTGGTGCCCAAGGTCGACTTCACCTCCGCGGAGCTGCGCGGCGAGTTGCTCATCGACGCCCCGATGGCCAAGGTGTACGAGTCGCTGACCGACTCCGAGCAGGCCAGCGCCTGGTTCGGCTACCCGATCGGCATCGAGCCCTGGGTCGGCGGCCGCTACGCGATGGGCGGCTTCGACGCCGGCTACGCGGCCAAGGTCATCGACCTGGAGCCCGGCCGGAAGATGTCCGTGGACTGGGGCCCGACGGGCGTGGTCACCTGGGAGCTGGCCGAGTCGGCCGGGAAGACCCGGCTGACCTTCGTGCAGAGCGGCTTCGACGAGACGAACCCGCCGTACGCGGCCTGGGCCGGGTCGGTGTCGGGGCTGGCCGAGCTGCGCCGCTTCCATGAGGTGGCGGACTGGCAGCCGATCTGGCTGCCGGCGGAGATCCCCGGCCTGGAGACCGAGACGGCCAACGCCGCGGGCTGAGCCGCCACCGCGCCGGGGCCTCCCCACCGGCCCGGCGCCCCGAACTGCCTGACCGCTGACGGCGGTCGGGCAGTTCGGCGTGTCGCAGGAGAAACGCCGCACCCCGGCCGGCCGACGGCACAGGCCGCAGCCCGCTGCATAGCGCTCGTAGGTCCCTGACGGTCGAATCAGTGAAGATGTCTCAGGTTTCCGCCAAACATGGGACAATTTCACCATAGGGCGTTAATCGATCCCGAGCGCCGGAGGTTTCGACGTCACGTCTCTCCGGCGCGCGGCGCCTTCGCATGCCTGCGCCCGGGGCGGACGAGCACCACCCCGTCGGTTCCGGGCTCGGGCCCCGTCTAGGAGGGGAACGACAGATGCTGATCCGACGTACTCGACTGTGGACAGTGGCGGTGGCGGCCAGCGCGGCGGTGGCGGCCACCGCCCTGGGCACCGCAGCCATGGGTGACGGCCGGGACGACTCGGGCGACAAGCGTGAGTCGCACGACTCCCGCGACTCGCACGGCGGCTCGTGGGACTGGAGTGACTCGCGCGGCAAGCAGGTCGTCCGGGCCAAGCTCAGCGGCTACGAGGAGGACCCGCTGACCATCTCCACACCCGGCTTCGGCCGGTTCGTGGCACACATCGACGAACGCAACAAGGAAATCAAGTACAAGCTGACCTACGACGAGCTGAAGGACGTCGAGCAGGCGCACATCCACTTCGGGGGCCGGCACCAGAGCGGCGGGGTCGCCGCCTTCCTGTGCTCGAACCTGAAGGACGCGAAGGGCGGGGCGCCGAAGCACGTCCCGGCCTGCCCCAAGTCCCCGGCCAAGGTCGAGGGAACCATCAAGCGCGATGACGTCGTCGGCCCCGCCGCGCAGGGCATCGAGCCCGGCGAGTTCGACGAGCTCGTCGACGCCATCGAGGCCGGTGTCACGTACGTCAACGTGCACACCAAGAAGTACCCGAACGGCGAGATCCGGGGCCAGATCAAGAGCGACGAGGACCGGAAGTGCGACGACGACCGGAACCGGGACAAGGACCACGAGGACTGGGGCTGGCACAAGGACGACAAGGACCGTGACCGGGACAAGTGCGACGAGGACCGGAACCACGACAAGGACCACGAGGACCGGGACAAGAAGGACGAGGACCGGGACCACGGCAAGGACGGCGACCGCTGGCCCGCGTGGATGAACTCCGACGAGTGACCCTGTCGACGCGCGACAGGTTGAACGCCCGGCCCGGCATCACGGGACGGGCGTTCAGCCGTTCCCTCGCCGGGTTCGCAGCGACACGACGCCGTCGGTGGTGAGGTACGACGTCCCGCGGGGTATTGCCGGGCGATGTTCTTCATCTTCGGACTCCGCACCAAGGTCACCCAGTCGGGCGTGACGCAGCAGGTCTGCCGTAACTGCGGGAACCACGCCGCGCAGGTGGTCACCCGCCGGTCGACGAAGTTCAGCCTGTTCTTCATCCCGATCATTCCGATCCGCACCCGCTACCTGCAGCAGTGCACCTTCTGCGGCGCCCAGTACGAGATCCCCAAGGCCGCCGCCGAGCGCATCGCGGTCGGCTGAGCGCCCCGATGGCCCACTTCCTCTGCTGGCTGATCGGCCGGCGGCCCGACGCCGCGGCACCCGTGCACACCGTCTCCCGGCCGCCCTGCACCCCCGGCCGCCGTCGCCGGCGCCGGCGCGACCGCCGCCCGCTGGCCGGCACCGCGCTTCCCCGTTCCCCCTGGAACCGTTCGGCCGGCCGGTAGCCCCCGGCGCTGTCGATCTCGTGTGATCTTCGACCCGGAGCGGATCCCGCCCCCACCGGCGGCACCTACGCTGAGGCGGCCGTCCGAACGGGGGAATCGTGCGTAACCATCCGGCCGTCGTGCTGGTCGCTGTCCTGCTGTCCACCCTCTCGCTGCCGGTGTCGCTGACCGGCGCCTCGGTCGCCCTGCCGGACATCGGGCGTGATCTCGACGCCGGGCTGGCCGGCGTGCAGTGGGTGGTCAACGGCTACAACGCCACCTTCGCCAGCTTCATGCTCGCCAGCGGTGCGCTCGCCGACCTGCTGGGCCGGCGGCGGGTCTTCGCCACCGGCGTCGCGATCTTCGCCGGCGCGGGGCTGCTCGCCGCGGTCGCCGACGACATCGTGCTGCTCGACGCCGTCCGCGCGCTCGCCGGTGTCGGCGCGGCGGCCGCCGCCACCAGCGCGTCGGCGATCCTCGCCGGCACCTTCCACGGCCGGGCCCGGGCCCGCGCGTTCAGCCTCTTCGGTACGGCGATCGGCGCCGGCCTGGCGTTCGGCCCGTCCATCGCCGGGCTGCTCGTCGACGCGTTCGGCTGGCGGTCGGTCTTCGCCGCGCCCGCGCTGGCGGGTCTGGTGGTGCTGGCCCTGGTGCCGTTGCTGCCCGAGTCCCGCCGGCCCGAGGGCGGCCGGATCGACTGGCCGGGCACGGTGTCGTTCACCGCCGCGCTGCTGCTGCTCATCTTCGGCTTCGTGCAGGGCCCGGAACACGGCTGGGACGACCCGGTCATCGTCGCCGCGTTCGCCGCCGCGCTGGCGCTGCTGGTGGTGTTCGTCCGGGTCGAGCGGGGTCGCGCCGAGCCGATGTTCGACCTGGCGCTGCTGGCCAGCCCCCGGTTCCTGGGCATCTGCCTGGCGGCGGCCACCATCGTCGCCGTGCTGGTGCCGCTGCTGGTCTACCTGCCGTCGTACCTGACCACGGTGGTCGGGCTGAGCCCGGCCGGGGCGGGCGCGACGCTGATCCTGCTGACCGCGCCGACGCTGGTCCTGCCGCTGCTCAGCGGGGCGCTGACCCGGCTGGTGCCGGCCCCGGCGGTGATCGTCGCGTCGGTCGCGGTGGTGGCCGTCGGCGCTGCCTGGGCCACCGTTCTCGGCCCGGACAGCGGTCCGCGCGTGCTGGCCGGGCCGCTGCTCACCATCGGCGTCGGGGTGGGGCTCTCCATCGGGCTGCTCGACGCGCTGGCCATCGGCAGCGTGGCGGCGGACCGGGCGGCGACCGGCGCCGGGATGATCAACACGGCCCGGCTGGCGAGCGAGACGGTCGCCATCGCGGTGGTCGGGGCGGTGGTCGCCAGCACCACGGCCGGCCGGCTCGCCGACCCGGGGTTCACCGGCGGGCTGCACGCCGTGCTCTGGTCGATGGCCGGGGTGGCGCTGGTGGCCGCCGCGCTCGTCGCCGTCCTGGTGCGGCGCGGCGTAGCGGCGCCGGTGCCGGTCACCGCGGGCCGCCGCTGACCCCGGTCGCGGCACGCGTGGCGCGGAGCCGGTCCGGGCCTATTCTGGGCGGATCATGACGAGCAGCGAGCAGCGACTGGCGGCGATCCGCGGCGGGGTGCCGGCCCGGCGGCACAACGCCCGCACCATCGCCGCGCTGACCGGCAACCCGGGCTGCACCCGGCGGGCGGTCCTCGACGGCGCCGGGGTGGACAAGCCGAAGCTGGCCGAGCGGATCGGCTTCCCGGCCCGGTTCGGGCAGTCCCGGTTCGCCATCACCCGGGGCAACGCGTTCGAGGCGCAGGTCAAGGCGGACGGCGGCGCACAGCTGCTGCGACTGGTGGCGGAGCGGCTGGGGGTGCCGCCCGGTGAGCGGGCCGACTGGACCGACCTCGGCGCGGACGACCTGCCGGACCGGCACCGGCGCTCGCGGGCGGTGCTCACCGCCGCCGTACCGGCCGGGCCGGACGAGCCGGCGGCGCTCTTCGACCACCCGCTGCTCGGCCTGGACGTCGCCGGCCGGCGGGTGCACCTGGAGCCGGACCTGGTCGCGGCCCGGCTCGCCGGCCGGTTCCACGTCGTGGAGATCAAGTCGTTTCCGGTGATCGACGGGCAGGCCGACCCGGGCAAGGTGGCCGCCGCGGCGATCCAGTCGGCCGTCTACGTGCTGGCGCTGCGCGAGCTGCTCGCCGTCGAGGGGCACGACCCGGAGCTGGTGTCGCACGACGTGGTGCTGGTCTGCCCGCGCGACTTCGCCAACCAGCCGGTGGCGAGCCTGCTCGACGTGCGCAAGCAGCTGCTGGTGCTGCGCCGGCAGCTGGACCGGATGGCCCGGATCGACACGCTGCTGGCGGCCGTGCCCGAGGAGTTCACCGCCGACCTGACCGCCGACCCGGCGACGCTGACCGCCGCGCTGTCCACGGTGGAGGCCCGCTACGCGCCGGACTGCCTGGCCGCCTGCGAGCTGGCGTACTTCTGCCGGCACGAGGCCCGGGAGCAGACCGCGGCGCTGGGCCGACCGGTGCGCGAGGCGCTCGGCGGCGTGCCGACGGTGCCCGAGGTGCTGGCGCTCGCCACCGGCGAGCGGACCCCGGAGCCGGAGCAGGCGGAGGCCGCCGCGTTGCTGCGCGCCGCCGCCCGGTTGCGCGCCGAGGCCCTCGGGCTGCCCGCATGAGTACGCTGCGCGCGCTGGCGAAGGCGCAGGCGCTCGCCGCCGGGGTGGCCCAGCCGGTGGCCACCGTACGGCACCTGCACCTGTCGCCCCGGCCGCTGGTGCTGGTGCCGCTGGCGATGGCCGGCGAGGCGAACGCCCCGCTGGCGATGCTGGTCGGCGCGGCGCCGGACGAGGCGCGGCTGCTGATCGTGCCCCAGCCCCGCAACCGCGACCAGCGCTTCGCGTTCGCCGCCGAGCTGGCGGCGGTGCTGCTGCCGTACCTGGACGGGCACCGGGGAGCCACCGAGGCGGTCGCGGTGGACCGGGGCCGGGACGTCCGCCACCGGTACGTCGACGCGCCGCAGCTGCTGGTGCCGAACCCGGCGGGGGTCACCTTCCTGCGGCTGCTCGGCCGCTCCACCCGGTTCCGCCGGACGGACGGCGAGCATCCGGTGCCCCCGTCGGTGCCGCTGCTGGGCCGCTGGTCGACGTTCTTCGCCGAGCGGGCCGAGCATCCGGGCTCGTCGGCGCTGGTGGCGATGACCGACGCGCTGACCCTGCACTGGGCGACCGGGCAGAGCGCGGTGGAGGACCTGCACCTGCCGGCGCTGCTCGGCTGGATCGACCCGCCGGCCGGGCTCACCGGCGCCGAGGCGGCGGCGCTGGCCGAGGACCCGACGCGCTGCCCGCCGGCCGGGCCGGCCACCGATCCCGAGTTCGACAACCGGCTGCTCGCCCCGGCGATCGCCGGCTACGCCGCCGCCGAGGCGGACCCGGCGGCCCGCGCGGCGGCGTACGCGGAGCTGGAACGGCTGCTGCGCGACCAGCTCGCGCCCACCTGGGAGCTGATGTGGCGCGGCGTGGGGTTGCTGCGCGCGCTGCCGCCGGGCGCCCGGGTCGAGGGTCGGTGGGCCGGCGACCGGGACGCGTTCACCGGCTACACGGAGCACCTCGACGCGGGCGGCGGGCCGCAGCCGCGGCGCGACGGGGCGGTGGCGGCGGCGGCCCGGTTGCACCGCCTGGAACGGGCGCTGACCTCCTACGCGGTGCAGCGCGCCTACGACGACGCGCTGGTGATGGCCGAGCACCGGCTGGCCGGTGAGGCGTTCGTCGGCGAGGTGACGCTGGCCGACCCGAAGCGGGTGGACGACAGCGGCAAGCGGCCGGTGCTGCGCCCCCGGATCCAGCTGGTCACCACCGAGCCGGTGCTGGTGCCGGTCGGGGCGGTGCTGTACTCGCCGGCCCGGCCGGCGCAGAAGGCCCGGGTGGTGTTCGTGACGCCGGCCGCGGACGGCAAGACCGAGGTGGTGCTGGAACTCTCCGGCGGGATGGGCCGCGGATTGACCGCCGCGCCGGGCAGCGTGCCGGAGGCGGGGGAGCGGCTCTGCTACACCACCCTGTCGGAGGCCTTCCTGCCGGCCGCCACGTTCCCCGCCGTCGAGGAGACTCCCTGGACCCACGGCGGCCCACCCACCCCCGCCCCCACCCCCACCGACCCCCTCCCCACCCACCCCGACGAACCCTGGACCTGACCCCGCCCGCCCACCCCCGTTGATCATGAGGTTGGCGGCGGACTCGATCTCCGTCGCTGCCGCTAACCTCATGATCAACGAGCGGTGGCGGCCGGCCCGGCCGACGACCGGCGGCGGGCGGTGGTGGATTCAGCGTCCGTTTGCGGTGACGTGCGCCGCAACCAGCCACTCGAGGACGGCCGGTGTCGCGTCGAAGTGACCGGCGTGACCGGCGTCCGGCTGGACTTCGAGCTCGGCGCCGGGGATGCGCGCCGCGAGCCACCGGCCGTGCGCGGCGGGCACGGCCTGGTCGAGAGCGCCGTGCCACACCCGTACCGGTCGCGACACGGTCGCCGGGTCGAAACCCCACGGCAGACCGAAGAGGGCATGCACGTCGTCGACCCAGCCGTCGAGGCCCGGCCGGACGGCCTCGGCGAACGCCGCCCTGACCATGGCGTTGATCTCCGGCCTGGCGAGCACGGCCTGGTCGTTGGCGGGCAACAGCGCCGGCCCGGCCCGGTCCACAGCAGCGAGGTGCGCCTCGACGGCCGCGCGGCCCTGTAAGGCTGCCGCCGCGCTGCGGCGATTGCCGTCGGCCATGCCGGCCGTCCACTCGAGGCCGGCGGCGTCGCGGGGCGCCAGGCTCGCCAGCACCGCCACCCGGACGACCCGCTCCGGGTACCGGGCGGCGAACGCCAGAGCGTGTGGCCCGCCACCAGATACCCCGACGACCGAAAGCCGGTCCAGATCGAGCGCGTCGACGATAGCCGCGATGTCGTCGGCACCGTCAACGACCCGACGGCCCGGTCTCGATGTGGAGCGACCGAACCCCGGCCGGTCGTAGGTGACGAGCCGTACACCGAGCCGCTCGAAAAGCGCCGGATCGGGATACCGCGCCAGGCGGCTCATCGGACTACCGCACACCGACAGCACCGGTGCTCCGTCGGGAACGCCCCACTCCTCGACTGCCAGGATCCGTCCGTCCCCCGTGTGAACCTCATGCACGACCACCACGGTAGGCCGCCGAGCTGCTGATGATCAATCTGCTGTCCGCTAAACACGCCGGGATCGATGCCATGACCTGGCGTTTCAGGAGGGCCTTGCAGTGTCCTGGCGCCAAAGCGTGCCGTTTGTGGGTACCCCCAACTGGCGAGTTCACCGACCGTCGCGCTGGCGGGTAGCGGGAGCCGGCGCTTGTGCGGGACGCCGAAACCTCCAACTCGCTGAGACGCTGGGCGAGCACGTTCGCGCCGATTCCGGGCAGAGCCGCGCGACGCGTGCCGGTGACCGTCCGGCTCTGGCGGGGCGGCTGAGCGCGTCGCTACGCTTTCCGGGTTTGCCGGGCCGGTCCTCGCCGTCGAGGGTGCGCACGAGAGAGAGCCGGAGCGATCGGATCGCGACAGCACGTCGAGCAGGCCGCCGGGGGCGTCCCCGCGCCGGCCGCCGCGGTCCACCCCGCAGACTCTGGCCCGCCGGCCGATGTGGCACCGCCGACGCTGTGGGGACGCCCGGCCGGCCCGATGTCGGCACGTACCGCTCGGATCGGCCTGCTCAGCACGGGCGCGGTGCTGGTCGGCGAGGCGCTCTGGCTGGTCGCCGAGTTGCCCGCCGCGGCCCTGGTCAGCGACGTCGGCGCGCTGCTGGTCGCCGGCTGGGCGGCGCTGGCCTGTCTCGGGGCGGCCCGCCGGCATCCCACGACGCTGCGCCGGTTCTGGCTGCTGTTGGCCGCCACCATGGCGCTGGCGGCGCTCGGCCGGGCGGTGTGGACGGTCGACCGGCTGCTCGGCGGCGACCTGCCGCACACGCCGCTGGTCGGCGCGATCTTCATCGCGGGCATCCTCACCGGCACCGGCGCGCTGCTCTGCTCGCTCGCCGCCCCGCGCACCGCCGTCGGGCGGGCCCGGACCGTGCTGGACGGGGTGATCGTCGGGCTCGCCCTGGTGCCGATCGGCTGGGTGGTGGTCGTCCGCGACGTCGCCGCCGCCGACCTGGCCGATCCGGTGCGTACGCTCGGGCTGCTCTTCCCGATGCTCGACCTGATGCAGCTGACCATCCTGGTCGCGGTGGCCCGGCCGGCGTGGCGGCCGATGACCGTGATCGGCGCCAGCCTCACCCTGCGGGCGGTGGCGGACACCGGCTACGTCTCGCTCGCCGTACGCGGCGACTACTTCTCCGGCCACCCGATCGACCTCTGCTGGCCGTTGAGCTACCTGCTGGTCGGCCTGGCCACCCGGTACCCGCCGCCGCCGGAGTGTGACCACGGGGACGAGGCCGAATCGCCGCTGCCACCGTGGTGGCGGGTGGCGCTGCCGTACCTGCCGGTGGGTGGAGCCATCGTGGCCGTGGTGCTGGCCCGCCAGCCGACCGGGCAGACCCCGCACCTGGTCTTCTTCGGCATGATGGCGCTGCTCGCCGCGCTGGCGCTGCGGCAGGGGCTGGCCGCCAACGAGAACCTGCGGCTGGTGGTCCGGTTGCGCCGGCTGGCGTACGCCGACCAGCTCACCGGCCTGCCGAACCGGCTGATGTTCAACCGGAAGCTGCGCGCCGCCCTGCGCGACCGCCGGCCGGTGGCCGTGCTGCTGCTCGACCTCGACGGGTTCAAGCAGGTCAACGACCGGTTCGGGCACGCCACCGGGGACAGCCTGCTGACCGGGGTCGCCGACCGGATGCGGACGGCGGTCGACGGCGACGGCACCATCGCCCGGCTCGGCGGCGACGAGTTCGCTGTGCTGGTCGACGGCGACGGGCCGGTGTCGCCGGAGCGGCTCGCCGAGCGGCTGCTGGCCGCGCTGGAGCCGGTCGACGACGACGGCGACCTGGGGCTGCACCCGTCGGCCAGCATCGGCATCGCCGAGTACGGCCCGCAGCACGCCTCGCACACCGACCTGCTGCGTGACGCCGACATCGCCATGTACGCGGCCAAGGCCGCCGGCAAGTCCGCGTACCGGACCTGTACGCCGGCCCTCCGGGAGTCGGCGGTGACCCGGGCGGAGCTGATCGCCGACCTGCGCCGCGCGGTCGACGAGGGCCAGCTGCACCTGGAGTTCCAGCCGATCGTCGACCTGGCCACCGGGGCGGTACGCAGCGCCGAGGCGCTGGTGCGCTGGCGGCATCCCCGGCTCGGGCTGCTCAGCCCGGCCCGGTTCCTGCCGCTGGCCGAGGAGACCGGTCTGATCGTGCCGATCGACCGATGGGTGATCCACGAGGCGTGCCGGGCGGCGGCGACCTGGCGGGACCGGCGGACCGAGGCGACCGTGGCGGTGAACATCGCCGCCGCGCACCTGCGCCGGCCGGACCTGATCGCCACGGTGACCGCGGCCACCGCCAGCGCTGGCCTGGCGCCCCGGGCGCTCACCCTGGAGCTGACCGAGTCGGCGCTGATCGACGGCAGCGAGGCCGTGCTGGACCGGCTGCGCCAGCTGCGCGAGCTGGGCATCCGGATCTCCATCGACGACTTCGGCACCGGCTACTCGGCGCTGAGCTACCTGCACCGGATCCCGGCCACTGAACTGAAGATCGACCGGTCCTTCGTGGCGCGGCTCGACACCGACGCCCGGGCGTACGCGACGGTGGAGATGGTGACCCGGCTCGCCGGGGCGTTCGAGCTGTCGGTGGTCGCCGAGGGGGTGGAGACCGAGCGGCAGCACGCCGCGGTGGCGGCGATCGGCTGCGTGCACGGGCAGGGCTACCGCTACGGCCGCCCCGCCGGGCTGGCCCAGCTGCACACCGCGCTCACCCGACCCTGAGCGCCCGGCCGGGCACCGCGCCGGGGCGCGCTCGGGCAAGCCACGGCGGTCGGGGTGACCGGCGTCGCAGAATCAGACTTGACCCTCACGTAACGGCAGGCTGGAGCCTGGTTTCCGGAAGGGAGGGAAACCATGGCGTACACGGTGGGACAGGTGGCCAGGCTGGCCGGGGTGACCGTGCGGACGCTGCACCACTACGACGAGATCGGCCTGCTCTCGTCCAGTGGTCGCAGCGGCACCGGTTACCGCCGCTACGACGACGCGGACCTGGAGCGGTTGCAGCACATCCGCTACTACCGGGAGCTGGGGTTCCCGTTGGAGGAGATCGCCGCGATCCTCGGCGACCCGGCGAGTGGCCCGACGGCGCACCTGCGCCGCCAGCACGAGCTGCTGACCGTACGGATCAAGCGGTTGCAGGAGATGGTCACGGCGATCGAGTTCGCGATGGAGGCGAGCAAGATGAACATCCAACTGACCCCTGAGGAGCGGTTCGAGGTCTTCGGCGACGTCGACCCGGACGCGCACGCCGAGGAGGCGGAGCGGCGGTGGGGCGGCAGCGAGGCGTACCGGGAGTCGAACCGGCGGGTGTCCCGCTACACGAAGGAGGACTGGCTGCGGATCAAGGCGGAGAACGAGGACTGGGGCCGCCGGATCGTGGCGCTGATGTCCTCCGGCGCGCCGGCCGACAGCCCGGAGGCGATGGAGCTGGCCGAGGAGCACCGGCAGCTCATCAGCCGGTCGTTCTACGAGTGCTCGTACGAGATCCACACCGGGTTGGCCGACATGTACCTGGCCGACGAGCGGTTCACCGCGCACTACGAGGCCATCGCGCCGGGACTGACGGCGTACCTGAGCGAGGCGATCCACGCCAACGCGATCAGCCGGGCGTGAGCGCGGCGGTGCGGTCCGGCTACGCTGGCCGGGCCGCACTGTCGTGAGCGTCGATCGGTGTCCACCGGCGGGCTTGCACACTCCCCGAGGAGCGCCGCCGTGAACCGTCGCAAGCTGGTCGCCGTCGGCGCCGTCCTCGCCGCCACCGCGGTCGTCGGCGGCTGGGCCGCCTTCGGCCGGTCCGAGTCGCCGTCCGCCGACCGGCCGGCGGCGGGCGCCGATCCGGCCGCCGTGCTGGTCGACGCCGCCGCGGCGATCGACCGGGAGTCCTACCGGTTGACCGTCGGCTCCGGCGCGGAGGGGGACGGCACCGTGCTGGTCTGGGACCCGCGCGCCCGGCGGGGCCTGGAGACCACCTCGCTGAAGGTGCCCGCCGGCGAGGTGAAGGTGGAGCGGCTGGTCACCGGGACGGACGCCTACGTGCGGGTGAGCGCCCCGGACCGGCGGGTGCCGGAGTGGGACGGCCGCACCTGGTGGCACGTGCCGGTCGACGGCGGCCGGGGCCTGGACAACACCCGGCTGGCCAGCACGTTGCGCGCCCCGAGCGGGGTGCGGCAGACCGGCGACCGCGAGTACGCCGGCACCCTCGACCTGCGCGACAGCGCCGACGTGCTCGGCGAGGGGGTCGGCGCCGTGCTCGGCGACCGGGCCGGGGCGGTGCCGTTCACCGCCACCCTGGACGAGCGGGGCCGGCTGGTCCGCTACCGGATCGAGTTGGCCGCCGAGCCGGGGCGGGCGGCGTCGCTCGACCTGACGTACGCCGACTTCGGCCTGCCGGTGTCGGTGCAGCAGCCGGCCGCCGAGCTGGTGCGGGACGACCCGCCGGCCAACATCCCGGGCGCCTGACCTGCTCCTCGTGCACGCCGACGGCGGCGTCACCCGTTCGGGTGCGGCGGCCGCGCGGAAGCGTCACACCGGGGGAGTATCACAAGGTCGTCGCCCACCGACCCGGGAGGTCCACTGTGCTCATCGTCGCCGGCAGCCTCTACGTCGACCCGGCCGAGCGGGGCGCCTACCTGGCGTCCTGCGTCGAGACGATCCAGCAGGCGCGCTCCGCGCCGGGCTGTGTCGACTTCGCGATCAGCGGCGACCCGGTCGAGCCGGGGCGGATCAACGTCTACGAGCGCTGGGAGTCCGACGAGCGGCTGCTCGCCTTCCGCGGCTCCGGCCCACCCGAGGCGCAGGTGGCGGCGATCCGCGGCGCCGAGGTGCACAAGTACCGGATCTCGGCAGTCGAGGCCCCCTGACCGGGCCCACCGGGGCGGCGCCCGGCGGGCCCGGCCGGAGCCGGCGCGTCAGTGCCGCGACGGCGGGTAGCCGTAACGGGGCAGCAGCCGCCCGGCGAGCAGGGCCGCGCCGAGCACGACCAGCACCGCCGGCAGCACGGTGTGCAGCGGATAGGCGATGCCCGGATCGGTGAGGCCGATGAAGGCGGCGCAGACCGCGGCCGGTGCGTGCGGCGCCCTCAGCAGCAGCATCGTGACGACCGACGCCCCCGCCGCCGCGCTGGCCGTCCAGACCGACGGGCCGACGACAGCGGTGACCGCCACCGCGACGAGGGCGCACGGCGGATAGCTGAGCAGCACCGCCGCCGGTCGGGCCAGCGGCGCGCCGGGCGCCAGGGCGAGCACCGCCGCCGAGGCGACGAAGGGCAGCGCGAAGACGTCCCGCCCGGTCACCGCCTCGACGGCGCCCAGCAGGGCCGTCGCGCCGAGCAGCATGGCGCCCGCGGTCAGCGCGGTGGCCCAGGCCGCCCGCCGGCCGGTGGCCGGCGGGCGCAGGGTGGTGGCGGACATCCGGCTACCGGTTCCGGCGCAGGAAGCCGCGGATCAGGTCGGCGATCTCGTCGCCGTGCGTCTCCAGCGCGAAGTGGCCCGTGTCGAGCAGGTGGATCGCGGCGTCGGGCAGGTCCCGGGCGTACGCCTCGGCCCCGGCGGCGCCGAAGATCTCGTCGTTGCGGCCCCAGGTGACCAGCGTGGGCGGCTGGTGCTGGCGGAAGTAGCGCTGGAAGTCGGGGTAGGCGTCCAGGTTGAACTGGTAGTCCCAGAAGAGCTGGAGCTGGATCTCCTTGTTGCCCGGCCGGTCCAGGCCGGCCTGGTCGAGCGTCCAGGTCTCCGGGGCGATCCGGTCCAGCCGGTCGGCCGGCACGCCGTGGGTGTACTGCCAGCGGGTGGCCTCCGCGGTCAGCAGTTCGCGGACCGCCGGTTCGTGGGTCGCCCGGTCCTTCGCGTGCGCGAAGAGCACCTCCCAGAAGGGCGTGAACCCGTCGGTGTAGGCGTTCCCGCTCTGCACGACCAGCCCGGTGACCCGGTCCGGGTTCCGGCTGGCGATGCGCAGCCCGATCGGCGCGCCGTAGTCGTGCAGGTAGAGGGCGAAGCGTTCGATGCCCAGGGTGTCCAGCAGGGCCACGGTGATTTCGGTGAGCCGTTCGAAGCTGTACTCGAACCGGTCCACGGGCGGCGTCGAGGACCGCCCGAATCCGATGTGGTCCGGCGCGATGAGGTGGTACTCGTCGGCCAGCGCGGGGATCAGGTTCCGGAACATGTGCGAGCTGGTGGGGAAGCCGTGCAGCAGCACCAGGGTGGGCCGCGACGGGTCGCCGGCCTCGCGGTAGAAGACCTGCTGGCCGGCGAGGGCGACGGTGCGGTGGCGGGTGGCGAAGGGGGACACGGGGACTCCTCGACATCGAGAGAACGGGCGTTCTCCGGCTGGCTGCTACCGTAGGAGAACGACGGTTCTCCGCGCAAGGGGCTTTGACATGGACCACACGACGGCCGAGGCGCGCCTGCTCGACGCGGCCGACACGCTCTTCTACGAGCGCGGCATCCAGGCGGTCGGCATGGACGCCATCCGGCAGGCCTCCGGCGTCTCGCTCAAGCGCACCTACCAGCTCTTCCCGTCCAAGGAGCACCTCGTCGAGGCGGTGCTGCGCCGCCGGGACCTGGCGATCCGCGAGCAGATCTCGGCGTACACCTCGGCCCGGCCGACCCCGACCGAGGGCGTCCTGGCGGTCTTCGACTACCTGTACGACTGGTTCGGCCAGCCCGACTTCCGCGGCTGCGCGTTCATCAACTCGTTCGCCGAACTCGGCCCGGCGTCGGCGAACGTGGCCGACATCGTCCGCACCCACAAGCAGGCGGTCGCCGACCACCTCGCCGCCCTCGTCGCCGCGGCCGGCCGGCCACCGGCGCTCGCCGCCCAACTGCTGGTGCTGGCCAACGGCGCGATGGTCACCGCGGCCATCGTCGGCAGCCCGGAACCGGCGCGCGACGCCCGCGCGGCCGCCCAGCGGCTGCTCGACGCCGACGCGTCGGCCTGACGCCGGTCGCCACCCCCGTCCAGCCGCTCACAGCGGTGGCGGGGTGGGGACGGGCTCGGGCGGCAGGCCCGGTGCCAGCCGGCGCAGCGAGGTGAACGTCGGAACCAGCGCGTCGTACAGCTCGGAGAAGAGCGGCAGCAGCGTCGCGTACGTGGCGGCCGCCGCCGCGTCGGGCTGCACGGTCTCCTCGATCCGGACCAGGTCGGCGGCCACGTCGACCGAGGCGATCTGACCCAGCGCCTGCATGCCGAGCAGCGCCGCGCCGAGGCTGGACCCCTCGTGCCCGGCCGGGAACCGCACCGGCATGCCGAGTACGTCGGCGAGGATCTGCCGCCACAGGCCGCTGCGGGCGAAGCCGCCGCTGGCCCGGACCTCGTGCACCTCGTTGCCGGCGGCCCGCACCGACGCCAGCACCAGCGCCAGCTGCTGGCAGACCCCCTCGATCGCGGCCCGCACCAGGTGCGACCGGCGGTGGCCGCGGGTCAGCCCCACGTACGCGCCGCGCGGCAGCGCACTCCAGTGCGGGGCCCGCTCGCTGAGCAGGTACGGCAGCATGATCAACCCGCCGGAGCCGACCGGGGCGCGGGCGGCCAGCGCCATCAGCTCCTCCTCGGCGTCCTCGCCCAGCTCCGGGGCGAGCGCGTCACCGGCCCAGTCGAGCACCACCCCGCCGTTGTTGATCGCCCCGCCGACCACCCAGCGCCGTTCGGTCAGCGCGTAGCAGTACACCCCGCCGAGCGGGTCCACGCCGGGGTGCTCCACCACCACCCGCATCGCGGCGCTGGTGCCGATCGAGCAGGCCATCACCCCGGGGGCCACCGCGCCGAGGCCCAGGTTGGCCAGCGGCCCGTCGCCGGCGCCGACCACCACCGGCGTACGCCGGGGCAGCCCGGTCGCCGCGGCCGCCTCGGCGGTCAGGCCGGGCAGCACGGCGGTGGTGGAGACCAGCCGGGGCAGCTGCGCTTCGGTGATGCCGGCGATGCCGAGCGCCTCGGGGTCCCAGGCCAGCCGGTGGATGTCCATCAGCCCGGTGCCGGAGGCGACCGAGTGGTCGGTGACCAGCTCGTCGCAGAGCCGCAGCAGGATCCAGTCCTTGATCCCCACCCAGTACGCGGCCCGTCCGAACAGCTGCGGCTCCTGCTCGGCCAGCCAGAGCAGCTTGGGCAGCGGCGCCATCGGGTGCACCGGGGTGCCGGTGCGCCGGTGCAGGGCCAGCCCGGACGGTACGGCGCGCAGCCGCTCGGCCTGCCGGCTGGCCCGGGCGTCCGCCCAGATGATCGACGGGGTGATCGGCTCGCCGTCGGCGTCCAACCCGATCAGGCTGTGCATCGCGGTGCTGAACGCCAGCCCGGCCACCGGCCGCCCCAGGTCGACCACCACCGCCCCGATCGCCTCCAGTACCGCCGCGTGGATCCGCAGCGGATCCTGTTCGGCCCAGCTGGGCTGCGGCTCGTCCAACGGATACGGCACCCCGTACTGGGTGAGCTGGCGGCCCTGGGTGTCGTAGGCGACCACCTTGGCGCTGGCGGTGCCGATGTCGACGGCGATCATCGCGTCGCGACGGCCGCCCGTCTCGGTCACCGGCGCTCACCCCTTCCGCCCGCGCCGGCCTCACCGGCTGTGGCTGACGTTACCGAGCGCCGGACCACCCCGTACGGCGAAAGCGGACGGCGGCCGTTGGCCGGGCGATCTCCCGCTGGCCGCCGGAATTGCCGGCGACGGCCCGGCGGGCCGGCGGCTAGGGTGCCGGCATGCGGCTCAGGGTTCTCGGCGGGTGCGGGGCGTGGCCGGAGGCGGGCCAGGCGTGCAGCGGTTACCTGGTGGAACATGACGGATTCCGGCTGCTCGTCGACGTCGGCTACGCGACCGTGCCGCGGCTGCTGGAGTGGCTCGACGCGGACCAGGTCGACGCCGTGTTCGTCAGCCACGGCCACCCCGACCACTGCGCCGACCTGAACCCGTTGCTGCGGGCGCGGGCGCTGCGCGACGACCCGCCGGCCCCACTGCCGGTGTACGCGCCGCCGGGCGCGCTCGACGCGGTGCTGGCGCTGGACCGGCCCGGGATGCTGGCCGACGCCTACACGCTGCACGAGATCACCCTCGGCGGCCGCCTCGACATCGGCCCGTTCCGTGCCCAGACCTTCCCGCTGCCGCACTGGGTGCCGAACGCCGGCGTACGACTGACCGCGGG
This sequence comes from Micromonospora echinaurantiaca, assembly GCF_900090235.1. NCBI lineage: Bacteria > Bacillati > Actinomycetota > Actinomycetes > Micromonosporales > Micromonosporaceae > Micromonospora > Micromonospora echinaurantiaca. The sequence goes on along the minus strand of NZ_LT607750.1, from coordinate 5,274,831 downwards.
CGGCCGGGTCCTCGCCTACACCGGTGACACCGGCCCGAGCCCCGTGCTGCCGAAGCTGGCCCGGGACGCGGACCTGCTGCTGGCCGAGGCGACCTACGTCGACGAGGTGCCGGGGGACTCGCGGCGCTATCTGTCCAGCGCGCGGCAGATGGGCCGGCTGGCCGCGGCCGTCGGCGTCGGCTACCTGCTGCTGACCCACCTCTGGCCGGGCACCGACCCGGCGGCCGCCCACGCCGCCGCCGGTGACGGGTACGACGGCGAGACCGACGTCGCCGCCGCCGGCCTGGTCCTGGACCTTCCCTGATCCCTGGTATCCCGCCTGAGCAGTGACTCGGCGGGGGCCGCCGGTTGGGGGGTGTACGCGAGGGGCCGGCCGGGGTGAGAATGCCGAGCAACGTGGATGTTTCTGGACGATGACGTCCGGCGGGGGAGGATGGCGTGACCGGTCCAGCTCTTCGCCTCGGCGCGGCGGTGGCCGCCCTGGGCATGGTCGTGTCCGGGCTGGCCGTCGGCGGCGCGCCGGCCGCCGGCAAGCCGCGCGACGGGCGGGGCTACTCCGCCGAGATCCGCCGGGCGTCCTACGGCGTCCCGCACATCACCGCGCACAACTTCGGCAGCCTCGGCTTCGGCGTGGGCTACGTCCAGGCCGAGGACAACCTCTGCGTCATCGCCGAGAAGGTGGTCACGGTCAGCGGCGAGCGGTCCCGCTGGTTCGGCGCGAGCGGCCCGACCGACGCCAACGTGCGCAGCGACCTGTTCTTCCGCAAGGCGATCGAGGACCGCGCGGTCGAGCGGCTGCTGACCGGCCGGCGCGACGGCGTGCACTCGCCCTCCGACGACGTCCGCGACCAGATCCGCGGCTTCGTCGCCGGCTACAACCACTACCTGCGCCGGGTCGGGGGCGCGGCGAACCTCACCGACCCGGCCTGCCGGGCCAAGCCGTGGGTACGCCCGCTGACCGAACTGGACCTGTGGCGTACCACCTGGGCCAGCATGGTCCGGGCCGGCTCGCGCGCGCTGCTCGACGGCATCGTCGCCGCCGCCCCACCGACCGCCACCGGCCCGGCCGCCGCCCAGGACGCGCCGGGCGCCGCCGCCGTGCTCGCCGCCGTCGACGGGGCGCCGGCCGGGGTCGGCAGCAACGCGTACGGGCTGGGCGCCGGGGCCACCACCCACCGCGGCGGGATGGTGCTGGCCAACCCGCACTTCCCGTGGGACGGCGCGGAGCGGTTCTACCGGATGCACCTCAAGGTGCCCGGCCGCTACGACGTGGAGGGCGCCGCGCTGATCGGCGACCCGATCGTGGAGATCGGGCACAACCGCACCCTCGCCTGGAGCCACACCGTCTCCACCGCCCGCCGGTTCGTCTGGCACCGGCTCGCCCTGGTGCCCGGCGACCCGACCTCCTACTACGTCGACGGTCGGCCGCGGAAGATGACCACCCGCACGGTCACCGTGCAGGTGCCGAACCCGGCCGGCGGCACCATTCCGGTCAGCCGCACCTTCCACGACACCCACTACGGGCCGGTGGTCGTGGTGCCCGGCAGCTTCGACTGGACGGCCGAGGCCGCGTACGCCGTCACCGACGTGAACGCCACCAACAACCGGGCCTTCGACGGCTGGTTGCAGATGGGCCGGGCGAAGACGGTCCGCGACCTGAAGCGGGTGCTGGACCGCTACCAGTTCCTGCCCTGGGTCAACGTGATCGCCGCCGACGCCCGCGGCGAGGCGCTCTACGCCGACCACTCGGTGGTGCCCCGGGTCACCGACGAACTCGCCGCCGCGTGCATCCCGGCGCCGTTCCAGCCGCTCTACGCCAGCAGCGGCCAGGCCGTCCTGGACGGCTCCCGGTCGGCGTGCGCGCTCGGCGCCGACCCGGACGCGGTGGTGCCCGGCATCCTCGGCCCGGCGAACCTGCCGGTCCGGTTCCGCACCGACTACGTGACCAACTCCAACGACAGCCACTGGCTGGCCAACCCGGAGGCCCCGCTGGAGGGCTACCCGCGGATCATCGGCAACGAGGGCACCCAGCGCAGCCTGCGTACCCGGCTCGGCCTCGACCAGGTGCAGCGGCGCCTGACCGGCACCGACGACCTGCCGGGCACCCGGTTCACCACCGGCCGGCTCTGGCAGACCGTGTTCGGCAACCGCGCGTACGGCGGCGAACTGGTCCGCGACGACCTGGTGGCGCTCTGCACCGCCCAGCCGACCGCGACCGCCTCCGACGGCACCACCGTCGACCTGCGGGACGCCTGTGCCGCGCTGCGGGGCTGGGACCTGCGGGCCGACACCGACAGCCGCGGCGCCCACCTGTTCACCGAATTCGCCCTGGCCGGCGGCATCCGGTTCGCCGACGCGTTCGACGCCGCCGACCCGGTGCAGACCCCGGCCCGGCTGGCCAGTACCGACCCGAGGGTGCTGCGGGCGCTCGCCGACGCCGTCCGCCGGCTCGCCGGCATCCCGCTGGACGCCCGGCTCGGCGACGTGCAGACCGAACCGCGCGGCGACCAGCGCATCCCGATCCACGGTGGACCGGCCGAGGCCGGCATCTTCAACATGATCATCAACCCGTTGCGCCCCGGGGTCGGCTACCCGAAGGTGGTGCACGGCTCGTCCTTCGTGATGGCCGTCGAACTGGGCCCGAACGGCCCGTCCGGCCGGCAGATCCTCACCTACTCGCAGTCGACCAACCCGAATTCGCCCTGGTACGCCGACCAGACCCGGCTCTACTCGGGCAAGGGCTGGGACACCGTCAAGTACACCGAGGCGCAGCTGCGGGCCGACCCGAACCTGCGCACCTACCGGATCTCGGAGGGCCGCCGGCACTGAGCCGGTCACCCCACCCGTCGTCGCGTCCGTCGGTCGCTGCACCGATGGACGCGACGCGTTGCCAGGCTTGCCGTTTGGATCCGCTCCGACCGTACGTGTGCCAGCAGCCCGGACCGCCGAGCGCCGCGGACCGCGTGCGGCGGTGAGCCCGAGCTGACCGGCGACCCTGCCACGGCGTCGGTCCTGCCTCGTACGACGACCGCCGCGCCGGGCACAGCGAGCCGTGCGGACCGGAACACGCATGCTCGTGCTCGATCCGGCTCCGGCAGAACAACAGGCAGAAGTTGCTGCGGAAGCTGTGTGCGTCGCTGCGACGTACGTCACAGGCCACTTCTCGGCTCCTCGCTCTGAGCTGGGCGAACGTCGGCGACCCCGGTGGCCGCCACCGTCTGCGCAACCGTTGTGGCACGACGTTGCCGCCGCTACGAAACGTGCGGATGAACTCATCCCGAACACCCAGGCACCTGACTCAGGCGATCACGCTGATCGACGCACCGAAGTGGAGAGGACCCCCATGCGACAACGCCGTCTACTGGCGTACGGCACATTGGGCGCCACGCTGGCGACCCTGTTCATCGGAGTCGCGCCCGCCACCGCAGACCCCGCGGCAGCATCGGCTCCGGTGGCTCCCGTTGCCCAGGATCCGGAGCCCGCGCGGAAGCTGACCCTGTTCACCGGCGACCAGGTCACGGTCCGCGGCAAGGAGGTGAGCGTCGCCCCCCGTGCGGGCGTCCACTTCGTACGCCTCCAGCGGGACAAGGCCGACTACGTCATCCCGTCCGACGCCATCCCACTGCTGAAGGCCGACCGGCTGGACGAGCGACCGTTCAACGTCACCGCCCTGCTCGAGTTCGACTTCGACAAGCTCACGCACCTGCCGCTGGTTGTCTCCGACGCGACCGCCGTGCGTGGCCTGTCCACCGGGCCGGAACTGGAAGCGGTCGACGGCTTCGCCACCAAGGTGCCGACCACCGAGCTGGCGAAGACCTGGCAGACGACGCGGACGTCGCTGTCCGGCGGCAAGATCTGGCTCGACGGCATCCGCAAGGCCAAGCTCGACACCAGCGTGCCGATGATCGGCGCACCGACCGGCTGGGCGGCCGGGTTCGACGGCACCGGCGTGAAGGTCGCGGTGCTCGACAGCGGTATCGACGACAGTCACCCCGACCTCGCCGGCAAGGTGGTGGGACGGCACAACTTCGTCCCCGAGCGCGAGACCGGCGTGGACCTCAACGGGCACGGCACCCACGTGTCGTCGACGCTCGCCGGCAGCGGCGCCGCTTCGGGCGGCAAGTACAAGGGCGTGGCTCCGGGCGCGACCCTGCTGGACGGCAAGGTGTGCTGGAACGTGGAAGGCCAGGGCAGCTGCTCCGACTCGGCCATCCTGGCCGGCATGCAGTGGGCGGCCGAATCCGGCGCCGACATCGTCAACATGAGCCTCGGCACCGCCGACGCGATCGGCGTCGACCCGCTGGAGGCGGCCGTCAACGACCTGACCGCCGAGTACGGCACCCTGTTCGTCGTCGCTGCGGGCAACTACAACGGCTGGCAGTTCCGGGTCGGCTCGCCGTCGACGGCCGACGCGGCGCTGTCGGTGGCGAACTTCGACAAGGCCGGCGAGCTGAACTGGTCGTCGCTGCGCGGCCCCCGGATCGGCGACTTCGGCGTCAAGCCGGACATCGCGGGGCCCGGCACCGAGATCACGGCTGCCCGGTCGCCGAGTGCCCTCAGTCACCTGCCGACGGCTCAGTACTTCGCCGCCACCGGCACCTCGATGGCGGCACCGCACGTGGCCGGCGCCGCCGCCCTGCTGGCGCAGGCTCACCCCGACTGGAAGGCCAGCCAGGTCAAGGAGGCGCTGATGGCGACGGCGTCACCGAATCCGGCGTACGACGTCTTCGGGCAGGGCGCCGGCTTCGTCGACGTGGCCAAGGCGTTGGGGCAGCCGATCACCGTCACGCCGGCTTCGCTGAGCCTCGGCGTGCTCGAGTGGCCGCACACCGAGGACCCGACCGTCCGGACCATGACCTACCACAACCGCGGTGACCAGCCGGTGACGCTCGACCTGGCCCTGGACGGCAACGCGCCGGCCGGGCTGTTGACGCTGAGCGCGAGCAGCCTGACCGTTCCGGCTCACGGTGACGCGACCGTCGAGGTCACCGTGGCCGAGCGGGCCAGTGCCTCGTACGGCCTCTACAGCGGGCGCCTGGTGGCCACCGGCGGTGACGCCAAGGTGCAGACGCCGTTCAGCGTCTACCACGAGGAGCCGGCGGCGGGCGTGACGATCTCCGCCATCGGGAAGGACGGCGACGCACCCGGCACCGTGCTGATCGAGATGGTCAATCCCGATCCCGAGAACTACACCAGCTACACCTTCTACTCGGCGAGCCAGACGGTGCGGGTGCCGCTGAACAGCTCCTGGAACGTCTCGGCGTACATCGAGAACGCCGACGGCACGGTCGCGTTGCTGACCAACAACAAGGTCGTCGCCGACGGAAACCAGGAGGTGGTGCTCGACGGGCGCAGGGCGCGGCCGCTCGACATCACCGTCCCGGACCGCCAAGCCCGTCCGTACGACGCCTCGGTGCTGGTGCAGCGCACGGCCGATCCGATCCTGACGTACGCCGCCGTCTCCGGTGAGCTGGACACGATCCTCACCGCGGATGTCGGTCCGACGGATCTGCCGGGCGTGACCACCCAGGTGCACGCGGTCTTCCAGGGCCCCGCCGAGAAGAGCAGGGCACCGGACGTCTACCAGCTGGGCTGGCGGGTGCGGGGCTCCTTCATCACCGGCCTGGTCCAGCACGTCTCGCGGCGCGAGTTGGCCACGGTCCGAGCCGAGTACGCGCAGAACGCGACCGGCGTGGTGGCCTGGCGCAGCAACAGCACCCCCGACCCGGACGTGTCCTCCGGGTACATGCTGACCAGCCAGCTGCCGCCGGTGGCGACGCCCGGCCGGCGAACCGAGTTCTACAACGGCGACGTGTCGTGGCGCTCGCACATTCTGGAGAAGACCGCGGCGGACGACCTGTGGATCCTCGACCTGGCACAGACTCAGGACGCCGGTTACCGGGCCGGCCGCGACTACACCGAGCGCTGGAACGGCGCGGCGCTCAACACCACCCTGATCCCGGTGTATCCCGGCTCGCCGGTCGCGGTACGGCAGGGCAACACCGTGCGGGCCACCTTCAACGGCTACACGGACGGGGCCGGCCACGTGGGCCTGCCGTACTCGATGACCAACCACCACGTCACCCTGCACAAGGGCGACACGCTGGTGGGCGAGTACGACTACCTGTACGGCAACTGGGAGGTGGCCGCCGAGCCGACCACCTACCGGATGCGGTACGCGTTCGACCTGCCGGAGCCGTACCGGCTGGCCCGCCGCATGGACACGGAGTGGACCTTCACCAGCTCCGCCGACCAGGCGGGGGCGCTGCCGCTGACCTCGATCGGGTTCCGGCCGGCGTTGGCGCTGGACAACACCGCCCAGGCCGGCAGCAGGCTGAACATCCCCCTGACGTTCGCCCAAGAGGAGACCGCGGGGCGGGTGACGTCGGCGAGGGTGTCGGTGTCGTACGACGACGGCCGCACCTGGGTGGCGGTTCCGACCACGGAGAAGCGGGGGCAGTACACCGCTGCGGTCTCCCACCCGAAGGCGACGTCGGGCTTCGTGTCGCTGCGCGCCACCGCTGAGGACAGCAAGGGGAACATGGTCACCACCACCGTCTACCGGGCCTACCAGCTCAGGTAACGGTGCGGGCGTGCGGGGCCGGGCGGCGACCGCCCGGCCCCGCTGCTCAGGACACCCGACGGCCGGCTGTCGAGTCGAGTTCGGCGAGCCGGCCGAGGGCCTGGTCCACCAGGTCCACCGGCCCGACCCGCCGGGCGATCCGCACGACGCGTCGCAGTTGCCCCCGGGCCTCCTCCGCCCGACCCAACCGCATGAGGGCGGTGCCCAGCCCGAGCCGGCAGCGCGCCTCGCTCTGCCGCACCCCCGAACGCTGCAGCACCGGCAGCGCCACCCGGAAGCTGGCGGCGGCCGGTGCCCACCGCCGCAGGGCCAGCAGGCTCTGGCCGACATTCAGGTGGAGGTGCCCGGCGGTCACCCCGCTGACCGTCGGGGACGGTGCCCGGCGTGGATCCGCCAGGATCAGCTCCAGCCGCCGGTACTGCTCGAGGGCGTCCCGATGCCGGCCCGCCTGGGCGAGGCTGCCGGCCAGCAGCGACAGTGCCTGCGCGTAGCCGTCCCAGTCCGCCGCGGCGTCGAACAGCGGCAGCGACTGCCGGGCCGCCGCCTGCGCCTCGTTGGCATCGCCGCGGCGCCGGGCCGCGAATCCCAGGTAGAGCCAGGCCCACCCCTGCTGGCTGAGGTCACCCGCCAGGCCGGCGAGCCGCAGCGCTTCCCGCGCCGGCGCCTCGGCCAGGTCGGGACGCAGGGCGCAGGTGGTGTACGCCCAGGAGACGTAGTTCAGGTGGACCGCCTGGTCGCGGGGGTCGCCGAGCACCTCAGCCGAGGCCGCCGACAGCTGGAACACCTCCAGCCAGTGCTCCCAGTGCGTCCACCGGTCGGAGAACCAGTGCATGGCGTCCGCGACCGCCATCACCTCGGCGTGCCGGCCCGCGGCGGAGGCGGCCCGCAGCGCGCCGAGCCAGTTCAGGCTCTCCTGCTCGATCCAGCGGCTGGCCTCCTCGGCCGAGGCTGGTCCGCTCCGCCTCTCGGCCGCGTGCTCCGGCTCGAACCACCGTCCGGCGGCGACCGCGGTGGCGAGCAACCAGGTGACCACCCGGTCCGCGGCGTGCCGCCGCTCCGCCGTGGTCTCCTCCGCGGCCAACCGGGCCCGGGCGAACAACCTGATGAGGTCGTGGAAGCGGTAACGACCGTCAGTGGCCGGCTGAAGCAGGCCGAGCTCGGCCAACTCCTCCAGGGCCACCTCGGTTTCCCGGACACTCAGGCCGGCCGCCTGGGCGGCCAGGTCCAGCCCGGCGTCCGGGCCGGGCAGCAGCGACAGCCGGCGGAACGTACGGGCGGCGGCGGCGGACAGTTGCCGGTAGGAGAGCATGAACGGCGCCGCGATCTGAAGGTCTCCGGCAACCAGCAGATCGAGCCGGTCGTCCTGGCCGGCCAGCCGGCGCACCAGGTACTCGATACTCCAGTCCGGGCGGCTGAGCAGTCGGTTGCCGGCGATCCGCAGCGCCAGCGGCAGGTTTCCGCAGGCGTGGGCGAGGCCGGACAGCGTGGTGTCCGGCTCGGCGGCGGATCGTTCCGGTCCGATGATCCGTTGCAGCAGCGCGACGGCCTCGCCTCTGGGCAGCGCCGCGAGGGCGAGCCGGTCGACCGCTTCCAGGCCGGCCAGGCCGCGCCGGCTGGTGACGATCGTCATCGTGCTCCCGGTGCCCGGCAGGAGCGGGCGCACCTGCGTCTCGTCGGCGGCGTTGTCGAGCAGCAGCAGGCAGCGCCGCTCGCGCAGCACGGCCCGGTACTGGGCACTTCGGGCGTCCTCGTCGCCGGGCACCCGGGTCTCCTCCACGCCGAGCGCGGTCAGCAGGCGCAGCAGCAGGTCGCCTGGACGTGGCGGATCATCATCCAGGCCGCGCAGGTCGAGAAAGTGCACGCCGTCCGGAAAGGACCTGGCGTACCGGGCCGCGGCCTGCAGCATGAGCGCGGTCTTGCCCAGGCCGGCCGGCCCGGACACCACTGCGACCACCGGAGGGCGCTGCTGGTCGGGCGGTTCGGCGCTGAGCGTGACGAGGTCGCCCAACCAGCGCAGCTCGCGATCCCGGCCGGTGAAGTCGGCGACGATCCGCGGCGGCGCCAACGCCGGCGCCGGCCACGTGGCCTGGCGGCCGGCGCGCGCGCTCTCCCGCAGTGCGGTGGCCGCACCGTCCGGCAGGCCCAGCGCCTGTACCAACGCCTCGACGGTGCGCCGCTGCGGTACCCGGCTCCGCCCGCGTTCCATGTCGCTGATCGCCCGGACGCTCACCCGCGAGGCCGCGGACAACTCCTCGATCGTCAATCCAACCTCGCCGCGGTGCCGCCGCAGCAGCAGGCCGAATCGGTTCGGCTCGGTCATCGGACGGTCAGGCCGGACAGGCGGTGCCGCCGGACGCGACGGCTGGGTGCCGGCGGGTCAGCGGCCACGGGTGAGCCGATCGGAGCAGGTCGCGGTGCGCCTCGGCAGAGCCGAGCGCGAGCGGGAGCGCTTCCACGCCGCCGGCGCAAGCGATGCCGGAGGCTCCGTCTGCATGCCGGTGATCGTACCCGGCCGGTGCTGCGGGGACGTTCCGCCGACGCCGTCGACCCGCCCTGACGCCGGAGCGTGGGCGGGTCGGCCGGGAAATGTGAAATCGCGGCGCAGAACCTCCCAATGGTTCGGTTTGCTCAGCCGATCGGGTGATTCGCCCGATGTGGCGTGTCCACGCCGGACGCCGCCGGAGTTAACACCTGTGACACCCCGGTTGGTTGTCTGCGCGGCGAAGGAGTCGGCGTGGCGAGGACTGATTCGACGGGTTCCACCTGGCGGTACCGGTGGGCGCACCGGCAGAACGAGCGGCGGCTGCGGTCGCATCGCGGTGCCGAGGCCGCCTGGCGGCGACGCGACGACGAACTGCGGCGACTGCGTACCCTCGCCGAGGAGTTCCAGGGGTCGGCCGCAGCCGGCGCCGGGCTGCCGCTGGAGCTCGGCCCCGGCGAGGTGGTCCTCTGGGCGCTGCCCGCCGCGCAACTGGTCGAGGTCCGGCACACCAGCGTGCTCCCGGCCCCCGACCTGACGGTCGCCGTCGACGCCGCGCCGCTGCGGCCCCGCCGCCCCGACGGGGTGCGGATCGCCGACGCGGGCATGGCGGTGATCACCAACCGGCGGCTGGTGCTGCTCGGCGGACGCGGCAGGCGCGACTGGGCGTACGGCCGGATGACCGGCCTGGCCCACGACCCGGCGGCCCCGGTGACGCTGATGCAGGTGCTGGACCGCCGGCGCACCTCCGGGCTGATGCTGCCCGTCGACGCCGCCGCGGACTTCCGGTTCAAGCTGACCCTGGCCTTCGCCGACGCCATCGAGCAGCGCGACGCCGTCATCGCCCAACTCGACGAGCTGATCGCCGAGCACGCGCAGCTCAAGCCGATCCGGCCGGGCATCGCCACGCCGGGGCAGGCCCGGCGCAGCGCGATGCTGCCCGGCGGCCGGCGTACCGTGGCGGTCGCGGCGGCCATCGCCGTGCTGGTGCCCGCCGCGCTCATCGAGTCGGACCCGTCGGACCCGACCCGCCGCGAGGTGGCGGCCGCGGCCACCCCCGCGCCGACCGCCGTGCCGCGGCTCGGCCCGTCGGTGCCGCCGATCGCCGTGGCCAGACCCACGCCGACGGCGAAGCCGAAGCCGAAACGCAGCAGCACGCCACCCACGCCGGCGCCGTCGAAGACGACGTCCGGGGAGCGGCTCTGCGGCGCGCCGGCCAACCCGATGGGGTACGACTTCTGCGGCGGCTACCGGATCCGCAAGCCGGACGCCGAGATCTGCGACTGGTTCGACTGCACACCGCAGTTCTGGGCCGGGCGGGGCTACCTGGTGCAGTGCCGGGACGGCGCGGTCAGCCTGACCGGCGGGCAGCGCGACGCCTGCGCGGAGCACCGGGGGGTGCGCCGTACCGTCTGGACCTGAGCGGCCGCCGGCCCGCGTTCTCCCCTCGGGCGGGATGGCGCGGAGGCATCAGGATGACTCTCCGGTGTCACGCTCGGCCGGGTGATGCTCGGTCAGCCGGTGCAGGGGCAGCAGGCCGACGAGGATCAGCGCGGCGCCCAACGGCAGCAGGTCGAGGTTCACCGCGATCGGCAGGAAGCCGAGCAGCACCAGCGCCGGGCTCCAGGCCGGCAGCAGCCGGGGCCGGGTGGTGGCCGCCTGCACCAGCAGGGTGAGGATGCCGACCTGGAACAGCAGCGGCCCGAGCGCCATCGCGGGGTCCGGCAGCGGCGCGGCGTCGGAGAGTCGGGGGAACAGGTCGCCGAGGATCACCCAGAGGAATCCGGCGGCGCCGGCCAGCCCCAGCGTGGTCGCGACCATGGTGAGTGCCCGCTGCCGGGGCGCGGCGGCGCGCAGCAGCCGCCGCAGCCCGACCAGGAGTACGGCGAAGAGCACGAACGCCACCAGGAAGAAGGTGTGCCCGAGGTTCCACGCCCAGCCCGGCCCCCGGTGGCCGTCCAGCCCGTCGACCAGCCGCAGCAGGCCGTAGAGGAGCAGGAGCGCCGGCGCGCCGAGGGCGGCGGTCGGGACGAGGTTCGCGGAGGTCCGGGGGTGGACGGTCGTCATGTCCCCAGCCTCGCCGGGCCACCGTCCAGCGGCATCGGGGTCTTCCCGTACCGGCCCCGGACCCGGGTTCCGCAGGGGATGGCCCGGCCCCGGTAATTCGCTCCGAATCGGCCCTGATGTCCGGAATGATGGGCGGATGGAGATCCGCTCCGACGACGGCGCCCGGGTGAGGATCCGCCCGGTCGGCTACCAGCCGGGCGTCGAGCCGCCGGTCCACCCCGCCGAGGGCTGGGACGACTGGCTGCTCGTGGAGACGGACGCCCGTACCGCTGACGGGCAGGCGTGGTCGCACCTGGAGCCCTGCCTGACCGTGGCCGAGGCGGCGGCGCTGACCGGCTGGCTGCGGTGGCGGGCCGAGTCCGCGCTGACTCCGGGGGCGCCGCCGGCGGTGGTGCGGTTCACCGAGCCGAACCTGACCTTCCGGAGCCGGGTCATCCGGCGCCGGCGGGTGGAACTGGTGGTCGAGTTCTCCTACGAGTCGCTGCCCCCGTGGATGCCGCGACGCCCGCTCAGCGCGGTGTATCCGCTGGCGCTGACGGTCTCGGCCGACGCGCTGGCCACGGCCGCCGAGCAGTGGGCGGGGGAGGTCGAGGCGTACCCCCGGCGGGTCGTGTCGTAGCCCCCGGCGACCCACTCGACGGCCGCCGGGCCAATTCTCTCCTTTCCGGAACAACGCGGATATATCGATCGTCATGCGTGTCCTGTCGACGGGACGAGCGGTTGTACCAGACGTGACGGCGACATCACCGGCCACCATCAGAGATTCGGCGCCGGCGGAATCCCGCTGGCGCACCACCTGGTCGGAGCGCGAGAACGACCGGCGGCGGCGCGCGTACGACGCCGAGACCGCGGCCTGGCTCCGGCGGCACGACCAACTGGTGCGGCTCCAGATCGAGGCCGCCAGCTTCCTCGGCTGCACCCAGCCCCGTACCGGCCTGCCGGTGGACCTCGCCGACGACGAGGTCGTCTACCGGGTGCTGCCCACCGCCGAACTGGTCGAGGCCGAGGCCCGGCACGTCACCGGCCTGCCCACCCCCGGCCTGGCCGGTGCCGCGACCGGCCCCGACCGCACCGACCGGGCCCTGCCGCGAGGCGTGCGGTCGGTCGACACCGGCATGGCGGTGGTGACCAACCACCGGGTCGCGTTCGGCGGGCGGGAGCAGCGGCGCGAGTGGACGTACCCGGACCTGGTGGGGCCCGCGCACCACCCCCACGCCCCGCTCACCCTGCTGCACCGCACCGACGGCGGGCGGCTCGCCGGGCTGCTGGTGCCGGACACCGCGGCGGTGAACTTCCGCTTCTACCTCACCCTCGCCTTCGCCACCGCCACCGGGTGCCGGGCGGCCGTCGCCGCGCAGGTCGACGACCTGCTCGACGCGCACCGGCAGGCGCGGCCGGTGCCGCCGCCGCTGGTCGTGCCGGCCCACGCCCCGCTGGTCGCGCGGCGCCCCGACCGCCGGGTGGCCACCGTCACCGCCCTCGCCACGCTGGCGTTCGGCACGCTGACCGCCGGTGCCGTCGACGCCGGGCCGACCGGTCCGACGTACCGGGCGCAGGTGGGCAGCTCCCCCGCCGTGGACGCCGCGCCGCGACCGCTCGAGCTCACCGCCCCGCCCATCCCCGGCGAGCCGGCGGGCGGCGGGACGGCCGCGTCGGTGACCGGCGAGCCGGCACCCCGGGCCACCGGCGGCGCCGGGCGGCACCGGTCGACCCGGCCCACGCCCCCGGCGAGCCGGCGAATCCCCGTACCGCCGGCGATTGCGGCGCCCACCCCGGCGCCGCCGACGATCGCGCCGCCGCCCACCACCGCGCCCGCCCCGACCACCGCCCCGCCGGCGGCCCCGAGCGCGCCGCCGACCACCGCCCCACCGTCGGCAGACCCCGGCAACCTGCTCACGCTCTGCCTGGACCCGCTCGAACTGCCCCTGCTGGACCCGCTGCTCTGCCCGACGCCCAGCCCCTGACCCGCCGGTCAGCCGCCGAAGTCGGGCACGGTGATGGTGCCGTCCGGGCCGAGCGGGAAGCCCGGATTCCAGGCGATCTCCCAGACGTGACCGTCCGGGTCGGCGAAACACCCGGCGTACCCGCCGTAGAAGGTCTCCCGGGCCGGGCGGGTCACCTCGGCGCCGGCGGCCGCCGCCGCGGCGAGCAGGTCGTCCACCTCGTCGCGGGAGCGGACGTTCTGCGCCAGCGTCATCCCGCCGAACCCGTCGCCGGGGTCGTCGACGCCCGCGTCGTCGGCCAGCTTCGCCCGGCCCCACAGCACCAGCGCCAGCCCGCCGGCCTGGAAGAAGACCGTCTCCTCGACCTCCTGGCCGCGCCAGCCGAGCCGCTCGTAGAAGGTCCGCGCCCGGGCCACGTCGGCGACCCCGAGGGTGACCAGGCTGATCCGCTGCTCCATGCCGCCAACCTAGCGCCGGATCATTCCGGCGGGTGGCAGTCCGGCCTCGACGTCGTTGCCGTCCGGCTCGCCGCTCGCAGGCTGGGCCGGGCAGGATGTCACCTCGACCGGCCCCGTTCCGTCGAAGGGGCATGAGAGGCATCATTCGCGTCATCGCCGCCCTGCTCGGTCTGTCCGCGGTCGTGACCGGGGTGTGGGCGCTGGTCGCACCGGGCTCGTTCAGCGCGGCGGTCAACTTCCCGGAGCACCGGCACTTCGTCCACGACGTCGGCGCCTTCCAACTCGGCATCGGTGCCACCCTGCTGCTGGCGCTGATCTGGGCGGACGGGCTGGCGGTCGCGCTCGCCGGCTACCTGGTCGGGGCGGTCGCGCACACCGCCTCGCACATCATGGACCGGGACCTCGGCGGAGCCACCGGGCAGACCGCGCTGATCGCCGTCTTCGCGCTGGTGGCCGCCGGGGCCCTGATGTTGCGGTGGCGTGAACTCGGTTCGGTGCTCGGCCGGGTCGAGCCGGACGCGGCACCGCCGTGGGCCGGGTTCACCCGGCAGAAGACTGTCGCGCTGACCAGCTACCGTCGCGACGGCACCCCGGTCGCTACCCCGGTGAGCATCGCCGTCGCCGGCGAGCGGGCCTACGTGCGCAGCTTCGAACGAGCCTGGAAGACCCGGCGGATCGGGGCCAACCCGGCCGTCACCGTGGCCGCGTCGACGGGGCGCGGCCGGCCGACCGGCCCGGCGCTGCCGGCCACCGCCCGGCGGCTCACCGGCGCGGAGTACGCCGCGGCCGCCCGCGCGCTGCGCCGCAAGTACCCGCTGCTGCACGGGATGCTCGTACCGCTGGCGCACCGGCTCGGCCGGCGGCGCACCGGCCGTACCGTCCACTTCGAACTGCGCGCCGATTGACCCGTCCCCCGTGGCTCCCGCCGGGGACGAGCCGTGACTAGGGTGGGGCGATGCCCCGCTTCGCTGTCGGTCTACCGAACGTCGGGCCCTTCGCCGACGCCGCGACTCTGGTCGAGCTGGCCGTCGCGGCCGAGGAACGGGGTTGGGACGGCGTCTTCCTTTGGGACCACCTGCTCTACCACGATCCGGATTGGCCGGTGGTGAACCCGGTCGTGGTGACGGCCGCGATCGCCGCCCGTACGGCCCGGATCCGGCTCGGGGTGCTGGTGACCGCGCTGCCCCGGCGGCGGGTGCAGATCGTGGCGCGGGAGACCGCCACCCTGGACACCCTCTCCGGCGGTCGGCTCGTCTTCGGCGCGGGCATCGGGTCGATGGACCGCGAGTACGCGGCCTTCGGCGAGGATCCCGACCTGCAGGGGCGCGGCCGGCGCCTGGACGAGTCGCTGGAGCAGCTCGCCGCGCTCTGGTCGGGCCAGGAGGTGCCCCTGCCGTCGGGCGAGCGGGTGCGGATGCTGCCGACCCCGGTGCAGCGCCCCCGCATCCCCGTCTGGTGCGCCGGCCGCTGGCCCAACCGTCCCGGCTTCCGCCGCTCCGCCCGGTGGGACGGGTTCATGGCGACCTTCCGCGACGCCGGCCGGGAGATCCCCGTGCCGGTCGAGGACTTCGCCGACGCGGTCCGGTTCGTCGCCGCCGAGCGGGGCTCGCTGGACGGCTTCGACGTCGTCCTCGAGGGCTGGACGACGCCGCAGAACGCCGAACGGATCGTCGCGCCGTACGTCGACGCCGGGTTGACCTGGTGGGTCGAGGCGATGGGCTGGTGGCGCGGCGGCGTCGACGCCGCCCGGGACCGCATCCTGGCCGGTCCGCCCCGCTGACCCCGGCCCCACCGGCCGGGTAGCGGCTCAGTGCTGGCTGGCAATCCGGTCGGCGAGCCGGCCCAGCGCCGACCCGGCGGCCAGCACTGCGGCCCGGTCAGATTCGTCCAGTTCGGACAGCGCGGCGGCGAGCAGCTCGCGCCGGTGCAGCCCGTACGCGGCGATCCGCTCCCGGGCCGCGTCGGTCAACTCCAGCCGGACGCTGCGCCGGTCGGCCGGGTCCCGTTCCCGGTGCAGCAGGCCGGCCCCGGTCAGCTCGCCGACCAGCGTGCTGACCGTGTTCGGCGCGGTGCCCAGCCGCTCGGCGGCCTCCCGGACGCTGACCCCCGGCTGCCGCTGCACCAGCCGGAGCACCTCCACCTGGGCGTCCGGCAGAGCGACCCGGCCGGCCCGCTGGACGGCTCGCCGGCGCAGCGCCCGGTGCAGCTCGCCGACGGCCCCGCCGAGGCGATCGACCATCTCGTCGGTCACAGTCCGCCCTCTCCACGCCGCGATACCTCTGTAGTCAGAGCTATCGTAGCTGGGCCGAGCCGCCCCCGAGAGGACAACCATGTCGCACACCACCGCGCCGCCCGTACGCCCGGGCGAGCGCGTCGCCGCGCCGACCGGCCGGGCCGCCGCCGTGCTGCTGGTGCTGCTCGGCACGCTCACCGCGTTCGGCCCGCTCTCCCTGGACACCTACCTGCCGGCGTTCCCCGAGATGACCCGCGACCTGGCCGCCGACCAGGCGCGGATCCAGCTCTCGCTGACCACCTGCCTGGTCGGCATGGCCCTCGGCCAACTGGTCACCGGCCCGCTCAGCGACCGCTGGGGGCGCCGCCGCCCGGTGCTCGCCGGCGTCGGCGCGTACGCCCTGCTGTCGCTGGCCTGCGCGGCCGCGCCGACCGCGGACCTGCTGGCCGCGGCGCGATTCGCGCAGGGGTTCGCCGGTGGGATGGGCGTGGTCGTGGCCCGCGCCGTCGTCCGCGACCTCTACGCCGGCCGGGACGCCGCGAAGTACTTCTCCCGGCTCACCCTGATCTTCGGCATCGCCCCGATGGCCGCCCCGGCCTTCGGCAGCCTGGTGCTGCGCTTCGGCGACTGGCGTACCGTCTTCGTCGCGCTCGCGGTGATCGGCGCGCTGCTCGCCGCCGCCGTCGCGTGGCGGCTGCCCGAGACGCTGCCCGCCGCGCGGCGCAGCACCGGCGGCCTCGCCGCCACGGCCGCCGCCGGCCGCGCGCTCTTCACCGACCGGATCTTCCTCGGGTACGCGCTGACCCAGGGCCTCGCCTTCGCCGGGCTGTTCGCCTACATCTCCGGGTCGTCCTTCGTCTTCCAGGACGTCTTCGGCGTCTCCGCCGCCGGGTTCAGCGTGCTCTTCGGCGTCAACGCGCTCGCCCTGGTCGCGGTCGGCCAGCTCAACGCCCGGCTGCTCGACCGCTTCGAACTCCGCCCGCTGCTGATGCGCGCGCTGGGCGTGAGCGTGCTGGCCGCCGCCGCGGTGCTCGCCGGTGCGCTGCTGGACAGCCTGCCGCTGGTGGCGGTGGCGCTGTTCGCCTTCGTCGGGTCGCTCGGCATGGTCACGCCGAACGGCACCGCGCTGGCCCTGGACCGGCACGCCGCGCACGCCGGCACGGCCGCCGCGCTGCTCGGCGCGATCCAGTCGGTGGTCGGGGCGCTGGCGGCGCCGCTGGTCGGGCTGGGCGGCGAGGGCAGCGCGCTGCCGATGGCCGTGGTGATCGCCGGGGCGGCGGTCGCCTCCCTCACCACCGTCCGCACCCTGGCCCGCCCGCGTTTCCCACGCTGACGACCGTCATGTAGGAGGACTATCGGACGGGGGCGGCCGCAAGGGCTGATAAGTGTTATCCCAAGCGGGCGGATAACCCTTATGTCGGCGCCCTGCCTGCAGTGATCGGCGACCGCCGCGCCTCCGTGGCAGCGGTTACCAGTCCGGAGGCTGCCAACCAATTCAGCCGCGACCAAACGGACCATCGCGCGCGGCGCCGGAACCGCGGCCGCGGGTTGCCGCGCTGCCTGCACGCTGCTTCCACGGTGCTTCCACGCGGCACTGCAATCGTGGATGTCGATCCGGAAGGGGCGCGTCGCAACCCCAGCAGCGGCGCGACCCTCCCGGTAGACGAGGGGAGTGGCGTCCACCTCGCCTCGTCGACATCAATCCGGGACGGGTGCACCGCAACGCGCCGGTTCCGGCCATCGACCAGCGGCTGGATCGTGGGGCCGAACGGCCTGTGCCGACCCTCGGGGACGGCCACGGCACCGACGGGGGCCAGCCGCTGGCCAACGGAGAGGCATCGGAATGCAGATCGAACCGCTGGAGAACCCCGACCGGGGAGGTGTGCGCCGGATGACCCGACGGGTGGGCCGGCGCGGCCTCGCCCTGGCGCTGGTCGCGACGACCGCGCTGTCCCTGCCGATCACCCCGGCCAGCGCGGCCGAACCCACCACGGAGACGCCGGCCGCCACCACGGAGGCGCCGGCCGCCGCCGCGGCGGCGGTGCCGATCGCCGCGTCGGAGGTACGCAACTACGCCTGGTTCAACCAGAAGACCGAGAGCGACATGCACGCCGGAGTCGCCGCGCACGTCACCCGGCTGATCAACGCCGCCGCACCCGGGGCGACGCTCTCGCTCACCCTCTACTTCTTCAACCGCCAGGAGATCGTCGACGCGCTGCGCTCGGCGGCCGCCCGGGGCGTACGGGTGCGGATCGTCATCAACGGCAGCCAGGTCGGGACCCCGCACTACACCGCGCTCAAGGCGATCCCCAACGCCCGGGTGGTGGCCTGCGGGCAGCGGCGATCCGACGGCCAGTCCACCCGCGGCTGCGTCACCCGCCGGACCGGGGCGTCACCGCTGCACAACCCGCCGCTGCTGCACGACAAGTTCATGACCATCTCCCGGGTGCAGTTGGCCGGCGGCGGTACGGCCGGCAACGTCCTCTACGTCTCCTCGGCAAACCTCGACCACTACCGGGCGTACGAGAACGCCATCACGATCAGCCACGCCGGCCTGTACAACGCCTACCTGAGCTACTTCAACGACCTGATGAGCTACGGCGCCTCCGGGCGGAACAACCCGAACTACGGCCGGACGACCACCGTCGGCGCGCACCGCGTCTACACCTTCCCCCGCCGCGAGGCCGCCGGGCGTACGCCGGGCAGCGCCAGCAACGACCCGGTCGCCAGCCTGCTGCGCTCCACCGACTGCTCCGGCGGCACCCGGATCGACCTGGCCAACTTCCGCATCCAGCGGGCGGCCGTGGTGCGGGAGCTGAAAGCGGCGCGCACCCGCGGTTGCCAGGTGCGGATCGTCACCGGCGCCAAATCCGGCCGGCCACATGACGCGGGCGCGCCGATGAAGGCCCTGGTCGACCTGGCCCGCGCGATGCCGGTGCACCTGTGCGGCTACACCGCCGCCGGGGGCGTCCCGATGCACGAGAAGTTCATGATCATCCGTCGGGGCAGCCAGTCGACCCTCTACACCGGCAGCCACAACCTCACCTACCGGGCGCTGCGGCAGAACGACGAGAACATCGTGGCGCTGCGCAACCACCCGCTCGCCGCGCCGTTCCAGCAGCGCTTCGAGCAGCACCACAGCACCTGCCTGCGGTGGACGCCGCCGGCCGGGACCACCGGCACCGCCTCAGCGGAGGACGCCGGCTGAGCACCCCGCTACCCGAGGGCCGGCCCGGCTGCGGCCGGCCCTCCGGGCGCTCAGGCCGTGGCCGCCCTGGCCAGTGGCCGGCCGACCCTTCAGGCTGTGGTCGCTCCAGCCAGCAGGGTGCGGACCCGCTCGGCGTCCGGATGGTCGAGGTCGGTGAGGATGTCCAGCGCCTGCCGCCAGGACTCCCGGGCGGCGGCGCTGTCCCCTCCCGCGTGCTGGGTCTCGCCCAACTGGCGCAGGGTGACCGCCTCGTTCATCCGGTCGCCGAGCTGCCGGTAGAGCCCCAGGGCCTGCCGGTAGCAGGCCAGCGCCTCGTGCGGGTCGACCTGCCGGTAGGCGTACCCGAGGCTGTCCCAGGCGCCGGCCATGCCGACCGGGTCGCCGAGCCGCTCCAGCAACGCCAGCGAGCGGCGGCAGTGCGAGATCGCCGGCTCGTGGTCGCCGAGCAGCGCGTGACACCAGCCCACCGAGTTGTGCGTGTTGGCCACCCCGCGCTCGTGCCCGGCACGCTCGAACAGCTCCAGCGCCGCCAGGTCGTGCCCCAGCGCCGCGCGGACGTCACCTTGCTGCTCGCACAGCCAGCCCAGGCTGCGCCGGGTGAACCCCTGCCCGACCAGGTCACCGAGCCCGCCGAACAACTCCAGCGCCCGTCCGTAGTGCTCCCGCGCCGCGTCGAAGTCGCGCAGCCGCACGTACGCGCCGCTGAGGATCCGGTGCGCCTCGGCCTCAGCCGCCCGGTCGTCCTGCCGCCGCGCCGCGGCCACCGCGGCCTGCCCCACCCGCACCCAGTCCCGCCAGTGCCCACGCCGGGCGAGGAAGTTCGCCGCCGCCCAGGCCAGCCGCCACACGTGCCCGTCCAGGCCGGCCCGCTCCGCCCGGTCCAGCGCGGCGAGCAGCACCGGGTGCTCGGCGGTGAACCAGGCCAGCGCGGCGTCGCGGTCCGCGAACACCTCCGGCCGTACGCCGGGCGCGGCCGCGGGGGACGCCAGCGGATCCCGGTGCGGCCAGAGCAGCCGGTCGGCGGCGAGCGCGGTGTGCAGGTAGTGGTCGAGCGTCCGGCGCAGCGCCGCCCGTCGCCCGCCGTCGTCGGCCAACTCGTTGGCGTACGCGCGCAGCAGGTCGTGCAGCGCGTACCGGCCCGGGACGTGCTCGACGAGCAGGTGCGCCGCCGCCAGCTCGCGCACCGCCGCGCGTACCTCCTCGGGGGGTGCGGCGGCGAGGCTCGCCGCCGCCGCGACCGTGACCTCCGGACCGGGGTGCGCCGCCAGCAGCCGGAACAGCCCCGCCGCCGGCGCGGTGAGCCCGTGGTACGACCAGGAGAAGACCGCCCGCACGTCGGTGCCGCCGACCGCGAACGCGTCGAGCCCGCCACCGTCGCCGCGCAGCTCCCCGGCGAGGGCGTCCAGGGTGAACTCGGGGTGGCTGGCCGCGCGGGCTGCCACGATGGCCAGCGCCAGCGGCAGCCGCCCGCACGCGTGGACGATCTGCCGGACGGCGCCCGGTTCCCCGGCCAGCCGGGCGGCCCCCAGCCGGCGGCCGATCAGCTCCCGGGACTCGCCGTCGGTGAGCAGGTCGAGCCGCAGTGGCCGGGCGCCCTCGGCGACCACCAGGGCGGGCAGCTGGTTGCGGCTGACCACCACCGTGGCGCAGCCCGCCGCCCCCGGCAGCAGCGGGCGGACCTGGTCGGCGTCGCGGACGTTGTCCACCACCACCAGCACCCGCCGGCCGGCGAGCAGGCTCCGGTAGAGCCCGGCCTGCGCTTCCAGGGTCGCCGGCACCCGGTCGGGCGGCACGGCCAGCGCGTCGAGGAAGCCGCGCACCGCCGCACCCGCGCCGAGCGGAGTGCCGTCCGGGTCGAAGCCGCGCATGTCCACGTACAGCTGACCGTCCGGGAAGTCGGCGCGCAGCGTGTGGGCCAGGCGCACCGCGAAGAGCGTCTTGCCGACCCCGGCCAACCCGCTGACCAGCACGGTCGGGGAGCCGTCGGCGGGGGAGAGCAGCAGCCGGCGGGCGGCGGCGAGATCCTCGGCGCGGCCCACGAACTGCGGCGGGTCGGGCGGCAGCAGGCAGGGCCGCGCCAGCTTCACCGGGTCGGCGGCCCCGCGTGGCGATGGTACGAGCCGGCGGAGGATGTCCCGCTGGAGTTCCTGGAGTTCCGGGGCGTCCAGCCCGCGTTCGCCGAGCAGGACGACGCCCTCCCGGCACACCTCGGCCGCCTCGTCCACCCGCTGCTCGGCGTAGAGCGACAGCGCGAGCAGCCGGCGTACGGCCTCGTCGTAGGGGTCGTCGGCGAGGGCGGCGGAGAGTTGAGCGACCGCCTCGGCGTGCCGGCCGAGCGCGGCCAGTCCCTCGGCGTAGCCGCGCCGGGCCGCCCGGCGTCCCGCCGCCAGCTGCCCGGCCCGCGGCCGGACGAACGGGCGGTCGGCCAGGTCGGCGAAGGCCGAACCGCGCCACAGCGCCAGCGCGTCCCGGAGCAGCGCCACCCCGCGCTCGGTCAGTGCGGTCTCGCCGGCCGCCACCAGCCGGCGGCCGTCGGCGCACCAGCGCTCGAAGCGGTCCGCGTCCACGGTGTCGGGTGGAAGGTCGAGGCAGTAGGCGGAGCCTGCCCCGGAGCCGACGGTCCTGATAATCGGCGTGGCCGCCGTCGGGTCCGACACAGGTGCCACGCCAGATGCGGTTCTCGAAGCGCGGCGCGCCCGCCATTCCGCTTCTGTCAGGCGCGGGCCGCGTTCCGCCTCCCGCGCAGGCCGCTCGCCGAGCGTCGGCGCTTCCGGCGCGGAGGGCTCGCGGAGTGCCGCTTCCCGCACGGAGGGTGCCGCTTCCGGCGGGTGGTGCTCCCCGCTCTCCGCTTTCAACGCGGGGCGCGGATCCCGTTCCGCTTTCACCCGGTGGTGCTCGGCGGGGTTGGTCTCCAGGGCGCGGCGGAGGTGGGAGACGTGGCTGCGGAGGGTGGCCCGGGCACCGGCCGGCGGCGTCGCGTCCCACAACAGCTGGACGACCCGGGACGCCGGTACCGCCGAGCCCGCCTCGACCAGGAGGATCGCCAGCAGCTCCACCAGCTTAGGCCCCAGCCGGACGGGCCGGTCGCCGTGCGTCACCTGTACCGGGCCGAGCACGCTGATGCGCAACACCCAGGACCCACCCTCCCTTGTGGCGTATCGACCACCGTAGTGGCACGCCGGGTGACGATGCGTGAACCCGCGACGGGTGTCCCGGATGCCGGTCAGGCTGACCGGAAATCGGCGTGGGGCCGGCGGTCAGTCGGGTAGCTCGATGCGCAGACGACGGGCGAGCTCCCGGTGCGCGGCCGAGAGGGCGTCCACGGTCAGGGCGAGCAGTTCGTCGACCCGCAGCAGTCTGGCAAGGGCGAGCTCGAAACACTCCCGGTCCGGGTGTTGCGCCAGCGTCACCTCGGGGTGCGCGGCGAACGCGGCCAGGAGGATATCGTCGTCGGTCACGTCCGGCCCGGTGTCGACCACGGGCTTCATCTCCTCGGCGAGGCTGATGGTCCACGACCGTCCGTCCCCGGTGCCGACCGTGATGGCCGCCAGGAGATCGGCGCGGCTGAGCGCCAGCTCCGGGTCGCCCGGCTGGACGACGAGGTCGACGAACCGCCGAGGTGCCCGGGCAAGCGCCGCCGCGACCGTGGGACGGCCAGACAGCAAGGGGCCGTCGTACTCGTCCCAGCCCTGGTACGAACTGCTCGGCGAGACACCTGGCACGGAGTAGCGAAGGCGGCGCAACCAGGACATGGGGCCAACCTTCATCACGTGGACCGGCCGCGCAAGCGGCCGGCCGCGAGCGCGGGCCGGTGGTGGCGGGCGGCGGGGACACGCTGGCGGGCTGGCCGCGATTAAGCGCTCGCTGCCCGCTGTGGCCCGGCGGTAGCGTCCCGGCGTGAGCCGCACCGTGACCCTCGTCCTGCTCGACGCCGCCGGCGCGCCGCTGGGCGCCCTGCCGCCGTTCGAGGTGTCGACGCCCTGGTGGCAGGACGTCGCCCCGGTCGTCGAGGCGGCCCGCGAGCGGTACGGGGTCGACGTGCAGGTGCTCCGCCTGCTCGCCGGGGACGACACCGGCACCATCGGCGGCGCGGTGACGTACCTCGGACAGGTGAGCGACCCGCTGCTCACGCCGCTGCGGCCGGCGGACCCGGAACTGGCGGCGGACCCGCTGCGCGCCCCCTACGCCGAACCCGGCGGACCAGCCCGCAGCCTGACCTGGGCGACGGCGCAGTTGCGGTGGCTCGGCCGGCCGGTAGAGACCGTCACCCAACAGCGGACCTGGAACCTGTCGGCGATCTGGCGGCTCGACGGCGCGGGTGGGACGGCGTGGCTGAAGCAGGTGCCGGTGTTCTTCCGGCACGAGGCCGCGGTGCTGCGCTGGCTCGGCCGGGCCGTGCCGGGACGCACCTCGACGCTGCTCGCCGACGACGGCGACGGACGAATGCTGCTGGAACACGTGCCCGGCGAGGACCGGTACGGCGCGCCGATCGAGGAGCGGCTGGCCATGGCCGCCGACTACCACCCGGTGCAGGTGCGGTCGGTGCCGGACGTGGCAGAACTGGTGGCGGCGGGGGTGCCGGATCTGCGGGCAGCCGGCCTGGCTACATGGATCCGCGGTCACCTTGCCGCTCACGACACCTCGTCGGTGGAGTCGCTGCTGGCGGGGCTGGAGTCGCGGCTGGACGAGGTGCAGCGGTGCGGGCTGCCGGAGACGTTGGTGCACGGGGACCTGCACCCGGGGAATGTGCGAGTGTGCGGCGACCAGCGGGTGGTCATCGACTGGGGGGACGCGTTCGTCGGGCATCCGGCGTTCGACGTGCTGCGGCTGAGTGAAGGGTTGGAGCCTGCGGCTGCCGCTCGGGTGCTGGCGGAGTGGTGTGCGCGGTGGCGCGAGAGCGTGCCGGGGTGTGAGCCGGAGCGGGCCGTGGAGCTGTTGCGGCCGGTGGCGGCGTTGCGGTTGGCGGCGGTGTACGCGATGTTCCTGGCCGGGATCGAGGCGAGCGAGCGGGTGTATCACGCGACGGACGTGGCCACCTGCCTGAAGCAGGCGGTCGGCTTCGCACCCGTGCTCCGCTGATCGCGTTCCGGACAGGTCCCGTAAAAGCCGTGGCCCCGCCTGCTGTCGCATCTCCGACAGCGGCGCCCCGTCGGTGTGCGTAGGACCTCGAGAGAAGCGACCCTGCGATAAAGCGTCGCGACGCCAGGTTCGAAGGGCTGGCCCCGCTGAGCAGGAGAGGAGAAGATCGTCGGCAAGTAGTTGCCTCGGGGCAATATTGACCCTGAAGGCAATTGACGGCGGGAAGAGGTTACCCGAGGCCGGCCGATCGGCGGAGCGCCAGGGGGTCCCGCGGGCAGGACTCGTCCGGGTATGGTCCGGGGACCGCCAGTGGTGAGGTGGGAGCTGTGCGCCTGTGCGAAGGGTGTGTTCAGCTAGTGCGACGGCGGGCCGGCCGTGGGGTCATGCGACGGAGTCCATGTCACGGGCTCCTGTGGGTTGCCCGCGCTGCCATGCCCGATTCACGCCATCGGGGCGCTTTCCGATCAGGCAGGGTCGGCCGGCCTTCCTGACGACGGGTCGAGCCGACCTCACGATGGCAGATCCATCCCAGAACCAAAGGTGCCGCATGCTCTCCCCCTCCACATCCTCGACGGAATCGCCCCGGCTGATCCTCGACCGGGCCACCTCCCTGGTCGAGTACCTGATGGCCGTGCGGGCCCAGATGGAGAAGCCGGCCCGGACGGTGCCCGCGGTCGACGCCTTCTGGCAGCACGACTTCCCGGACCACGCCTCCTGCGAGGTGGGTGTCTCCTCCGACGGCGCCAGTTGGTTGCGGGTCGGCCTGCCGGCTCCGGCGAAGCCGATCAGGACGCCGAGCGAGTTCGCGCCGTACGTGGCCGGCACGCCGTCGTACGCCGCCGAACCCCGGCTCGCCGCCGACGAGGAGACGACCGAGCGGCTCCAGGAACGGTTCGCACAGTGGCGGGAGCGAGAGTGGCGTCCGTGGGCCGACCAGGCCAGGCGTACGGAGGCGGCACGGCAGCTGCACCGGAGCCTGTTCGACCTGAAGCACCGCGTCGACATGAACGCGGCCACGCACGAGCTGGTGTGGGGACACGGCGTCCTCCGCACCGACGTCGGCGGGCACCGGGTGCAGTACCCGCTGGTGGTGACGCCGGTCGCCATCGAGTTCGACGCCGACCGTTCCGTGGTCACGGTGGTGCCACAGGGTGCCGCCCGGTTGCAGACCGACCCGCTGACCGGCCTCGACGAGCGCTACCTCGGTCAACTGCTCGCGCTTGCCGGTTCCGGCGGCCAGCTCGACCTCGACGTCTGGCACGACCTCGACCGGGTCGAGTTCTTCGAGCGAGCCCTGCGCCGGCTGGGCCACGACCCCGTCGTCCCGGACGCCGGCGCGGCGGCATCGGCCGGCCCGCACGTCCACGACACGGGTGTGCTCTTCCTGCGTCCCCGCCAGCGGATGCTGCGCCGCTTCCTGGAGGAGCTGCGTGCCCGACTGCTCGCCGGAGACACCGCGACCATCGGCTCGCTGGCCGCCATCCTGGCCCACGAGCCGAGCCGGCTGGAGATGCCGCACGACCAGCCGGCGCGGTGGGCGCCGCTGGGGGAGCGGCTGCTCATGCCGCTGCCGACCAACGAGGCCCAGGAGTCCATCGCGCGCCGGCTGGCGCAGCACCGCAACGTCGCCGTGCAGGGACCGCCCGGCACCGGCAAGACCCACACCATCCGCAACCTCATCTGCCACCTCATGGCGCACGGCAAGCGGGTGCTCGTGGTGGCGCAGAAGGAGGACCCGCTCCGCGTCCTGCGCGACGGCCTACCGCAGGAGATCCAGTCCCTGTGCCTGGCCGTGCTCGGCCGCTCCACCGACCAGCTCGTGCAGCTTCAACTCGCCGCCCGTGAGCTCTCCGACCGTGGGGCGACCCTCGACAAGAGGGCCGAACAGCAGCGGGTCGACCGGCTGCGGCGGCAACTGGAGGAAGCCGAGCGGGACCTCGGCCAGGCGCTCGGCGGCCTGCGGGCGATGGCTGAGAACGAGTCCGCGCACTACGAGATCGACGGCATCCGGCTGTCACCGAGCGACGTCGGGAACTGGTTGCGGGAGCGGGCCGACCGCTACGGCGACATCCCCGACGCCCTACCGCTCGACGCGGACGCGCCGCTGAGCGTCGAGGAGTTCACCGAACTGCTCGAGATCGCCCGCCGTACGATCGCACAGGACCGCGCGCAGGCGCTCCGGTACCTGCCAACGGCGGCCGAGTTGCCCGCCGAGGCGACCGTCCTCGCCGCGCGGCGCAAACTAGCCGCCGCCCGCGAGGAGCTCGACCGGCTCGCCGCCGCCGGGGTGGTCCTGCCGGAGGTACGGGCGATCGGCCGGCCGGCCCTCGACGACCTCGTCGGGGAGCTGCGTCAGGCGCTGACGCTGCTCGCCGGGCGCGAGGGCGCGTGGACCGACCGGCTGGCCACCCTGCTCCAGGCCGACCCGAACTGGCAGACGATGTGGCAGGACCACGTGACGGCCTGCCAGCGGGCGCTCACCGACCTGACCGCGGCGGCCCGGATCCTGGCCGGCCACCAGGTGAACGTCCCCGAGACGCAGCTCGCCGAGCCGCGTCGCCTCCTAGCTCAGCTCGCCGAGCTGAGGCAGCGGTTCGCGACCGGCAAGGGCGTCAACCGGCTCTTCCAGGCCACCCTCGCCCGGCTCGCCGCCGAGTGCCACATCGACGGCGAGGCCCTGCGCACTACCGAGGACGTCGACATCGTCGTCGCGTACGTCGCCCGGCTGCGGCTGCGCCAGGAGCTGAACACCCGGTGGACCGACTGGCGGCAGCTACTCAACCTGCCCACCGACCTCGCCGACCAGCCGGACCTGTGGGTGGGCCGGCTGCTCACCGACGCGGCGACGGCGCTGGACTGGGACCATCGCCGCTGGCCCACCCTGCATGCCGCCGTCCGCCGGCTGGTCCCCCGGGCCGAGCAGGCGGTCGACGCCCGACGGCTCACCGCCCTCACCGACCTGGTCGCCCGGTGCGCGACGGTGTTCGAGTACGACCGGCTGGTCGCCGACGAGCGGACCCTCGGCGCGGCCCTCCAGGAGGGCATGTCGGCCACCGACGCCAGTGAGCTGTGGCGGCTGCTCGACCAGGCCCGCCAGCGGGCCGACCTCGCCGGCTGGGACGGCATCGTCGCCGAGGTACGCCGGCTCGCCGCGCTGCGTCCCGACGCACAACGCTTCACCCAGCTCGCGGAACGGCTGCGCTCGGCCGCGCCGGGCTGGACCGCCCAGATCGAGGACGCCACGGCGACCGCGCTCGGCGGCACCGGGGCAGACTGCCTGCACCGCTGGCAGTGGCGCCGGGCGCAGACCTGGTTCGACGCTGTCGTTGGCAGCGTCGACCCCGTCGCTCTCGGCCGCCGGATCGAACAGACGCGGGAACGGATCCGACGACTCACCCAAGAACTCGTCGTCGCCTCCTCCTGGCTGGAGGTCTCCAAGGCGCTCGACGATCGACGCCGGGCCGCGCTCGCCGACTGGACCACCGCCCTGCGCAAGATTGGCAAGGGTACGGGCAAGAACGCTGCCCAGTGGCAGGCCCACGCCCAGCGGGCGATGAACGCCGCGGTCGACGCCGTGCCCGTCTGGGTCATGTCCGTCGACCGCGCCATCGAACAGTTCGCCGGCGGCGCCCACTTCGACGTCGTCATCGTCGACGAGGCGTCCCAGGCGGACATGTTCTCCCTGCCGATCCTCAGCCTCGCCGAACGGGCCGTCGTCGTGGGCGACGACCAGCAGATCGGCCCGCAGCTCTCGTTCGTCGGCACGGTCACCGGCCTGATCAATTCCCACCTGTTCGACGTGCCCTCCGCCGAGCACTTCGACCCGGAGAGCAGCCTCTACGACCACGCAGTACGCCGCTCACCCGAGCGCATCCTGCTGACCGAGCATTTCCGGTCCGTACCGGCGATCATCGGCTTCTCCAGCCAGACGTACTACGGCGGGGAGATCGAGCCCCTGCGGACCGACCGGCCCGCCGGCATCGGCGACCCCGTCATCGCCGTGCACGTGCCGGAGGGCATTCGCCAGGACCTCCCCACGTACGGCAACGTCAACGTCGCCGAGGCCGAGGCGCTCGTCGAGCGGGTGGCCGCGATCGTCGCCGACCCCGCGTACTCCGGACGCACGATCGGGGTGGTGAGCCTGCTCAGCACCAGCGGGCAGGCCCTCTATCTGCTCACCCGCCTGCGCGAAATGGTGGGCGAGGAGGAGATGGAACGGCGCCGGCTGCGCGTCGGTGACTCGTACACCTTCCAGGGCGACGAGCGCGACATCGTCCTCGTGTCGATGGTCGTTTCACCGCACAACGGCGTCGTCTCCGCCTTCACCAAGCGCGACCACCACCGACGGGTCAACGTCGCTGCCTCTCGGGCCCGCGACCAGCTCTGGGTCTTCCACTCCGTGCAGCCTGCCGACCTGCGCGAGGACGATGCCCGAGGGCTGCTGCTCACCTACTGCCAGAACGTCGCCGCCGCCGACGAGGAGTACGACGACCTGGAGAAGCGCTGCGACAGCGACTTCGAACGCGCGGTGCTGCGGCGGATCCTGCGCCGGGGCTACCGGCCGCTGCCGCAGTTCCGCATCGGCGGGTACCGGATCGACTTCGTGCTGCCGGCGCCGGACGGGCGGCGGCTCGCCATCGAGTGCGACGGCGACGCCTACCACGGGCCGGACCAGTGGGAGAGCGACATGCGCCGGCAGGCCGTGCTGGAGCGGGTCGGCAACTGCGTCTTCGTCCGCATCCGGGGGAGTGTGTTCAGCCGCGATCCGGAGGCGGCACTGGAGCCGCTGTGGCAGCGCATCGAGGAGCTGGGCGTTACCGTCCCGCCAGATCCGCCGGCCCCACCGACTCCGCCGGTTCCGCCAGTCCCTCCGGTTCCATCTGCTCCAAACGGCGGCACGGTCGTCGCAGCGAGGTCTGACACGCCCGCGGCTCGTTTCGTTGCGGTTGTTCCTGCACCGCCTTCTGCGCGGGCGTCGGCACCTCCCATGCCGTCGGCCGAGCCCGTCGAGCGTGTCGCTGTAGTGAGTCCGGACTTGTCGGTGCCGGTCGTCGAACCCCTCACAGCGGTGGTCGACGAACCTCACGTGTCGCCAGTCGAGGCGACCGTCGAGCCGTCTACCCCTCCGCCGCCCGCCGCGCTGTTCGATGCACCGTCAGCCATGGAAGTCGCGTCGGCCGGTGCGGTCGAGGAACTCGCTCCGCAGACTCCTGACGTCGTGCTCGGCCGGCCGGCGCCCGATCGGGAGCGACTTTCGGCTGCCGAACCGGCCCCCATCGGGGCGTCGGTTGCCGTGTCACCGTCGCCCTGTGTCGCTACTTCGGTTACCGTCGCCGACGACTCGGTCGCAGATCCTGCGCCCGTCGTGAAGGCTTCGGTCGTCGTGCCGCTGTCCTCACGGACCACCACCTCGAAGGTCTCCGCACCCCTTGCGGATGCGCTGGTGGACGAGCTGCGCACGATCCTCGATCGCCGCGGTTCCCGGTCGGCGCAGTCGGTCGTAGCCGATTTCGTCTCCAGGCATCGTCTGACCAACCATCAGGTCGATGCGCTGGTGGTCGCTCTGACTCGGGCCTCCTCAACTACGACTCCCAACGCCGCATTGGGCGCGACCGACCTGACCGTCGCTGGATCGATGATGGACGTGGCTCCCACCGGCACCTCCGTTCCAGCGGAACCGTCCGACGCCGGTCAGAGCGGCTTGGATGCCGAGGCCGTCGAGGCCGAGAACGAGACACCGGACGACGACCTTGCATGGATGTTCGGGGAGGATCCGCAGACACCGTCGTCGACAGCCGCCGACGACGTCGTGGGACGAGCACTCGACGATCTCCTAGGAGACTGGGCGCGTAGCGGGCAGCTGAGCCGCGCCGACGTCGCACTGCTGGCCACGAAGCGGAACTTGTCCTCGGCGCAGCACGGCGAGTTGCTGAGCCTGCTGGAGGACGCGGGCGTCGACCTTCCACGGTCAGCGGACGTGCGGCCGAAGCAGGCCGCGCCCAAGGGCTACGAAATCCAGGGTGACTCCGTTGGCCAGTATCTCCAGGCGATCGCCCGCTATCCGTTGATCGGCGCGTCACGTGAGGTCGAGCTCTGGTCGTTGATCTCGCAGGGGCTTGCTGCCCAGGAACAACTCGCAGCAGTAGGTGAAGAGGGGCTTCCGCCGAGCGTCCGATCGAGCCTCGAAAGCCGTGTAGCGGATGGAAGACGCGCGCATGCCGAATTGGTGTGTTCGAACCTACGGTTGGTGGTCTCGATCGCCAGGAGCCGGCACTACGACTCCAGCGGCGTGGAGTTCGCCGACCGCATCCAGGACGGAAACATCGGTCTGATGCGGGCGGCAGAGAAGTTCGATGGCTCGAAGGGGTTCAAGTTCTCGACCTATGCCACATGGTGGATCAGACAGGCCATCGAGCGCGGTATCGGAGACCGAGGTAGGACGATCCGGATCCCGGTGCACATGCACGAGAAGGTGCAGAAGGTACGAAGAGCGGTCTCGAGGCTGACGTCGAGACTCGATCGGGAGCCCACGTTGGCCGAGATATCCGAAGAGACCGGCGTGGAGCTGGGATCGGTGCAGGCAGTCCTAGATCTCGGACGTCCTTTCGTCAGCATCGACATGCTTCTCGGGGAGGAGGGCGACCTCCACCTGTCGGACGTGCTGCTCGACGACGAGAACCGCGACGGGCGCACGGATCCCGCCGAGATCGTCATCCACGCGATGTTCCGTACGGACGTCGCCCGCACCTTGACCGCGCTCCTGTCGGAGCGGGCGGTCCAGATCATCGAACGCAGGTTCGGTCTCGGAACAGGGGACGAGGAGACGCTGGACGTCATCGGAGCCGACTTCGGGGTCACGCGTGAACGCATCCGACAGATCCAGGTCAAGACGTTGGCGACGTTGCGGGAGAGCGAGGAGGTCGTTGCGTTGCGTTCCTACCTGGTCGACGATTCGAAGGCCGGCGAGTTCGGCGTTCCCGTGAGGAGGAAGGCGTCATGAGCGGCGTGGGGGACCAGTCTCTGGAGCAGGCCTGCGAGGCGTTCGTCGACTGGCTCGACCGACGGGTGGTAGCGGCGGGCCGCGGCGACGGCTTGAGCCGTCTCGAGGTGGCACCCTCCGGCACGTTCTGGTTGGGCCGTCTCGCCTGCGAGGACGAGGTGCGCAAAGATGCCTCCGACGATCGGTCGGAACGTCTGGACCCCTGTGCGATCGCCATCCGGCTCCGTCCCGCGACGGCGCCACCGTGGTCGATGACGGTGACCGTCCGGGCACGGGCGTGGGTGAAGGACCCGAAGGACGGGCCGGACCCGGACCGGCGCTGGTGGCGGACGGACCTCGTCGAGGAGGTCGTGTCGGTCCTCGCCTACGGCGAGGGCGGAACGTTCGGTGGCAAGCAGCTCCGGGATGCATTCGCCGCGGTGGGTGCCCCAGGTCTCTCCGCCGAGGTGCGGGTGGACGTGGAGGACTGGCATCGGCAGACCGAAGTCGTGGTGCAGCTGGTCAACACGAGCCCGGAGAAGGCACCCGGCCTGACCGACTCCCACCTGTACGAGACGCAGCTCGAAGTCTCTGGCCTTCCGACCGTGCCGTTCGAGTTGGAGGCGCTACCGGACAGCTTCCGGTACGACCGGAAGGTGCCGGCCTACGGTGTGAACGTCGGCGTCGAGGTCCTGGCGCCGGGCGTGTTCCGCACGTCGGACACCGTGAGCGTGCAGACCTACCGTCCCGACTACTGGAGTGGCGCAGCTCCGCAGCCGGACCTGTCGTTCATGAGGCTCGCATCCGACCCGCTCCCTCAGCTCCAAGTCCTGGTCGATGCGCTCGACGCGTACGACCACGCCCACTGGTCTTCGACAGCTCTCGACGCTCGGCAGGCCGCCGAAGGTTGGACGCCGACCATGCGAGCCAAGGCCGACGGGTCTGCCGAGCAGGTGTTCGAGGAACTGAGGAGGCTCCGGTCCGGTCTGGCGCTGCTACAGGACCGTCCCGAGATCCTCCGTGCCTTCCAACTCATGAACAAGGCCATCGCCCGTAGCGCCAAGGGGCGCGGGTACGCCTCCTGGCGGCCCTTCCAGGTCGGCTTCCTGCTCTCAACCATTCGCTTCCTCGCCGAGCCGGAGGACGAGGCTAGGTACGTCGACACGGTCTGGTTCGCGACCGGTGGCGGCAAGACGGAGACCTATTTGGGGCTGCTCCTGACGGCGGCGTTCTTCGACCGCCTCACCGGCAAAGCCCTGGGAGTGACGGCCTGGTCGCGTTTCCCGCTGCGGCTACTGAGCCTCCAGCAGACCCAGCGATTCGCCGATGCTCTCGCCGGCGCGGAGATGGTGCGCCAGGAAGAGGGCGTCAAGGGTGCACCATTCAGTCTCGGCTTCCTCGTCGGGCGGGCAGGCACACCCAACAAGATCGTGCCGAAGACCGAGACCGACGAGATCACCCCGGACAGCCCGGGCATGCCGGACAAGTACCGAGTCCTATTGCACTGCCCCTTCTGTCGGGACGAGAACCTCCAGATGCGCTTCGACCGCCAGCGGTGGAAGCTCGACCATCGCTGCACGAACCGGGCATGCCCCTGGAAGGGGCAGGCCCTGCCGATGTACGTCGTCGACCAGGAAGTGTTCAGGTTCCTACCGACGGTGGTGGTCGGCACCCTCGACAAGGCCGCATCGATCGGTCTGCAGCAGGCGATGCGCGGCCTGGTAGGGCCGCCACAGAAGCTATGCCCGGTGGAATGGCACGGCTTCACGTACGCGGAGCGGTCCAAGAACCCCAACGGCTGTCTGGTGCCGGACTGCCAGGGCGGCAAGGCCCTCAGGCCGCTGCCCATGGACGCCAAGCGGTTCGGCCCATCACTGCGGCTGCAGGACGAGCTGCACCTCCTACGGGACAGCCTCGGCGCCGTCGACTCCCACTACGAGAGCCTGCTCGATCATCTCCAGATCGAGCTGTGTGGCACTCGGGCGAAGATCGTGGCGAGCAGCGCGACGCTGACCGGATACGAACACCAGACCAGGGTCCTCTACCAGCGGGAGGGACGGGTCTTTCCGCAGCCGGGCCCGCGAGCGGGTGAATCGTTCTGGACGAGCCCGACGGAGAAGCCGTTGCGGCGGTTCGTGGCCGTCGCGCCCCGTGGCGTCACGCTGGAGCACGTCAGTGACCGGACGCTAGACGCCTTGCAGCGCTGCGTCCGCCAGCTCAAGGACGACCCCGCGACCGTGTGCGCCGAAGCCGGCATCGACCGGAAGCACGTGGACATGCTGGTCAGCTTGTACGGCACCGACGTCGTCTACGGGTCGACGCTCTACGACGTGGAAGCCGCCGGGCGAAGTCTTGGCAGCAACAACACGGTCGAGGGCATCAACGTCGAGCAGCTCACCGGGCAGACCGAGTTCGACGACGTCCGGGCCATCCTGGACCGGTTGGAGAAGCCGGAGGAGGACTTCGCCGAGCGGATCCACGTCGTGGCCGCCAGTTCGATGCTCTCGCACGGGGTCGACGTAGACCGGCTGAACACCATGGTGATGCTGGGCCTGCCGCTGACGACTGCCGAGTTCATCCAGACCACGGCGCGGGTCGGTCGTAGGCACCCTGGCCTGGTCTACGTTCTGCACAAGATCGGCCGGGAACGCGATGCGCAGACGTTCCGGCAGTTCACGCAGTACGTGCGGCAGGGCGACCGCTTCGTCGACGCCATCCCGATCACACGCCGCAGTCGCCGGGTCCTGGACCTCACCGTGGCCGGCGTCGTGGGCGCGCGGACGTTGATGATCCGTGAGCCGGCCAGCAAGCAGCGGCTCAGCACGCCAGCGAAGCTGCGTCAGTACGCGCGCGACTCCGGGATGACGCCCGCGGCCGAGGCAGCCGCAGTGGCCAAGGTCCTGGGCCTCGACGGGACGGAGGACTCCCTGCATCGCGAACAGATCGCCGATTGGCTGCAGGCTTGGTTCGCCGATCTCGAAGACCCTGCCACCAAGGCCACCTTCGTCAGCGAACTGGGCCCCCGATCACCGATGACGAGCCTCCGCGACGTCGAGGCCAGCGCTCCCATCCACGACTGACAGGCGGACGACATGACAGTCCTCGGATCCCGCAGCGGCAGCCAGATCCTTCGTACCTTCCTCCCCGATCAGACGGTCGACCTCCGCGGCGACATCTACCGGGTCGCAGAGTGGTCCGCGCCTAGTCCCATCCAGGTCGACACCGACCTCGTACGACGCCACCTGCTTCGCGAGGTGGGCGCCTGGGCCTTCCACGGTAAGGACGGTGGAGTCGGCGACGACCTGATGCGTAGGGCTCCTGTGGAAGTGGTCGAGCTCGACGAGCGGCGCGGCGTGACCGTCGAACGGTATCCGCAGGTATGGCTCTGCCCGAAGTGCAAGCGTATTGGGAGGTCGATGGATCGGCCGTGCAAGTGCGGTCAGCGCAACAAATGGGGCCAATTGCACTTCGTTGGCATCCACGAATGCGGCGCCATCGCTGAGCCATACATCAAGCGGTGCCCGACGCACGACGACGTCAAGGTCGTGATTCCCAAGAGCGCCAAGGCCGCGGACATCTCCTTCGTCTGTCCCGTCTGCGACACACGACTGATGCAGGGGCTTGGCTTCAACAAGCCCTGCGCATGCGGTCAGGGGTCCTTCCGTTGGAACGTGCACAAGGCCCGCATGGTCTACACCCCGCGCGGCATGGTGCTGATCAACCCGCCACGGCCCGAGCACAGGGAGGGGCTCAAGCTAGCCGGTGGTGCTCGTAAGGCGTTGGTCTGGGTGGTCGATGGGCTGACCGTGCCGCGGCCCGCTGACGTGGTCTCCCCGCCGACCCTCGAAGAACTGATCGAGCAGCTCATGCGCACCGGTCTTCCTCGGGAGATCGCTGAGGTTGCCGCAAAGAGCGCCGCCGATCAGGGGGGACTGGCGAAGGCCGGTGACCACCCGATCGACGGGCTGTCGGGCGAACGGCGCGACGAAGCAGAGCGGGAAGCGGTCGACATCGCAATGGCGCTCGCGGAGAGCCGCACGCCGACGACGGCACTGCGCAGCGCCACGCGGGGCGATGCCCTCGACGTGCGCTACGAAAACCGCTATCCGGTGGCGCTCGAGCGGGCCGGGATCGACGGCCTGGACCTCGTCGACCGGTTCCCGGTGCTGAACGCGATGTACGGCTACACGCGGGGCGAGGACGACCCGTCGAAGTGTCGGCTGGTGCCCTTCCGCCGGAAGAAGGGCGGCTATCGGCTCTACGGCAACCTCGCCGAGACGGAGGCCTTCCTGGTCCGCCTGGACCCGGTACGGGTCGCCACCTGGCTGGTCGGGAGAGGGCACCGGCTGCAGGGATGGACCTCCGGAGACGGGGCGGTCGCGGCGCGAGTCGTGATCCTGCAGGAGGTGCAAGTGCCGTCCAAGCGTGACGATCCGTCGGTCGAGTCCGCCGGCACCGACCTGCTCAAGCTGGTGCACACCTACGCCCACAGGTTCATTCGGCAGGCCGCCGTCTTCTCGGGGATCGAGCGGGACGCGTTGAGTGAGTACCTGGTACCCGGTCACCTCGGCTTCTTCGTCTACGCCGCCGCCCGCGGTGACTTCGTCCTCGGCGGCATGCAGGCGGTGTTCGAGTCGAACCTCGACGAGTTGCTCGACGCGTTCGTCGATGCAGAGCACCGCTGCCCGCTAGATCCCGGATGTGACCGCGGCAGTGGCGCGTGCAGCGCTTGCGTCCATCTGGGGGAGCCGTCGTGCCGGTTCTTCAACCGTTTCCTGGATCGGAAGGTGCTCTTCGGTACCAACGGATACCTGCGTACGTCGGTCAGGGCGTAGCAGGAGACACCCGGCGCCGCCATTCGGCCTCCACTCGGTCGGCGGCGGCGTTGGTGGCCTCGTGCTCCCAGACGTGCAGCACCATCCAGCCCAACTCGGTTAGGGCAGTGTCCTTGGCGCGGTCGCGGGCCACGTTGCGGTCGAGCTTCTGCTGCCACCAGTCCCGATTGTTGCGAGGCAGGGTGCCGTGTTCGGGGCAGCGGTGCCAGAAGCAGCCGTCAACGAAGATCGCGAGTTTCGCCCGAGTGAACGCGAGGTCAGGGCGACCGGGCAGCCCTGGATGGTTGACCCGAAACCGTAGGCCTCGACCGTGCAGCTCACGCCGCAGTGCCAACTCAGGCTTGGTAGAGGATCGTGGCATCCGCTGGAACCGGGCCGACGTAGCAGCATCGAGTGGCGGTGGCGGGGTGGACTTTCGGTCCATGTCTGCGACCTATCCGGGGACGGTATGAGCGAATACGCGCAGCTAGGCTATCTTCCCGGCCGCAACTAACTTGCAGTGACATCTCGAAGACGGAGAACGCACCTGTGACGGCAACCATGCCTGACGTCCGTGAAGCGCTCGCGCCAGGGTCGGTCGTCGTGGTCCGCGACGAGGAGTGGCTCGTCCTTTCGACCGAGGAGACCGCCGACGGCACCGTGGTGCACGTCCAGGGCCTCGGCGAACTGGTCCGGGACACGAGCGCGTCGTTCTACACCCGTCTCGACGAGGTGAAGCCGCTGGACCCGGCGCAGGCCAAGGTCGTGGCCGACAGCAGCCCGCGATACCGCACGGCACGGCTGTGGCTGGAATCGACGATCCGCAAGACCGCTGTTCCCGTTGGCGAACGCTCACTCTCCGTTGCTGCCCGCGGCCTGGCTGACGCCCTCAGCTACCAGCAGTCGGCGGTACGCAAGGCGCTCGACCCCGAGAACCTGCGGCCGCGGATCCTGCTCGCCGACGCCGTCGGTCTCGGCAAGACGCTCGAGATCGGCATGATCCTCGCGGAGCTGGTCCGCCGTGGCCGCGGCGACCGGATCCTGATCGTGACGCCGCGGCACGTGCTGGAGCAGATGCAGCACGAGCTCTGGACGCGGTTCGCGCTGCCGTTCGTTCGGCTCGACTCGGCCGGCATCCAGCGGGTGCGGCAGAAGCTGCCGGCCACCCGCAACCCGTTCACCTACTACAAGCGCGCGATCATCTCGATCGACACGCTCAAGTCCGACCGGTACGTCGCGAGCCTTCGCAAGCAGCGCTGGGACGCCGTCGTCATCGACGAGTCGCACAACCTGGCGAACGCCACGACGCTGAACAACCGGCTCGCGCGGCTGCTGGCGCGCAACACCGAGGCGCTGATCCTTGCCTCGGCCACCCCGCACAACGGCCGGGCGGAATCCTTCGCCGAGTTGATCCGGCTGCTAGACCCGTCCGCCGTCAAACCGGACGGCGAACTCGTCCCAGACGAGGTACGGCGACTCGTGGTGCGGCGGCATCGACACAGCCCGGAGGTCGCGCAGGTCGTCGGCGCCGACTGGGCGGAGCGGCAGGAGCCGCACAACGTACTCGTGCCGGCGACGGCGGCGGAGAACGCCGTCGCGCAGGAGTTGGAGCAGACGTGGCTCTGGCCCGGCAAGGGCGGCAGCCCTTACTCGGGCCAGAACGCCTCCCTCTTCCCGTGGACCCTCGCGAAGGCGTTCCTCTCCTCCCCCGCCGCGCTGAAGGAGACGATCGAGGGACGGCTGAGCCGGCTCGGCAAGGATGAAAAGGGAGATCCGGGGCGGCAGGCGCGCGAGCGCCAGGCGCTGGAACGACTCGCCGCGCTGAACAAGAGGACGCTGCAGCAGCCCTCGGCGAAGTACACCCGGCTCGTGGCGCACCTGAAGCAGTGCGGCGTCGGCCGCGGCTCTCCCGCCCGCGTGGTCGTGTTCGCCGAGCGCCTGGAGACCCTGCGCTGGCTGCACCGCAACCTGCCGAACGACCTCGGCTTGCCCGCCGAGGCAGTGCAGATCATGCACGGCGGGCTGGCCGACGACGAGCAGCAGCGCATCGTGGAGGCCTTCAAGCAGGAACAGGCAACCGTACGCGTCCTCGTCACCGGTGACGTGGCGTCCGAGGGCGTCAACCTGCACGTGCAGTGCCACGAGCTGGTCCATTACGACATCCCGTGGAGCCTCATCCGCATCGAGCAACGCAACGGCCGCATCGACCGGTACGGGCAGAAGCATCCGCCTCGGGTGACGGCGCTGCTGCTGGACCCGACGAGCCAGCGCTTCGCCGGGGACGTCCGGATCCTGGCGAAGCTGGTGGAGAAGGAGGACGAGGCGCACAGCGCGCTCGGCGACGTCGCCTCGCTTATGGGTCGCTACGACGTCAAGGGCGAAGAGGACGAGATCCGCGACGTCCTCGCCGGCAAGAAGCAACTCGATGACGTGGTACGCCCAGTCGCGGCGGTAGCGGCAGGCAACGACGTGGCGGCGATGTTTGCCCAGCTCTTCGACGCGCCGAGCGAGCAGCCCGCCGCCGAGCCGGCCGACGATCAGCCGGAAGGTGGGCTCGACCTCGACTCGGGCCTCTACGACGACGACGTCTCGTACCTCGAGGACGCGTTGCAGGAGGCGTTCATCGACCCAACGGCGCCGCCGAGCCGTGGTGGTGTGGGCTGGCGTCGAGATAAAGCATTCGGCACGGTCGAGCTGAGTCCGCCCCCGGACCTGGTGCAGCGGCTGGAGGTGCTGCCGCAGACCTACCTCGCCGAGCGCAAGGTCACCGAGCGGCTGGTGCTCGCCACGACCCAGGCACGCGGCAAGGAACGGCTGGCCGCCGCACGGCGCGAAGACAAGATCTCCTGGCCCGACGCCCACTACCTCAGCCCGCTGCACCCAGTGCTGGATTGGGCGGCAGACCGGGCACTGGCGGCGCTGGGCCGCAACGAGGTCTTCGCCGTACGCGGCACCGTCGACGCTCCGACGGTGCTGCTGCTGGGGACGCTGACCAACCGGCGCGGCCAGGTCGTCTCCACCGCCTGGCTGACGGCGGAGTTTCCGACACCCGAGAATCCGTCCTTCAGGCTGATCTCCCCACACGAGTCGGCTCGGGCGGCGCTACGCGCGCTCGGCTGGGACGCCGCACGAAACAACCCGACGCCGGTCGCCGACCTGGAGGCCCTGAGCCAGCTGGTGGCTCCTGCCGTGCACGAGGCGGAGAGCCACCTGCTCAATATCTTCAAGGCGGCGGAGCGAGACGCGGCGCAGCGGGTCGAGGATTGGACGCGGCGGCTGGACCTCTGGGACGCCGACGCCGATGTGCTCATCCAGCGCAGCGACCTCAAGCAGCGCAGGACGAGTGTGGAACAGGAGAAGGCGCTGGTGCAGGCGATGGCACCCGACCGGCAGCTCGTACGGCCGCTGCTGATGGTCGTGCCAGACACGGAAGGTGGCAAGTGGTGAGCGTGTCTGACGCGATCATCGTCGGTGAGGGTTGGATCTCGGAGCACTACTTCACCACAGAGGCGAAGGGCGAGTCGTTCGGCGCAGAGGTCAAGAAGCGCCGGGACGAGTGGGATGCCGAGGCGAAGGCGGGCCGGGAGACGCCGCGGTCACGGTTCATCGACGCCCGGCAGAAGCTCGAGGCCGAGCTGGCGACCCTGGCCGAGCTGCTCGACCCGTCCGGGGGCACGGAGGTACGCGAGGGGCGCAGTGTTGACGGCCGCAACCCTGACGACGTTGCCGTCGGGGTGCACGACCAGCTGCTCGATGTGCTGGAACTGCGTGGGCACGGCCTCGTCCTCGACCAGCAGGGGCCGCTGTGGAGG
Organism: Micromonospora echinaurantiaca; assembly: GCF_900090235.1. Classification (NCBI taxonomy): domain Bacteria; kingdom Bacillati; phylum Actinomycetota; class Actinomycetes; order Micromonosporales; family Micromonosporaceae; genus Micromonospora; species Micromonospora echinaurantiaca. The sequence continues at coordinate 5,235,176 of NZ_LT607750.1, read as the reverse complement.
GTCTCATCGCCCGGCATCACCGATCGGGCGCCGCTGGTCGTCGTCGCCGCACGACCGGTGACCACCGTCGAGGAGCTGATGGCCCGCGATGCGGTGACGCTGCGCGAACCGGTGCAGCTCACCGAGGACGGCGACGAGCTGAAGTCGGCCGCCCGGCTGGTGTCGGCGCTCTTCGTCGCCGACGACGCCCCGGACCTGGTCCTCGTGCTGGCCGGTCGCTGGGCGCTGCTCGCCGAACGGGAACGCTGGGCCGAGGGACGCTACCTCGCCGTTGACGTGCAGCTCGTCTGCGAGCGCAACGACGCGAAGAAGGGCGGTGAGATCGACCGGGCCCTGACCTGCCTCTGCGCCCAGTCGATCGCGCCAGACGCGGACGGCAAGCTGTGGTGGCACAGCATCCTCGAGGCCTCTGTCAAGCACACCGTCGGCGTCTCCAAAGACCTGCGCGACGGTGTCCGCCTCTCCATCGAGATCATCGCCAACGAGGTCGTCAACCGCCGTCGCGACCAAGGGCTCGATCCGCTGCCGGCGAGTGAGGCCCAACCGCTGGCGAAACAGTCACTGCGGTTCCTCTACCGCATCCTGTTCCTCCTGTACGCCGAGGCATCACCCGAGTTGGGTGTGCTGCCGGTGGGCGCGCCGGAGTACGACCAGGGCTACAGCCTGGACCGGCTGCGAGAACTGGTACAGGTGGAGCTGGCCACGCCGCGTGCCCAGAACGGCATTCACCTCTACGACTCGCTCGGCGTGCTGTTCCGGTTGGTCGACGCCGGCCATTCCCCGGCCACGACTGTCGCAGAGGACGAAGACAGCGAGGGACCCGCGACCGCGCAGGGCTTGACGTTCAACGCGCTGCGCGCCGACCTGTTCCGGCCGGAGGCGACCGCACACATCGACGCCGTCGGGCTGGGCAACCAGGCTATGCAGAAGGTCCTCACCCACCTGCTGCTCAGCAAGGAGGCACGGGGCAAGGACCGGGGTTTCATCTCGTATGCAGAGCTGGGCATCAACCAGCTCGGCGCGGTCTACGAGGGCCTGATGTCGTACACCGGCTTCTTCGCCGAGACCGACCTCTACGAGGTCGCCAAGAATGGTGAGGCGTCCAAGGGCTCATGGGTGGTGCCGGTCGAGCGGGCGGAGGGGATCTCGGCGGCCGACTTCGTGAAGACCCAGCATCCGGTGACCGGTGAGCTTCAGCCGGTGGTGCACCACAAGGGCAGTTTCGTGTTCCGTCTGGCGGGGCGGGAGCGGCAGCAGTCAGCGTCGTACTACACGCCCGAGGTGCTCACCCGCTTCACGGTCGGCCAAGCGCTGGAGGAGCTGCTCGACCAAAATGGCAGGACGACGACGGCGGCCGAGATCCTGGAGCTGACGGTCTGCGAGCCAGCGCTCGGGTCGGGCGCGTTCGCCATCGAGGCGGTGCGACAGCTCGCCGAGCAGTATCTGAAGCGACGCCAGGACGAGCTGGGTGAGCGCATCGACCCGGACGAGTACCAACGCCGGCTTCAGGAAGTCAAGGCATACCTGGCGCTGCACAATGTATACGGCGTCGACCTCAACGCCACCGCCGTCGAGCTGGCCGAGATCTCACTCTGGCTCGACACGATGGTCGAGAACCTGTCGGCGCCGTGGTTCGGGCTGCATCTACGGCGAGGCAACTCGCTGGTCGGCGCGAGACGTGCGGTGTACCGGCGCAGCCAGATCAGCGACAAGTCATGGCTTTCCGCAGTGCCCCAGGACGTCCCGCTGACGTTGCTGATCGAGGACATCGCTGCCGGACGCGTTGCCTCCGACGGCGTCCACCACTTCCTGCTGCCCGCCGACGGATGGGGTGCCGCCGCCGATGCCACGGAGGCCATCGCGCTTGCGCCCGACACGGCCAAGCGCCTGAAGACCTGGCGCAGCAGCGTCAAGTCGAAGCCGACGCAGCAGCAGGTGAACGCGTTGGTCGAGCTGGCGCACCGCGTCGAGGTGCTTTGGCAGATCGCCCACCGCCGGCTGCAGATCGCGGAGCATGAGGTTCGCCGCCAGATTCCCGTCTGGGGAGCGGACGAACTTCCCTCCGGCGGGGCCGTGCAGCGCGAGCACATCGAAGCGGCGCTCGCCGACCCCAACGGCGCGTATCGGCGCCTACGCCGAGTAATGGACGCCTGGACCGCGCTGTGGTTTTGGCCGCTTACCGCCGAGACGACCACGGTTGACGGCGTCCGGGTAGAGCCGCCCACGATGGCGCAGTGGATTGCTGGGTTGCAGGCACTACTCGGCCGCAGCCCCGAGCTGCGCAAGCCATCGCTGCCGAGGGAAACCCTGACCGGTGGGGCGGCATGGGACGAGCTCAACACCGCCGAGCAACTCGAACTCGGCTTCGCAAACGCACGTCCCGTGGCTGACCTGCTCCAGGAGCATCCGTGGCTCGTGGTGTGCGAGCGGGTAGCGGAACAGCAGGGGTTCTTTCACTGGAACCTGGACTTCGCGACGGTCTTCGTGCGGGGCGGATTCGACCTGCAGGTGGGTAACCCGCCGTGGGTCCGGCCTGACTTCGACGAGAACGCAGCTCTGGCGGAGTTCGACCCGCGGTGGGCGCTGAGTGGCAAGATCCCGCAGGCCGCCGCGGTGAAGATGCGGGCGGAGACGCTTGCCGACGAGGATGCAAAGGCATTCTTCATCGACACGGCGGCTAGCCTGGTGGCCACCCGCGACTTCGTGTCGAGCATGGCGCAGTTCCCACATCTCCAGGGGCTCAGACCGGATCTCTACCGCTGTTTCATGGAACAGACCTGGCGCAACGCTTCAGCACTAGGAGTCGTCGGCCTCATTCACCCGGAGACGCACTTCACTGACGAAAAGGCGGGCTTGCTTCGCAAAGCTACTTACGGTCGCTTGCGTCGCCACTGGCAATTCACAAACGAACTCCGCCTCTTCGAAATCGGCAACCTCGTCACTTACGGCGTCCACGTGTACGGCCAACGGCAAGAGGAGCCGATATTTCTAATGGCTACCTCCCTCTATCACCCAGACACCGTTGTCCGCTCACTAGAGCACGACGGGTCGGGACCTGAGCCGGGCCTCAAGAATCTAGATGGAAATTGGGACTTGCGGCCACACCGCAATCGGATCACTCTCGTCAACAGTAAGACGTTGGCAAGTTGGCGAGCCCTTCTCGAATCCGCCCGCACTAGCGCTTTCGAAACTCGCATGGTATACGTCGTCAACAGTTCGACTGCGTCAGCTCTCGATAAGCTCTCAGCCGCCAATCGCATTGCAGACGTTGGCCTATATGTATCCAGCGGCTGGAACGAGACGAACGATCGGAAGAAGGGCTATTTCCGACTGGAATGGGGTGCGCCGAAATCTTGGCGTGAGGTGATTCTGCAAGGACCAAACATCTTTGTAGCAACGCCGTTCTATAAGTCCCCCAACAAGACGATGCTGAACCACCGCGACTGGTTCCCAACTGACATCGAGGCGCTCCCCTCAGACGCCGTCCCAATTACAGCCTACAAGCCCGAAGGAGAAAGCAGCCTCTATGCACGCGATTACACCCACTGGGGCAGCGATAACCGGCGGTCTGCGCGCGACTTCTACCGTATTGCTTGGCGAAACATGGCCAACAACACGGGAGAACGAACTCTAATTCCTGCCATAATTCCGCCGGGAACAACCCACATTCACGGCGTCTCAGCAGCAGGCTCGCCTACTATCACACTCACCGCCCTTGTCGGCGTAGCCGGCTTTATATCGTCCCTATTGTCCGATTTCTTCGTTCGAGCTGCCCCAAAATCCACGATCTCTCTGGCTACGGTAGAACGCCTTCCATTCGTGGACGGCCCGCTAATGCCTGAACTGACGCTGCGCACTCTACGGCTTAACTGCATCACAAACGAGTATGCGGAGCTTTGGCAAGAATGCTACGTGTCGTCGTTTCAAAATGATTCGTGGAGGAGTGGATCGGCGCGTCCCGGACGGGTCGCCCTCGGCGAGGTGGGACTTGAGTGGAATCCCGACATCCCCCTCCGTATCGCCGCCGACCGTCGTCAAGCTCTTGTCGAGATCGACGCGGTTGTCGCCGTGATGCTAGGCGTCACAGCGGACGAGCTCTGCACGATCTACCGCACGCAGTTCGCCGTTCTCTACGGCTACGACCGGAACGTCTACCGCTACGACGCCAACGGGCGCCTCGTACCCAACTCGGTCCTGACCGTCTGGCGCAAGAAGGGTGACCGGATCACCGAGGACGAGCGCACCGCAACCAACCAGGCGGGCAACACCTACACCTACGAGTTGCCGTTCATGACCCTGGACCGGGAGGCCGACATGCGGCAGGCGTACGCCCACTTCGAGCGGCTGCTCAAGGAGCGTTCGTGAGCGCGCTGCTCCCCACGCTCCAAGCGAGCAGCATCCGACAAAGCCTCGTCAACTACCTGACGACGACGTTCGGGTTGACCGACGGGGATGCGCGCGACAGCCTGCACCGGTTCCTGTCGGATCCCGAGTCCGGCATGTTCAAGGGCCCGTATGTGCGGCTCCGGCTGCCGTTCCGTCCCGCCGACGAGGGCTGGCGGGACACGCTGGAGTGGTACGAGGGCTTCCCGCCCTACGGGCACCAAGCGGCGGCGTTCGCGCGTCTCGCGTCGTCGGCCGGCGGTCAGCCGCGCCGGCCGGCGCCGACCCTGGTCACGACCGGCACCGGCTCGGGTAAGACCGAGGCATTCCTGTACCCGATCCTCGACCACGTGCTGCGCGCCCGCCGCCACGGCGTGACGGGGACGAAGGCGCTGATCCTCTATCCGATGAACGCGCTCGCCAACGACCAGGCGGCGCGACTGACGAAGTTGCTCACCACCAACCCGGAGCTGGCCGACGTCACCGCCGCCCTCTACACCGGGCAGACCGGGCCGACCCGCACCGCGGTGACCCCCGACGGACTCATCACCGACCGGGCGATCATCCGGGACGCGGCGCCCGACATTCTGCTCACCAACTACAAGATGCTCGATCAGCTGCTGCTGCGCGCCGACGACCAGGAACTGTGGCAGCAGTCGGCGACGAGTCTGCGCTACCTCGTACTCGACGAATTCCACACCTACGACGGGGCGCAAGGCACCGACGTGGCGATGCTGCTACGCCGCCTCGGACTGGCCCTCAAGAGCCACTGGAGCGACGACGACCCGCAGATCGACGAGGCAACACGCAGCCGGCCACTCGGTTTGATCACCCCGGTAGCGACGTCGGCGACGCTCGGCGACAAGGGCGACCCGACGGTGATGCTCGACTTTGCCCACACGGTCTTCGGCGAGCGGTTCGACGCCGACGCGGTCGTCACGGAGACGCGGCTCAGCCTCGACGAGTGGATCGGCAACGCCGTCGAGGTCGCCGCCGCCGGCTTCGCCCCTGCAGACCTCGGCACGCTCGACGTAGCCGCCGCAGTCGACGCCCTCGGAGCGCTCGGCCACAACCCGACCGGGGAAGAGGTCACTGCCACCGTTCTCGGCCTCCTCTACGGAGTCGAAGCCGATCGGTTCGCCGACGCAAGCCCCGAGCTGCTCTTGGCGCTTTGCCGTGCGCATCCCCTCGTCCAGGACCTCGCCCGCAAAGCGGAGCACGCCGTCGCGCTCGACACCCTCATGGGCCGCGTGCTCGGCTACGTTGACGGCAACAGCTCCCGAGCCGAAACCCTGCTGTCGTACCTGCTCGCCATGCTTGGCTACGTCCGCGCCGTCGTTGGGCGCGACGCCCTCTCGGTGGACGTCCACCTCTGGGTACGCGAACTCACCCGCATCGACCGCGCCGCCGCCGCGACCACCCGCTTCCGATGGAGCGACGACGGGCCGCCCGTCGCCGGCACCGACGGCGAAGAGGTGCGGCCCTCGTTTCCCGCGATCTACTGCCGGCACTGCGGCCGCTCCGGCTGGGGCATCGGCCTCGCCCCCGTCGGCCACAGCCTCGCCGCTGAGGACGAGGGCATCCGCCGCAACCATGCGACCAGGGAAGGTCGATTCCGGCCGCTGCTGTACGCCCCCGCCGAAGCCGCCATCCACATCGAAGAGGACAAGAAGGTCGAGGGGCTGGTCTGGTTCTCGGTGCGCAACCGGGAACTCGTCAACGACGTGGCCGAGGACGACCGGGACCTGCGGGACGGATGGGTGCTGCCGGTGCTCACCAACGTCGGGAACGACGCCGACGAGCAGAGCCGTAAGGACACCTGCCCGTCCTGCGGTCAGGAGGATGGCATCCGGTTCCTGGGCAGCGCCGTCGCCACCCTGCTGTCGGTGTCGCTCTCCACTCTCTTCGGCTCGCCGGCCCTCGACGCCGCCGAGAAGAAGGCCCTGGTCTTCACCGATTCCGTGCAGGATGCCGCTCACCGGGCCGGCTTCGTGCAGGCCCGCTCGCACACCCTCACTCTGCGCTCCGTGCTTCGCGAAGCGGTCGCGGAGGGTGCCCTCACGCTCGACGCGCTTGTAGACGAGGTGATCCAGCAGGCGGGCGACAAACCCTTCGCCCGGTACCGCGTCATCGCCCCCGACTGCGCCGACCGGGAGTCGTTCACGCCCTTCTGGCAGGCGAAGACCCTTCGATCCGTGCCCGCCGCGGTGCGGGCGCGGGTCCGCAAGCGCCTCGCCCTCGACGCCGCGCTGGAGTTCGGGCTCAACTCGCATCTCGGTCGCACCCTCGAACTCACCGGTTCCGTGGCGGTCGCGGTCGAAGCCGGGAAACCTGCACGAATGGCCAGAGTCGCCCATGCCGCTCTACAGGGCACGTCCTGGCAGGACAAGCTCGACTCTGAAGGCCCTGACGACGTCACGCTGGTGCAGTGGGTACGTGGTGTGCTGGAACGAATGCGCGCCCAGGGCGCAATCGATCACCCGTGGTTCGCCCGGTACCGGCTGGAAGACGGGCGCCGCTGGTCGATCTGGGCCGGGCGGCCTCGCAGCGAGGGTATGCCAGCGTTCCCCCGTGGCCGTCCCGCGCCGGCGTACCCGAAGGTCGGCGGTTCGAGCGAACCGGCGCGCGACGGCGGACTCGACCCGGTCACCTCGCCGAAGTCCTGGTACGCCCGCTGGACCTCCCGGGTGCTCGACGTCTCGCCGCTCGACGGCGGACGCCTCGCCCGCGGCCTGTTCGACCGGCTTGCCCGCGAAGGCTTGCTTACGACCACGACCAGCGAATCCGGTGCGACGGTCTACGCGATCCCCTCGTCCGGGATCGTCATCGCTCCCACGACGGAGACCGATCTCGCCGAGGGGCGTCACCTACTGACCTGCGACACCTGCCGTGCCGCCACGCCCGGTACCGCCGCCACCGTCGAACAGCTCACCGCCGCGCCCTGCCTGAACGTACGCTGCGGCGGTCACCTCCGTGCCAGCGAGCTGGCCGACAACTTCTACCGGCGCCTCTACGCCTCCCCGGACATGCGCCGCATCGTCGCCCGGGAGCACACCAGCCTCCTCGACGACGAGACCCGGCTGCAGTACGAGGACGGCTTCCGCGATGCCGCCACCAGTCCGCAGGCACCAAACGTGCTCGTCGCCACGCCCACCCTGGAGATGGGCATCGACATCGGCGACCTGTCGGCGGTCTTCCTCGCCTCGCTGCCCCGCACCGTCGCCTCGTACCTCCAGCGCGTCGGTCGCGCCGGTCGCCTCACCGGCAACGCGCTCAACCTCGCCTTCGTCACCGGCCGCGGGGAACACCTGCCCAAGCTCGGCGACCCCCTCTCCGTCATCGACGGCGAAGTTCGGCCACCCGCCACGTATCTGGCGGCGGAGGAGATCCTGCGCCGGCAGTACACGGCGTACCTGGTGGACGGCTTCGGCAGGGTCACCAAGCGACGGCACCCGAGGGCGGCCTCCGGAGCCATCGGATCGAGCGCGCCGGGCACGTTTCTCGGCGACCTCGTGCTGCACGCCGAGCAGAGCGCAGACGAGTATCTGCCCCGGTTCCTCGCGACCTTTGGCGAGCTGCCAGAGGAGGTCGTGTCGGGGCTGCGCGACTGGCTGCGTCCTGCCAACGGCCCGAGGACCAGCGCTTTCGCCGCACACGTGCAGGCGGCCAGCCGGCGCTGGCAGGACACCGTCGAGACGCTGCAACGCCGGCAGAAGGACATCGACGCACTCCTGCCCGAACTCGAGGCGCGCGTTCACTCCCCGGCTGCGACCGACGACGACAAGCAGGCGCTGCGCTCGGCCAAGGCCACCCGCAAGCTCACCACAAGCCAGCTCGCGCACCTGCGCAGCACCTACTGGATCAGCGTCCTCGAGGAGTACGGGCTGCTGCCCAACTACACCCTCCTCGACGACACCGTCACCCTCGACGTCGGGCTGTCCTGGACCGACCCGGACAGCGGCACCCACGAGTACGGCAGTGCCCGGTTCGAGCGGGGCTCCGCGCAAGCCCTCAGCGAGTTCGCCCCCGGCGCGACGTTCTATGCCCGCGGCTGGGAGATCGAGATCGACGCGGTCGACCTCGGCCTGGACGGCGCTTCCATCCGCACCTGGGCCTTCTGCCCCCACTGCGGATACGCGGTCGACATCGCGGAGTCCGGCCGGGAGGTGCCAGTCTCGTCCTGCCCACGCTGCGGCAGCACGGGAATCGGCGACACCGGGCAACGCCTCGACGTGGTCGAGCTGACGCGGGTCTCCGCCGAAGTACGGCGCGACGAAGTGACGATCTCCGATCGCAAGGACGAACGCGGACGGGTTGCCTTCCATGTCGTCCCGACCGCCGACATCGATCCAGCCCACATCACCCGCCGCTGGTTCGCCGAGAGCACCGGCCTTGGCTGCACCTACCTACGGACGGTCGACCTGCGCTGGCTCAACATGGGCCCGTCCGGCCATGGTGCGACACGCACCATCGCCGGCGGCGAACGTCAAGGCACGCTCTTCCGGGTCTGCGCCGGCTGCGGCAAGAAAGACACCGAGTCCGGGCGCAACCGGCCCCACGAACACCGGCCCTGGTGTCCCTACCGCACCTCCCCGAAGGAGACGACCAAGACCGTCGCCCTGGCTCGGACGCTGCGTACCCAGGGTCTGCTGATCCGGCTGCCCCACGCGGTCAGCCTCGGCGACGACTTCGCCCTGCCCAGCCTCTCCGCTGCACTGCTGCTCGGCCTGCGGGAACAGATGGGCGGCCACCCCGACCACATCCGCGTCGAGCACATCGTCGATCCGACGCTCTCCGACGGCACCGACAACCACGAGGCGCTGCTGCTGCACGACGCGGTTCCCGGCGGCACCGGCTACCTCGCCGAGACCGCCGACCCGGAACGCCTGCGCGATCTGCTGGTCCTCGCGTGGAACCGGGTTCGTGACTGCGAATGCCGCCACGAGGAGCGGCTCGCTTGCCATCGGTGCCTGCTACCCTTCACTGCTCCGGGCGCCATCCGTCGGGTGTCGCGGGCGTCGGCCGAACGGCACCTGCGCACCCTCCTCGGCCTGGCTCCCGAGACGGAGACCGCCGAAGGAACGACCTGGACGGTGACTGAGGTGGCACCTCACGAGGAGCCCGAGTCGCACCTGGAGCGGGCATTCCACCGGCTGATCGTCGGCCGGTTGCGGAGGAACGGCGCGGCGGTGACGGAGGTACCCGGGCCGAGTGGCAACATCGTGCGCTTCACCTTGCCGGGCGCCCACCGGCAGTGGACGCTCACCCCGCAGGTCGACCTCGCCGGCTCCCGCCCCGACTTCCTGCTCGAGACGAACGACATGAACGTGCCCGATGTCGCGATCTTCACCGACGGCCGGGCCTACCACGCGAGTGCGGCGGTCAACCGGCTCGCAGACGACGCCCGGAAACGAGCGAACCTGCGGGACGCGGGACTGATCGTCCTGGCCGTGACCATCCAAGACGTCGCCGCCGAGGATGGCAGCGGGTCGGCCCCGGACTGGTACAACCCGGCTTTGGCCGGCAACCTGATGAACATTCCACAGTTCCAGGCGCCGCCCGAGGCCTACAGGGCTCTCGGCAGGGGCCCTGTCGACTGGCTCATCGACTGGATCGTCGATCCGAACCCGTCGGCGGTCGGCGCCGTCGCCCGAGCCGTACCCATGTTCGTGTCGGGCAAGTCCCGACCCGTCCAGGTTTCCGAGACGGTGGTTCTGGAGGAGATCGGCCGGGCGGTCCTGGTCGACGAGCACCTGCCGGCCGGTGATCGGCGCGTGTTCGTCCATCGCGCGGGCGCGCTCGCTGTCGTCGTCGAGATGTCCTCGACGACCATGGTCGTGCAGGTCGCTGCCGTCCTCGACGACCGTGACGAGGTCCTCGACGATGCCCACGCGAAGGCGTGGCGGGCGTGGCTTCGCTTCTCCAACGCGCTCGCACTGCGCGATTGGCCGACCGTCGTGACGACGACGAGTCTGGTCGGCGGGCCGTCCGACAGTCCCTCCGCCGATGACGCCTCCGGACCTGGCCGTCCGATGGGTGCCTGGGCAGACGTCTACGACGCAGCCGCGCCTGGCGACGAACGCAATCTCGTTGCCGCTCTCGCCGCCCAGGACGGCCTCGCTACACCCGTGGTCGGTGCCGAAGGCCCCGACGGCATCCCGCTGGACCTGTCTTGGCCAGACCTGCAGATCGTGGTTGCGTTCCCACACATGCCGCGCCAGGATCGAGTCGATCTTGCCGCCGCGGGTTGGCGCGTCCTCGACCCGTCGCCCGAACTCGTCGCCGCTACCTTGGCCGACGTCGCCCCTGAGAAGCACGGAGACGGATGATGCCGACGATCATCATGGGCAAGCTCGCCAGCAAGATCGACGGCTCGATCCGTGGCAAGGCGATGGCGTTCCTGCAGAAGCTCGGTGTCGACGACACGACGGCGGGTCTGCACGTCGAACCGATCAACGACTGCGCCGACCCCCGCGTGCGAACCGGTCGCGTCGACGACTTCTGGCGAGCGGTCATGTTCCGCCTCGACGGCGACGGCGAGACCCACTACGTCATCCACGGCATCTGGCCACACGACGACGCGATCGCCGTCGCCCGACGCGTACGGCTGAAGGTCAACCCGATCAACGGCCTACCGCAGATCGACGAGATCACTCCGTCGACCGTGATCGTGCCCGTCGCCACGCCGGCGATGGAGCAGCCCGCGAAACCGCTGTTCGTCCGCCTCGGGCACAGTCCCGTCGACCTCGTCGACACCCTCGGCCTGCCCGAAGGCATCGTCGAACAGGCGATGGCCGCCGCCGACGAGGATGCCGTGCTCGATCTCGCCCAACGTCACGAAGGGTGGATCGGCACGATCCTCGTCGACCTCGCCGCCGGTGACACCGTCGAAGCGATCGTCGCGCGCATGCAGCTCGAGAAGACCTCCCCGTCGGGCGACGCCGACGCCGACGTCCTGCAGTCTCTCAAACGGCCCGCCGCTAAGCTGCAGTACGCGTTCATCGACGACCAGGACGAGCTTCGCAGGGTCATCGAGGAGGGCGACTTCGGCGCGTGGCGGATCTTTCTGCACCCTGAGCAGCGTCGCTACGTCGACCGCAGCTACAACGGCCCCTTCCGCCTCTCCGGCGGGGCCGGCACCGGTAAGACGGTGGTGCTCATCCATCGCGCCCGCGCTCTCGCGCGCCGTAACCCAGATGCGCGCATCGTCCTGACGACCTTCACCACGAACCTCGCCGAAGCTCTCGGCGAAGGTCTCATCCAGCTCGACCCGCGCGTGCGCCAAGCCAAGGCGCTCGGCCAGTCCGGTGTCCACGTGGCCGGCGTGGACGCCCTTGCCGCGGCGGTGCTGCGCGGTGCCGGCAGCAGCCTCACCGGAGCGATGCGCGAGGTCCTCGGCGAGGAGCGCTCCGCGCCCCTGGCTCGCACGGTGGGAACCCGGTGGCGCGAGATCGTCGAGTCGACCGGCACCACCTTGTCGCACGAGCTCGCCAACGAGACGTTCCTATCCACCGAGTACGCCCACATCGTGCTGCCCAACAAGATCCACGACGAGGCCGGCTACCTGCGGGTCCGCCGCCCCGGACGCAGCGTCGCCCTCGACCGCGCCAAGCGCTCGGCCGTCTGGGCGCTGATCGCCGCGTACCGTGCCCAGAGCCGCATCGACGGCAGCCTCGACTTCACCGAGGCGGCCGCCGTCGCCGCCGCATACCTGGCGAAGCAGACTGACCGGCCCGCCGACCACGTGCTCGTCGACGAGGGCCAAGACCTCTCCCCCACTCACTGGCTGCTGCTGCGCGCCCTCGCCGGCGAACACCCCGACGACCTGTTCATCGCCGAGGACTCCCACCAGCGCATCTACGGCACACGGGTCATTCTCGGCCGGTACGGCGTCGCCATCGTGGGTCGTTCCCAGCGGCTCACCCTCAACTACCGCACCACCGCCCAGAACCTGCACTACGCGATGAGCATCCTCGACGGCGGGCAGTACGTCGACCTCGAGGACGAAGGCGAGACGACGGGCTACCGTTCCGCTCGCTCGGGGCCCGCCCCTGCCATCGAGTCGGTCGACTCGCTCACCGGCGAGCTGCGGGCCATCGTCCGCCACGTCCGTGCCTGGCTCGACGACGGAGACGCCCCCGAGACCGTGGCGGTCCTGGTACCGGACCGGTTCCACCGGGACCGCGTGGTCACCGCCCTCACCGAGGAGGGCCTCCCTGCCCGCGCCGTCGATCGCGACCGACCCCAAGCCAAGAGGGTGCCGGTCATGACCATGCACCGCGCGAAGGGTACGGAGTTCTCCAAGGTCGTCCTCGTGATTGGCAATCCGTCGCCCGCTGAATTGGCGCGTATCGAGTCGTTGGATCCGTCCGAACGGGCGGATGCACAACTGCGGGCCCGATCCCTGAGGTACGTGGCAGCCACCCGCGCCCGAGACCAACTTGTGGTGGTGAGCCGAAGGTGAACGCTGGGTCCGGCAGCAGGGTGTCTCCACCAGCAGGCGACCAAGTTTGAAGGAGCCCATCGATGCCAACCATCGGTGACTACCTCGAATTGAGTGCCGGGCAAGCCGTGAGCCAGTGGAGAGCCATCCTCCAACGAACTCCCAGGCCTGGTGCAAGGCAAGAGGACTTCACCCCCGTCGAGACCCTCCTGTGCCTCGCGGCCAGTCTCGTCTTCAACCATCGTCGGTACCGCGGATCGACCGCCCACCTCGCCGAAGAACCCATTCCTACACTCGCCCGGCTGTTCAGGCGCCCGAACGGAAGCTTGATAGCCAAGATGGGGAACCTCGACGGTGGTCTGGCCCACGGGGCTCGGTACGAGGTCTACGTCGCATCGGCCCTCCTCTCCGACCCGGGCCGGTTGGAAGCGATCTACCGACTCATCCTGCAAGCGGGCCGCGAGGCAGGGATCGGGCCGGACGAGCTGCCCGACTTCCTCGGCTTGGAGGGCGGTGACGAGCTGCACCTCCTCGGGCAGGAAGAGCTGACCCACTCGGACCTGGAGATGGCGGTTCAAGAGAAGGTCGCCGCCTGGTCGCGCAAGGCACCGGACCTACCTGAGCGATTGACCGAACGACTTCTCATGGCTTCGGTGCGGGTCGGGCAGCATCGGTTTGCGCGTGACGTCCTCGACAACCATGGACACCGTTGCGCCTTCTGTGGTCTGGGTGTCAAGACGAGGGGCCGTGTGGCGCAGCGCATGCTCGTGGCCAGCCACATCAAGCCGTGGCGAGTGAGTACCTCCGCTGAGAGGCTCGACCCGCAGAATGGGGTTGCTGCCTGTCCCACACACGACGTCGCCTTCGACACCGGGCTCCTGGCGGTCGACCACGAGCTGCGGGTACATGTTCGTCCAGACGTACAGGAGGCGGTCCAAGCAGATCCCGCGGCGCGATCGTCGTTCGGGAGCCCACCGCTGTCACGCCGATTGCTGTTACCGCAGGGAGCCACGGCACCTGGAGCGAGGTACCTGGACTGGCACTACGCCAACGTCTACCGGCGGCCGTGATCAACAGCGCATTCGAACTGGGGTGTAGTCACATGTGTGCGTTGGGCTCGCGAGGGGTCCCTGCCTATCCTCTGCCAGCTGCGGTCGACGTCCACGCTTCGACCATGGTCCGGGCCGTAGTGTCGGCAGACATCTGTCCATGCGATGGAGCCCACGTAGCGCACCCGCACGACGTCGCCGTCACCGCGTGATCTACTACAGTCCCAGCATGCCCGCCCGAGCTGTCAGGATCTCCGCCGTCGACCTCTTCTGTGGCGTTGGTGGGCTCTCGCACGGGTTACAGGATGCAGGCATCCACGTTGCTGCCGGCGTAGACCTCGACCGGACGTGTGACTATCCGTACCGGCGGAACGTTCGGGCGCCGTTCCATCGACGAGACGTCCGTGACCTCACCGTCGAGGAACTCTCGGCCATGTGGCCCGCCGGCGCCGTCCGCGTCCTCGCTGGATGCGCGCCGTGTCAGCCGTTCTCGTCGTATCGGCGCGGCGTCGACACGTCGAACGAGGCCCAGTGGCCCCTCGTAGACGAGGTTCGCAGGCTGGTCGAAGGCACGATGCCGGAGATCGTGACCATGGAGAACGTCCCTCGGATCGGCGGCACGCGGATCTTCAGAGACTTCGTCGAGCAACTGCGCGAGTACGGGTACCACGTGGACTTCGGGTCCTGCTACTGCCCGGCCTACGGGGTGCCGCAACACCGCCGACGTCTGGTCCTGGTCGCCTCGTTGCTCGGTGACATCGCCGTGCCCAAGGGCCCCGTAGCCCCCGGCGAGTACACCACCGTCCGTCAGGCGATCGGCAGCCTGCCGCCGATCGGCCACGGCGAGACCCACTCCGCGGACCCCCTTCACAAGAGCCGCACGCTGACACCGCTGAACCTCGAGCGAATCAAGCGGTCCAGCCCTGGCGGAAGTTGGGACGAGTGGCCGGAAGAACTACGCGCTCCGTGTCACCGCAAGGCGTCAGGTGCAACGTTCCGGAACGTGTATGCCCGCATGACGTGGGACGAGCCATCGCCCACCATCACCACCTTGTCGTACAGCTTCGGCGCTGGACGGTTCGGGCACCCCGAACAGGACCGGGCGATGACCCTCAGGGAGGCTGCCATCTTGCAGAGCTTTCCCGAGGACTACGAATTCGTCCCACCGGGCGAGCCGGCACAGTTCGCGCCACTCGGGCGTCTCATCGGAAATGCGGTGCCACCACTGCTTGCAAAGGCAGTAGGCGCGGCGATCGTGGAACATGTCGCAGCGGTGAAGGGTGTAGTGCGCAAGGTTGCGCGTGCCACGGCCCTGCCGGTGTAGGGCCAGCAAACCAGCGATGAGCGCACTCCCGGGCACACCGGCCGATGAGCACAGGCAGGGCACGCCGGCCGATGAGGGGCGCCGTCCGGCGGACGCCGGGCCAGCGCGGCGGCCGGTAGCGTCCGGGGATGGCCGACATCCCCCACGATGATCTGCTCGTCGGTTTCAGCCCCGCCCAGCCCTACACCAGAGAAGTTGCCGCCAGCGCACCCCGAGGGCTCGGCGTGCACGTCGTGTTCGACGGTGACGAGGCCATCTATGTCGGCAACACCACCAAGCAGCCGCTACGCGACCGGTTGCGCCAGCACCTGACCGGCAATCGGGGCTCGTCGGCGCTGCACAAGCACGTCGGTCGGTGGCTCGACGAGCGGCTTGGGCGGGAGGCGACGACTGTCGAGATCGCCGACTGGCTGGGCGCGTGCGAGGTCCGGTGGCGGGAAACCGACGACCCTGAAGGGCTGAAGGACGCCCTGCTCCAGCGGCTGCGACCCCGATTCAACCGGCAGCTCTCCGGGCACGCCGGACCCCACAGCACCGTGCCCCGCGGCACGGGCCACTGGATCTACCCGGTCAACGAGCGCGGCCCGCAGTGGGGCGAAGACCGCAGTGTTTGGGAGTACTTCACCACGGCGGAGGGGGTGGTCGACTGGCGGCTCGGTTCCGGGTACCACCAGATCGCACCCGGCGACCGGATCTGGGCGTACGCCACCGAACCCATCGGCCGGCTCGTCGCCGGTGGGGTGATCTGGGACGCGCCCTACCAGCAGGCCGACGGGGACAAGCCGCAGTGGCGAGTGCCCATCCGTTGGGACCACGAGCTCACCCGATTCCTCCTGGCCGACGAGCAGGCCGTGCCCGGTGTGCCGGCGATGTCCGTCCGCCGGGTGCGCGGCATGCGGGAGGAGGAAGTCGAGCGCCTCACCGACGCGCTGGACGGCCGCCGCGCACTGGAGCCGCAAGGGCTGCCAGAGGGGCGTCGCCGGCGGCTCGCGGAGATCACCGCCCGCCAGGGCCAGCCCGACTTCCGCCGCCGACTCCTTGAGGCGTACGGGGGACGGTGCGCGATCACCGGCTGCGACACCGAGGCTGCCCTATAGGCCGCCCACATCTCGCCGTACGACGGGCCCGCCACGAACAGGGTGACCAACGGCCTGCTGCTCCGAGCCGACCTGCACAACCTCTTCGACCGCGGCCTGATCTGGGTCGACGAGCAGTTCCGCGTCCGAGTGAAGGCGGAGGCCGCGCACTACGCCCGATGGCACGGCGAAGAACTGCATCTGCCGGCCCGTACGGCGGACCGCCCGGACGCCGCCGCGCTGCGCGCCCACCGCCGCGAAGTGGCCGGAATGCGGTGACCTGGCCCGTCCCAGTTGCCCGTCGGGTGGGCGGCTCACCCGCGCTACGCCGAGCCGGGGCCTCCCGGCGTCACTGGCCCGGCGCCTGGTAGGTGACCGGCATTCTGGCTGCCGCGTCGATCTCCATCGGGGTCAGTAGCGGGACGACGCGGGCTTCCACCCCGCCCGCCGCCCGCACGGCGATGCCCAGCGCGGCGGCGGTCACATTGTCCGGCACCTCGCTCACCACGTACAGGTCGTGCTCGCCGAACGCGAAGTACAGCGACTCCACCCGACCACCGGAGTTCTCGATCAGCGCCCGGACCACCTCGGCGCGAGCGGTGCCACCCTCCTTGCCCAGCCCGGCGATCCCCTTGGTGGTGTAGGTCGCCCGGATCATGAACTTCGCCACGTTGGCACCTGCCTTCCTCACGCTCGCGCACCCCACCGCGGGTACCCGCTTGCCGCCCCGCCACGCCTGCCGGGCAGCCGGGCCTGGGCGAGTGCGCGACCGAACGCCTTCCACCACGCGGGGGCCATCCGCTCGGACATCTCCCGCCAAAACGCCCCCGGTCCTCGCCTGCCGCCCGTCGTCCCTCTGGCGTAGGGTCCCGTAGACCTCGTCGGGAAGGTGGGATCGATGCGCGCCGGGTTGGAGGTGCCGCCCGCAGTCGCGGCAGAGCGGGTCATCACGGCTGTGCTGGCTGACCTGCGCTCCGGTGACCATCGCGGCGTGGTGGTCGACTCGCCGCCCGGGGCCGGCAAATCGACCCTGGTGGTGCGTGCCGCCGTGGAGCTGGCCGCCGCCGGCGAGCCGCTGATCATCATCGCGCAGACCAACGAACAGGTCGACGACCTCATCGACCGTCTGGCGCGGAAGGCGCCCGAGCTGCGCATCGGCCGACTCTCGGCCGCCGACTACAAGCCGTCCGAGCGGGTCCGGGGCCACGAGACGGTCCGCGTCGCCGCCAAGGTCGCCGACCTCGGTGGTCCGGGCGTCATCATCGGTACGGCCGCCAAGTGGGCCACGGTCAGCGAGGGCTCCTGGCCGTGGGCGATCGTGGATGAGGCGTACCAGATGCGCTCGGACGCCCTGCTGCGCGTCGCTGGCCGGTTCGAGCGGGCGCTGTTCGTGGGTGATCCTGGTCAGCTGGACCCGTTCTCGACGGTCGAGACCGCGCGCTGGACGGGGCTGACCTGGGACCCGATGCAGTCGGCCGTGGCGGTCCTGCTGCGGCACAACCCGGAGCTGCCGGTGCACCGGCTTCCGGTCTCGTGGCGGCTGCCGGCGTCGGCGGCCCCGGTGGTGGCGGCGGCGTTCTATCCGTTCACCGGGTTCCGCGCCGGTACGTCGGCGTCTGACCGGACGCTGTCGTTCAGCCATCCGGGACGCGGGGACGCGATGGACCAGGTGGTGAACATCGCCGCCTTCAGTGGCTGGGCGCTCTACGAGCTGCCAGCACGGCAGACCATCCGTACCGATGGCGAGGCGGCCGCGGCCTGTGCGGACCTGGCGCTGCGCGTGTTGCAGCGGGGAGCGGTCGCCGTCTCCGAGCACGCACCCGCTGGCGCACCGGTCACGGCAGACCGGATCGCCATCGGGGCCGCGCATCGCGACCAGGCCGCGGCCATTCGCGTGCACCTGGGCGCGGCGGGAGCCGGGATCACCGTGGACACCGCAAACCGGCTCCAGGGGCGGGAGTACGACGTGACGATCGTGCTGCATCCGCTGTCCGGGCGGCGGGACGCGACGGCGTTCCACCTGGAGTCGGGGCGGCTCTGCGTTCTGACGTCGCGGCATCGGCACGCGTGCATCGTGGTGGCCCGGGCGGGCATCGGTGAGCTGCTCGACGCACATCCGTCGACCGAGTCCGTGCACCTCGACGTACCGGTGAAGTTCCCGGACGGCTGGGAGGCGAACCAGACGATCCTGGCGCTACTCGCCGGCTCGGCCACAACAAGCTTGGTGCACCAAGCCAGATGATCGTCAACGCCGTGAGGTAGCCGGGTTTGCGAGCTCGGTGCGTAGCGAGGCCGGACTACCTGCCTATGGGTCTTGTCAGAACCAGGTACGTCGGCGCGTCCTTCCACCGCGGCCTGAGCCGTGCAACGTCTCCCCATCCCCAGGAGGCGTAGGCATGCCGAGCAACGGTGTTGTCGGGACGGACGAGCAGCGTAGCCCGTTCCTCGCTACGGCTCTTTACTAGCTCGTCATGCAAGGCCCGGGCTATGCCGCGTCGCTGCCAGGCGCGGCACACCAGCAACTCACTGATGGCGAAGGTGCGCCGGCCGTTCTCCTCCGTGAAGCCGGCCGCGACCGGCTCCTGGATGCCGTCCCACCAGCGAGTATCCGCTGCTAATGGGAATCCATAGATGTATCCCACCAATTCGCCGTCGGCCATCGCTGTCACCAGTTCCCACCCGGGTCGTGGCATGTGCGCGGCGAGTTGCTGCCGGTATCGATCGGCGTTGTACAGCGGCCCGTCATCGGCGTGGGCATCGAGGTAGACGTCGACGAGTTGGCCGACTAGCTCTCGAGATTCCTCGGCCGTGTGGTGCCGCAGCTGCCAGTCTTCCTGCATCACGCCAACGTTTCGTCGTAAGCGTCCACGAACTCGCGGACCCGGGGGAGCGAGGCGGAAGTGCCCTCAAGGCTGGACCGCACCTCAGCCAGCAGCGCGCTCACTCGTCCAGATCGCACCCGCCCTATCTCCGGCAATGCCTCCAGGCCAGCCTGTGCTGCACCCACGAAGTTGCCCTGCTGTCGTGCTGCTCTCGCGAGCTGGACGGTGTAGTAGAGCTTGTTCCGCCGAAAGCCCTCACCCGGCACAGTCATAACGGATCGGAAGCAGGTGGCTGCGCGGATGGTGCGGCGGAGCGCGAAGTATGGCGCAGTGCACCGCTTCGCTCGGCCGGTCCTGCCGCAGGAGCAAGGACATGCAGGCCAATGCCCGTACCTCGACGCGTGAGTCGTCGGCGATCTGCCGGCCCGGATCATGGATCAAGCGCTCGCCATCCTCGCCGCCTGCGCCACCGCCACCGATCCGCTCGGCCCGAGCGACCTGGTCGACATCGGCTGGCACACCGTCATCCTGCACACCCGCGAGTACGCCGACTCCTGTCAGCGCATCGCCGGCCGGTTCATCCACCATCAGCCCGAGCCCACGCCCGATGACCCGCCCTCTCGATCCGAGCCGATCGGCGCTCCGATCTCCCGGGCGACTGCCGCCATCGTCGCCGCCGGTTTAGCTCTTGACCACGGGCTGTGGGGCGGCCCGGCCGCCGACTGCACCTCGAAGTGCACCCAGTGCCACGCCGGTTGCACCGACAGCCCCACGCGATAGCGGGCTCGTCGGCGGTCTCGGGCATACACTGCCCGGGACTGCTCGCCGTCGGGAGACCACCGCATGCCGCGTCGCCGCCACTGGCAGGAGCTTCCCGACGCGGTACGCCGCCACGTCGAACACCACACCGGCACTGTCCGCGCGGCGTACTCGGTCCCGACCGGCGCCTCCTGCGACCTGGCCGCCGTCCTCGACACCGACATCGGCCGCATCTTCTGCAAGGGCGGGGAGACCGACGGCCCGACCGCCTGGCTCTACCGGAACGAGGCTCGCGTCAATCCCTACCTGCCCGAAGTCGCCCCTCGCCTCCGATGGACGGTGGAGGAGCAGGGTTGGCTACTCCTCGGGTTCGAGTACGTAGCCGGCCGCCACCCCGATCTGGGCCCGGAATCGCCCGACCTGCTCCCGGTGGTGCAACTGCTGAGCTCGCTGAACCGTCAGCTGACCCCTGCTCCGCCCATACCGGTGCAGCGATTCGCCGACCGTTGGCGGGACCTCATCGCATCCGAGCTGGTCGACGGGGACACGCTCCTACACACCGACATGACGCCGCGGAACTTTCTGTTGGGCGACCGGCTGCGGCTCGTCGACTGGTCCAGCCCGGCGCGCGGAGCGGCGTGGATCGACACCGCCTTCATGCTGGTACGCCTCATCCGCGCCGGCCACGAACCGGCCGCCGCCGAAGCGTGGGCCCGGCAGGTCCCGGCGTGGGCGCACGCGCCCGATGAGGCGGTGAACGCCTTCGCCGACGGGCTGGTGCGCCTCTGGGAACGCAAGCAGCAGGCGGTGCCCGGTCCCCACCACGGGCCACTGCTTGATGCCGCAAGTCAGTGGCGGGACTACCGAGAACGGATCAACGCTCGGTAGAGCCCCGCATACGAGTCGTGCATATCGGCTACCACGCGCACGTCATACGGGCCGCCGCACTGATCCACAACCCTGCGATGGAGGCCTGGGGCGGGTGCTGGGCTCCGGCGGCGTCGACCCGAACGACGATTGCCGTCCCCGCCCGCCTCGGTGCCCCACAACGCGAGGGAGGGATATGGATTCGATCGACGAGGTGCTCGGTGAGTTGCCGCTGCCGCCGTACGTCACCGCCGAGGACGTCGGCTTCGCCGTCAAGGCGCTGGCCGTGCACGCCGCCGAGCAGTGGCCGGACGGCCCGCGTTGCCGCAATGACCGCGCCCCACACCCGTGCCGGCTGCACCGCTGGGGCCAGCGGGTCCTCGACCAGCGTGGCCTCACCGACCGGCAGGTCCAGGTGCTGATCGCTGAGCAGCAGGCACCACAGCGATGATCTACGTGACCGGCGAGCGCCTGCTCCCACACCACGTGCGGGCCGCCGCCTTCGACACCCGCTGGCGCGGCCTCGACTCCGCCCAGGTCCACGCCTACCTGAACCAACTCGCAGACGAACTCGACCGCCTGCACCGCGACCTGGCCACCGCCAACACCGAGGCCGAACGCATCCGCCAGGCGCTGCGGCAGTGGCAGTCCCGCCACGCCGGCTGCCGCCACACCACGCCCGGCTCACCCAACAACAGGTGGCCGTGATGAGCGCACCCCGCTGGGTCATCCACCTGCCCACCACGCTGACCAGCCTCGACGGCGCCATCATCCTCTCCACCGCACTGCGCGAATCCCTCGCCCACGTCACCGCCATCGACTTCGGCGAGACCACGCTCAGCGAGGAGGACCGCCAGTTCCTGCGTACCCGAATCTGGTGTGACGCCCGGCTCCACGGCGCCGGCCGCTGCCGACGCCGCAACGACCACGACGGCCCCTGCGGGGCAACGGGGGAGTAGCCTCCGGGCATGCCCGACCCCTTGATCGACGACCTGCTAGCCGGCTTCACGCCTCCCGTGCAGTACACGATGGAGGCCGCCGCCGACGCTCCCCGCGCGCCCGGCGTGCACGTGGTCCTCGACGGCAGCACGGTCATCTACGTCGGCCGGACCGGGAACCTGCGCAACCGCCTTCGGCAGCACCTGACCGGCAACCGCGACTCGTCAGTGCTGCACGAGCAGGTCGGCCAGCTCCTCGACAAGCAGGGCCTGGTGGCGACAGCGCAGGACATCGCCGGCTGGCTGGGCGAGCGCGAGGTCCGCTGGCAGGAGACCGACAACCCGAAGGGTACGAAGGAAGCCCTGGTCCTGGCCCTCAATCCCCGCTTCAACCGGCAGGTACCGAACCCGCGCTACGGCGACGGGGCACGCTAGGACCGCGACGTACAGCGACTGGGCCGCTACCCGAGCAGCAGCTGCGCTCGCTTGCTCGGCTTCAAGGTCATGACGCGGTACGGGCAGGTTCTGTCGGTCAGTAGTTTGTACGCCTCGATCGCACGTACGGCTGCATCCCGGGCCTGCTTTGTGGGAGACATGCCTTTGCCCTTGTTGCGGAAGAGCGCCCCGTAGAAGGCAGAGCAGAAGACGCCGCTCTCGTGCCAGCCGATGATCGCAGAGGTGCCGATGTAGGTCACTTCACCCTGAAGGCAGTCCCGCACCGCTTTCTGCCACACCCCAGTGCCAGTCTTGCAGCCGTCCGCGATGATGGCGCCCGTTGAGATGCCCCGGCCCTTGTCGGCCGCCGCCGCGCCCAGCTCCTCAAGAGAGATGCTGGTCTTTTCGTCCGAGCTGATGAACATGGGGGTGACGCTGTGATCGCCATGCGCCATGACATGCAGGACGTCGCAGGATGCGGTGAACGCGGTGAGCACCGTGTCGGGGTCTCGTGATCGTACGAAGTCGATGTCTACCACCGGTTCTTCCCATCCGGCGTTGATGTTCTGCAGGGTTGACTGCACGAACGTCATTGCGGCGTCGAAAGACGAGTCCAAGCCGAGATCAAGGAGACTTACTCTTCTAGGTTTCATCTGGCCGTCCCTCCCCAGCGGGACTGAAAGATCAGCGCAGACCGACCCTACGGGTGGATCCGGACCGTGTCCTTCGGACATGTGCGTCCCGTGCCTCCGACCTTCGGCCCGGATCATCCGTCGTACGGCTGAACGGCCCCGCAGAGAACGTCGAAGCATGCCTATGCTCTCGGAGCCGGCGATGCAGCGGCTGTGACCAGCCGCGTGGGGGCTAATTCAAGGGGCGCGCGTGGGATTCAACGTCGGTGACGTGGTTGCCGTTCAAGCGGACCCTAGTCGAGTCGGGCCCGTCATCGAGATTCTGCAAGAGGTCGATGGGTTCGGCCGCTATCGCGTGTTCCACGGAGCAGGAAGCATCTGGGAGTACGCAGAGGACCAGCTGGTGCTTGCAGCGACTCGACCGGCGTCGTCGACGGCCGGCTTGGCTCCCGATGAGTTCCGAGCCCGACTGATCGCCGCCCGGCTCAGTCATCCGCTCACCGATCACGTCTATTCGCTTCGGGCAGCGCGGATCAAGTACGTTCCGTTTCAGTTCAGACCGCTCTTGCGCCTCGCCCGTGCCGATGAGCCGCGGCTGCTCATCGCCGACGACGTCGGCGTCGGTAAGACGATCGAAGCCGGCCTGATCATGAAAGAGCTGGCTGCTCGGCAGCCGCTGGACCACGTGCTCGTCCTCTGCCCAAAAGCGCTGACCGTGAAGTGGCGCGAGGAGATGCGCCGCTTCGACGAGGACTTCCGAGTGCTCGACTCGGCGAGTCTGCGCTACTGCCTGAACGAGGCCCACCTGGACGGCACCTGGCCGCAGGAGTACCGGCGCGCGATCGTGCACTACGAGCTGTTCGCGCGCGAGGCATACCTGAACGGCGATCCGATGCGCAAGAGGGACAAGGGGCTACGTGAGCTTGACCCGCCCCCTTCCTTCGATCTTGTGATCGCCGACGAGGCACACCACCTGCGCACGCCCGGAACGAACTCACATACGCTCGCGCAGTACCTCGGCCACATCAGCACAGCGCTTGTTTTGCTCTCGGCGACGCCGGTGCAGACGCACGCCCGAGATCTGTTTACGCTGCTCAACCTGCTACGCCCGGAGCTTTTCCCGGACCGGCAGACGTTCCTCGAGGTCGTCGAGCCCAATAGACACCTCAATACCGCCGTGCGGGTGCTGCGGAACGGCGCGCCGGGCGCCGCCCATGAGGCACTCGAGGCGTTGCAGGCCGCTGCGTCTACAAACTGGGGGCGGCAGGCCATCGCGATCGATCCCAGGTACGACGACGTCCGTAGACGCTTGAGCGCGGATGCCCTTACGAGAGACGACCGGGTACGGTGCGTGCGCGAGATCGAAGAGCTGAACACTCTTGCTCCGCTGGTGAACCGCACCCGGCGGCGGGACATCGGCGGATTCACGATCCGCGAGCCGCACACCGTATCGGTGCCGTTCACGCCCGTACAGCGGAAGTTCTACGAACGGCTTCTCGAAGCCCGCCGCGACCAGCTCCTCACCCGGTACGACCCGGTTGTGGTCCGGCTGATTCTCGACACCCTCGAGCGGCAGGCGTCGAGCTGCCTGCCAGCACTCGCCCGCCGCATCCTGACCGCAGGCGAGCCTGCTGTCACGGATCTCACCGATGCGCCAGAGGTCGTGCCGGACGACTCCTCGCCGCGGCTCCCGCTTCCGACGAACCCGGACCTTGTCGAGATGGCGCGGCAGCTTCCGCCCGACGACCCGAAACTGGAGCGGCTGCTCCAAGTCGTCACGGAAGCCCGCGCCGCCGACGGTCCGGGAAAGCTTCTCGTCTTCTCGTTCTTTCTCGGCACTCTCGACTACCTCGCGGAGCACCTCACCACCGCCGGTGTCCGAGTCGGAGTGGTCACCGGCCGGGTAGACGAGCTGGAGCGGCAACGGCTGCGGGACCGGTTCCGCCTCGACCGTGAGAACCCGGAGGCAATCGACGTGTTGCTCTCCAGCGAAGTCGGCTGCGAGGGCCTCGACTACGAGTTCTGCGACCGGCTCGTCAACTACGACATCCCCTGGAACCCGATGCGCATCGAGCAGCGCATCGGCCGCATCGACCGGTTCGGGCAGCGAAGCCCAAAGGTGCTGATTCTCAACTTTGTGACCCCCGAGACCGTCGAGGAGCGCGTCTTCTTCCGATGCTGGGAGCGGCTGGACCTCTTCCGAGACACCGTGGGTGACCTCGAGGGCGTGCTCGGCGAGATGACGCAGGACCTGACAGCCGTCGTCAGCAGCACCGAACTGACGCCGGAGCAAATGGAGGAACGAGCCCGCCAGCTCGCCGACAACGCTGTACGGCTCATCACCGAAACCCGCGGAGTCGAGGATGCGAGCCAGGACCTTCTCGGCCTCGACGACAGCCTCACCCAGGATCTGAACGCCCTGGTCGAGAACGGCCGAGCCGTTACCGAGCAGCAGCTAGAGGAGCTTGTTCGCGCCTATCTGACGAAGCCGCCGGTATCAGGCCACCTTGATCGGTTGGCCAGCGACGTGCTGCGGCTGCGACTGTCTCAGTCGGCGCGCGCG
Organism: Micromonospora echinaurantiaca; assembly: GCF_900090235.1. Taxonomy (NCBI): domain Bacteria; kingdom Bacillati; phylum Actinomycetota; class Actinomycetes; order Micromonosporales; family Micromonosporaceae; genus Micromonospora; species Micromonospora echinaurantiaca. The sequence continues at coordinate 5,209,885 of NZ_LT607750.1, read as the reverse complement.
GAGCTGCTTGTCGAGCTGAACCGAAATGAGGCGACGCTCGGCGCAGGCCGGCTCCTCCAAGAACTACGCCGCTGGCTGAGCGAGAAGGACGGCGGACTGCGGCTGACGTTCTCCGATGAGGCAGCCAGCGCCGACCGATCACTCGTCTTCCTGACCGCGACCCACCCGCTGGTCCGGCTCGCCGTACAGGCGCTTGCGCCGACCCAGGGCCACCAACTCCGCGCCCATCTCCACGCCGTCGATCCGGACCTGCCTGCGGGCCGTTACGCCTTTGCGTGCGACACCTGGGAGACGATTGCCGTCCGGCCGGAGTTCCGCACCGTGCCGTTCGTCGTGAACGCTGCTGACCTGGAACCTTGCCCGGCCGTCGAGCGTCGCCTCTTCGCCCTCCTCGCAGACGCCGCCCCCGAGGGCGAAGCGCGCACCGCCGATCTTGCTGAGGCGGATGCAGGGCTGGCCAGGTACACGGAACGGCGGCGCCGAGACGCGGTGAGTGACGCCCACGCCCTCAACGAGGTGCTATTGGCCCGCCGGATCGGGAGCCTCGAAGCGCACCACCAACGAAGCTTGCAGCGACTCGACGAACGTCTCACCGGCGAGACGGAGTCCCGGATCCTCACCATGCTGACGGCGCAACGAGCACGAGCCATCCGTCACTTCGCGCAGCGCCGCGAGCAGCTGGAGGACCGACGCCGAGTCGACATCGTCAGCCGCCGGATCGCGGAGGGAGTGCTGACCATCAGCCATGCCTAGCGACTACGCGCGCATCCGCCAGGACAACATCCGGGAGTACGGCCAGGGCATCCGGCACCTCGACTTCCTGCAACGGCTCTACGCCGATCGCACCCATTTCATCCTCGAGCTGCTGCAGAACGCCGAGGATGCTCGCGCCTCGCACGTCACGTTCGCACTGCACCCGGACCGACTCGTCGTAGAGCACGACGGCCGCCCCTTTGATGAGCGGGACGTTCGGGGCATCTGCGGAGTCGACGCGTCCACCAAGACCGGCGAGCTGACCAGCATCGGCAAGTTCGGTATCGGCTTCAAGTCTGTCTACGCGTACACCCTCGCACCGGAGGTGCACTCCGGGGCCGAACATTTCCGGATCCGGCACTACGTCCGTCCCGAGACGGCCGATGCTCCAGCTGACCTGCCCCACAACCTCACTCGGTTTGAGTTTCCCTTCGACCGGGAGGACGTTCCTCCTCAGACCGCGCACGGCGAGATTCGCGCTGGCCTGCAGCGATTCGATCCGGTGGCACTGCTGTTCCTCCAGCATGTCCGGCAGGTCACCGTGGCTGGCGGTAGTGGCGCGCTCATCTTCTCGCGTCGGCAGCGGGGCGAATCGTCCGCAGACGTCGAGCTGGTCGTCAAGCAGAACGATCGGGTCATCAACCACCAGCACTGGCAGGTTTTTCGGCGGGACCTCGCCAGAGTCGGGCATGCCGGCCGGCGAGTCGAGATCGCGTTCAAGCGCACGAGCGGTGCGCCGGAAGCGCCAGTGGAACCGATTCCCCACGCGCCGCTGGTCGTATATTTTCCCACCGACAAGCCGAGCGGTCTGGGTTTCCTCCTGCAGGCGCCACTGCGCACCACCCCTGCACGCGACAACATCCCCGACCGGGACGCGGACAATGCCCGGATCATCGCGGAAGCGAGCCACCTACTGATCGACGTGCTGGAGGAATTGCGCCGTAGAGGTCGCCTTGGTCTGGACTTGCTCGAGGTTCTTCCGATCAGGCAGATCGACTTCCCCGAGGGCTCACTGTTACGGCCGTTGTTCGACGCGCTCCTGCAGGCTGTACGGACCCGGCCACTCATTCCCGTGGCTGGACCCCTGGGCCATGCGTCGGCGACCCAGATGCGTCTTGCCCGCAGCGCAGGGCTTCGGGAGCTGTTGACACCGGAGCAGCTGGCTGCACTGGAGGGAGTCACTGAGCCGCTGCAGTGGCAGCCGGCGCGTCTCACGCGGGACCGAAATCGCGATGTGTGGGACTACCTGAACAACGTCGTCCAAATCGACGAGCTCGATGCCGAGTGGCTCGTCGAGCAACTTGACAGGAAGTTCCTCGAGACGATCGAGGATGCCTGGCTGGTCCGGCTCTACCGTTTCCTCGTCCAGACCCCGGCGCTGTGGCGCGCGCCGCGGCCGCCATGGAACCGTCCTGGGCCCGCACGTCTGCTGCCGCTGATCCGGCTCGAGGACGGTAGCAACGTCGTGCCTTTTGACGCAGGTGGTCGTCCGCAGGCATACCTGCCGGGTCCCGCGCGGTCGAGTTTCCCGACGGTGCGTCACGAGATCGCAGCTAATCCCGAGGCGCGGGCGTTCCTCGACGATCTGGGCCTGTCCGAGCCAGATGCCGTGGACGAGGTTCTCGAATACGTCGTGCCGAGGTATCGCAACACTTCGAGCAAAATCGATGAGGGCCAGCACGGCGCCGACCTGGAGATGATCCAGCGGGCGATGCGAACGGCAACGAGACGACGCAGGGACGACCTGGTGGAGGTGCTACGCACCACGCCGTTCCTGCAATGCCGACCCGCAAACGAGTCGACGTACACGTTTCATCCCCCTTCGGTCGCGTACTGGCCACAGGAGGACCTGGAGCACTACTTCCTGCCCAGCGCTCATGGCCGTTTCCTCCACGACCGCTACCAGCCATATCACAAGGAACTCAGCCTGCTAGGCGTGGCAGATGCTGTCCGGGTCTCTGCGGCGCCACCGGATGCACTCGGGCACGTGGTCCTCCGGGCGAACTGGGGAGATCACAGCCGGGGACTGCACGGATTCGATCCAAATCTGCGCTTTGCCGGCCTCGAGGATGCCTTGAGGCAGCCCGATCATCGGCGATCGGTCTACGTGTGGAATTGGCTGCTGCTGCCCTACGCGAGTCGGCTACGAGGGACCGTAGAGTCGTCAGGCCGGCAGGACTACTCCAACCGTAAGTCCGTCGATACGGCGTCCAAGACGCTGCAACTCGCCACCTCGCGCGCCTGGCTTCCGACAGCAGCCGGCGCCTTCGTGAAACCAGCCGAACTGGCGCTGGACGATCTACCTGACGACTTCGAGCCCAGCCAGGCCCTCGCTGACGCACTTGGCATGATCTCCTCCGCCATCGTCCAGGCGAGTGCCGAGCTCAACGTGTCTGTGGAGGCCTTGCGCTTCTTGCGGGAGAACCCGGATGCCGCCGCTGAGCTCGACCAGCTGCGCCGGCGCCACGAACAGAAGGAGCAGGACCGGCGCGGGATCGGGGCGGACGCCAGGCTCACTCCCGACGAATACGCCGGCGCTCTCCATGACGCCTTCGATAGACCTGCCGTCCACGCCGAGGCGGAGATTTCCTTCGTATCCGACGGTCGGGTCACGGCCCCGGCGATCAGGCGGCAACGGACCCGGGACGACATCAACGAAGATCTAGCGGACGAGCCGACGCCCAGAGACAGGTTCCGAGTCATCGGGCGCAGGGTGTGGGACGGCAAGGACCCGGCGGTGCGGCAGTTCCTGTTGGAGCAGTATGCCGGCCACTGCCAGATCTGCGGTGCCACGTTCCCCAAACGGGATTGGACCCCCTATTTCGAAGTCATCCACCTGGTCTCCCATACGGCTGCTGCCTGGACTGACCGTCCCGGCAACACCCTCTGCCTGTGCCCCACTTGCGCAAGCAAGTTGCTACACGGCCAGGTCGAGTCAGACGATCTGCTGGCGCAAATCCAGCAGTGGAGGACGAGCGCCGAAGGCGGTGGCGGTAGTGGCCTTCGGATCGAGCTCTGTGGCTCGCCGGTGGTCGTCAGCTACACCGAGAAGCATCTCCTCGACCTTCAGGAAATGGTCCGCGCGGATGAAGCGACGGCGGCCGGGGCGTAGCCGGACGCCCGTCACCTGGCGCGCTGGGCTCACTCCTGCCCCTGGGAGTGCATCGCGGAGAGTGTTCAGAGTCGGCTCCGTGTTGCGGCCCCAGATCTTGCGCACGACCCATGTCGTCCCGGCGTTGACGAAGCCAAACGCCTCGGCTGCTTCGTCTTCGGCCTTGCCTGCTGGCCGGCGCGATCGCGATGCCGCGCCGGCAGAACTCAACCCTGACCGCCTTGGGGCTGTCGCCCTTTCGCCGATGATTGGTCCGGGCGGCCGCGCCGCTGGTACCGCCCGCAGTCGCGCACCCGCCACGTCGGCGGCAGGTACCTGGACAACGTCTCCACTCAGCGTCCGGCAGCTCATCGCGACGAGCTCTCGCTAGGTTCTCCGACGCCAAGGCCCTTAAAATGCCGCCTAGAATCCTCGAGGATTGCGTCGTGACAGGACGTATCCTCGGTACGAGCAGAGCTCCTGCCACGCCTCATCATCCACCCCCGAGAAATTCCGGCCCCTGGCCTGGCAGATTCTCCGCCACCCGCTGCTATTTGCCAGATCTTCCGCATCAATTGAGCCGCTGTTGATCGCGCGTACGATCTCGCCATCTGACGCTGAGCTTAGATCCATTATCTGTCCCTCCTGAGCTCTTGCCATGGTTTATTCAGCCTTCACATCCTGGACGTGAGTCGCGAAGATCGTGACCGACAGTTGCCGAGATTGTTCTACGGATCACTTCAGTTGACCATGGGCGCCTTGGCCGGAGGCTTCCATACGTTTCTCATCGGCTTCTCGGACTTCTGGGACGCGTGCAGCGGCTCAGGCAGGCTTCGGCGACCTTCCTCGCGCCGGTCATGGGACGGCGGGTTAAGGGTCAGAACGAAGCCGTCAAGGAGGTCAAGGCGCGCGTACGCGCAGTCCAGCGGGCGCGCTGGTCGGACCACAAGCGCACGCCGGCCAGCCGGGATAGGCCAGGCCGGTAGCACCAGAAATGTGCGCCGAGCATCCGCACGGCAGCACGGAACGGGTTGCACGGCGGTGACCCCGGACCAGATCACCGCCCAGTGGCTACGCCTGGTGGTGGCCGATGCGGAGCTGTCGCCGTATCTCATCGGGGTGGACCTGGGGCGGTTCGGCGCGCACCTGACCGGGAGCCTTGCCGCGGCGCTCGGCGACGGGCCAGCGGCGGGCGCGGTCGGGCGCGACGGCTGGTGCGGCCTAGGCCTGTCGGAGGCGCAGCACCGGCGGATCGTGGACCGCCTGGTCGGCGTGCTGTGGGCGCTGGACCTGCCGGAAGAGCGCGTCGCGGGCGGTGGTCAGCCGATGATCGACGAGCTCTGCGACGCGCTGCGGCCCCGGCTCGCGGAGGACGACGCGCGGCTGCTGGTCGCCGCCCTGTTCCGGCACGCCGACACCGACGACCCGGTGGAGCGGGCCGCCCCGCGGACGGTTCTCGGGCACGCCGCCCGACACTTCGACCTGCGCCCGCACGCCCACGTCATCGCCGGCTCACCGGCTCACCGGCTGTGACCTGGCCGCCGCGGCCGGATCGGGCGACGGCCCGCCCTGGCGGCCCGCCGAGGTGCTCGCCCACGACCGCCCCTGCGGGGGCGTCGCCACCCCGACCATCCGCCCCTGGCGGCGGTGGCTGACCTTCGTACCTGCCTTCTCCCACGACCCGCACGCCGCGCCCGGCCAGTGGGGCGGCGCGCTCACCGTCGCCCTCGATCACCTCCGCCCCGAACAGGACGTCCTCCTTCGCGGGCCACCGGCGATGCTGGCCGGCTCCCGGCTGCGGCTGCTCGCCGCCGGGGTGCCGGCCGACCGCATCCACCTGCCGCACCTCACGGAGGGTGATGGCCGTCTACCGCAGCCGCGACGCCCTCGCCGGGCCGCTCGGCCTCGACCGTCTCGCCGCGCTGGCGCTGCCGTTTACCCGGGTCGGCCGGCGCGGCTACCGGCCCGCTGGCGTCGACGCCCTGCTCCACCGGCTCGCCCACGAGCTGCGCGAACGCATCCGGGAGCGGGACCGCGCCCTGGTCGAAAACCAGCGCATCAAAGACGCCCTGCACATCTGACAGCTCGACTGGGCACGGCAGGGACCACCGTCGTGCCGGTGGCGTCAGGATCGCAGGCCGGCGGCCGTGGCGGCGAGGTCGACGCCGAGCAGTTCGCCCAGCTCACGCACCTGTGGAGGTGGGGTGTGCAGCGGCCGGCGGGTGCGGGCGCCGGGCGGCGGCCCGTTGCCCGCATCCGCGACGAGGGAGAGCGGCGTACGCAAGGGCGACAGGTCGTACACGGACCACATCACAGCGCGGGAGTCGACCAGCAGCATGGTCCGGTCGTCGCAGGCGACCAGCACCGCACGGTTCCCGGTACGGGCCACCGCCACCACCGGTCGGCGGCTCACAAGGCGCACCGTGGTGACCACGTCGGCCGCGGCCCGCTGCGGGCTGCCGGTGACGCCGTCGAGCCGCCAGACGCCCCCGTCGAGGCGCACGTCGAGCCCGGCGGCGGCGAACGCCGATCTGGCCTCGGCGTACGAGTCGTGCTTGGCGGCGTGCGCGAGCTCGACGGTCTCCCGTAGCGCGGACGCGCTCGCTGCCACGGCGAACAGGTGCCCGGCCGGCAGCAGCAGCTCCTCGGCCAGCGCCAGGTCGGTGTCGGCCACCCACTCGGCGGCGTCCCGCCAAGCGGCGGTGAGCAGCGCGTCGGCGTCCCGGCTGCCGTGCAGTCGCGCGCCCTCCCGCAGGGTCGCCACCACCAGGGCGAGCCACGCGTACAGGTGCGCGAACGCCTCGGCGGGCAGCTCGTCCAGGGCGCTGTCGTCGGGCACCAGCGCCCACGCCAGCCACCGCAGATCGGTACGCCAGTCGTCGTCGCGCCACATGCCTTCCGCGAGCAGCGTCAGGTACATCGAGGCGACGAGCATCCGGAGGCTCATCGGTGGAAGCGAGGTCCGGTCGCCCTCCACGGCCGGCGTGCTGACCGCCTCGGCCCACCGAGTGGCGAAGTCCCGGTAACGGGCCCGCTCGCTCTCGCTCAGCCGGTCGACGCCCAACGGGTCGCCGTCCGCCGACGGGTCCTTCTCCGTCGTCGTGTCGGCCCCGGCGGCGTCCTCCTCGTCGGTCGGCTCGTTCTCGCGTACGTCGTCGACGACGAAGCCCGACGCGGTGTCGTCGACCGTCCCCGGCCGGTGCGGAAAGACGAGCCGGGACAGATCCGGCCCGAGGATGCGGTCGCAGTCCTCGAGGTAGTCTCGCCACCGATCGGTGCCGGTGCGGACGTCCACGACCTGCCGATCCGACGTCGACGGTTGGGTGTGGCGCCGGGGCGGCAGCAGGCCGGACAGCCGTTCCAGGTCGGCGGTGAACCGCGCGGCGAGCATCGGGTCGGTGAAGACCTCGATCGCCTCATACGGCGTTCCCCGGCCCAGGCGTGGCCCATCAACGGCGTCCCGCACCGGTCGGCACCGGTACGGGTCGGTGACGAAGACGGCGGCCGACTCGACGCGAACGCCGTCGACGTCGACGACCACGCGCACCGCGCCGCCGGCCACCTCCGGCAGCAGGAACCGCGCCGTGGCCTGGGCGACCGGAACGACACCCACGGCCTGCCAGGTGTCCGGCTCACCGGAGTGCGAGATCTCCACGACCACCCGCCCGGTCACCGGGGCGGCCAGCTCCACCAGCAGCGCCCCCTCGACGACCGCGCAACCGAGCAGGGTCGGCGCCGGACTGCCTGTCGCGCTCGTGCTCCGACCTGCCCGCAACTGGGCCACCGCGCCCTCGCCCCGGTCGTCGCCCTCGGGAAAGAGCGACACCGGGTGCGGTGCCAGGACGGCCAGCTCGCAGTTGCCGCCCTGCACGGTGCTGCGCAGCAGCGCTGCCGCCGTGATGTTGGCGCTCCCGGTCAGCCCGCTGGTCACCCCGGCGGGGGTCGTCCACTCGACCACCTTGCCGTGCAGCGCCGGGCTCGCGGCCAGCTCCCGGAACTCGCGCTCCACCGCCGGTTCGGTGGCCCGCAGCAGCGACCGGCCCTCGAACCGGCCGAAGGCCGGCTGCACCGCGACGCGTACCGCATGGGGTTTCATCCGGTCGACCAGCGCGCGTACCGCCGCGGCCTCCGGGTCGTAGAACGGTGCGGCCAGACGCAGCTCCGCCACCGCGTCGGTGGGCAGATGACCCAGCAGCGACTGGCGCAGGTTGCCGACGACGCGCACCGACGACCAGTCCTCGTTCACCTCCGCAGGGCGCATCCGTCCGGCGATCTCCCGCATGGTCGCCGCGATCCAGCTCGGTACCGCCACCACCGTCGGCAGGTCGACCAGCCAGTTCGCCACGTCGTGTAGCAGCCGTGGGCCACGGTCGAGGCCGCTGCCGACGGTGAGCCACACCTCCCGGTTGTGGCCCCACCCGGACGTGGTCGGGTTGCCGGACCCCACCGCCAGCCACACGTCTTCGTCTCCGAGCAGGACGGCCAGTTTCGGGTGGAAGGCGCCCCGGCAGAACGCGTGACCGTGCTGGTACGCCACGCCCGCACGCCGGACGTCCACCGGGTCGTGCACCGCCTGCCCGGCGTCGGCCAGCACGGTGATCCGCGCGCCGAGCGCCCGGACGGTGGGCACTGCGAACCGCTCCAGGAACCCCAGGTCCAAGGTGAACCCGGTGACGAGCAGCTCCCGCAGCCGGGCCCCGTCGGCCCGGTCCCGCCACCGTTCCAGCAGGCTGAGTGGTGACCGGAACGACCACTGCGCGTCGTCGCTCATGCCGGCACCGCCAAGAGGGTCGACCCGAGCGGGGTGACCGGTTCGTGTACCTCCGGGGTGAGCAGTCCGAGCTGTACGGCGAGACCTCCGAGCTGGTCGATTCGCAGCCCGATGTTGTCGCCGCTCTCCCGGGTGGCCGCCACGTAGGCCCCGCCCCGCTCGTGCAGCCGGCTGGGCATCGAGAGCGTGCCGCTGCCGCGATGCAGTTTCGCCTTGCGCAGGGCGACCCGCCGGGACTGGGCGAGCATGTCGTCAACGAGCCGGCGGCCCAGGTCACGCAGCGACCGGTCGGCGTACTCGGCGCGCCGCTGCGCCATCCACGACGGGTCCAGGTAGGCCCGCCGCCGACCCAGGAAATAGCGCCGGGCGACTCCGGTGAGCCAATCCAACCGCCGCGCGCCCAGCAGCAGCAGCGACACGTCGGCGGCGAGGCTCTTGTCCCGGTCGAAGGACAGCTCGGCGGGGAGCGGGTCAGCGCGGCTGTCCACCAGGTCGGGCAGTCCGGCCTCGAGTCCGGCGACCGTGCCGGTGGGGAGCTGGCCGGTGATCCAGTTGTGCAGGTGCTCGCGGGTGACCGGACCGTTGCGGTGCACCTCGTCGACCACGGCGGCCCACAGGTGACGCCACGCACCCACCGAGTGGTGGCGCAACAGCAGACCCCGCCACGCCTGGGTCCGCTCGTCGTCGGCGAGGACCCGGTCCTCGCGCGCCGCCGGCCCGTATGCGACAGCCTTCCGGAACGCCCCCCGCCAGGTCGGCTCGGTCGGGTGCAGCTGGCAGGCGCGGGCGAGGATCCGCAGGGTTGACCGGCGGGTCTGGTCGTCGCCGGTCCAGGCGTCCGGGTCGTGGCGGCCGGCCACTGTCGCGGTCATCAGCCCGGTCAGCGGTGCGAGATCCTCGGGGCGGCCGGCCAGCGTCGCTGGGTCGTTCACCCCGGCGTCGCGTTCGGCGATCTCGAGCAGCGGGGCGAAGCTGTCGGCCACCGACGACGGGCAGGGGTGCCGGCCGCTGCGCAGGGTACCTCGCTCCACGGTCACGGTGCCCAATCTGACGCTCGACCCGCCGTACTGGGACCAGAATCCCCAGGCCCGGGGCGAATAGGACCGTTGGCCCTCGTGGTCGGCGACGCTGAACTCGCGGCCCGGCTCAGGAGCGAGCCGGGCCAGGGACTCCACGCCGTGCGCCGGAGCCGGATCAGGCCCGTCGGTGCCGGCGCTGCGGTGGACCACGGCGAGCGCCACCTCGGCCCGCCGGACCAGCCGCCGACAGCGCTGCTCGTCCAGGCCGACGGCTTCTGCGCGTGCGGCCAGCGCCCAGTAGAGGGTGTAGTAGCGAGCGTAGTGGGTCAGCGTAGAGACGCCGGGCACCAGGATGTCGACGCCGGCCATGACCGGTGCCTCCACCGCCAACGGGTAGCGACCGGCGTGCGCCGACAGCCCCGGCTCACACCAGGCCGGCCCCTGCACGGTGATCGGCGGTGCGGTCACGGTCTGTGTCCCATCGCTGACATGCGCGCAATTGTCGCCCGCCCGGACCCCGTATCACATCCGCCGACCAGCCGACCACTATGGATGAGCGACGGAGCGGCTGCCGGCGGCATCGCCGAGCTGCATGTCCGAGGATGAGCGAGTCACCGCTAGCATTCGCCGGTCGTCCTGCTGCCGACGGCGGTTAGGGCTTAACTCCGGAACCTACCCTCGATGTACCAGCAAAGAGGATCCATATCAGACACTCTTCGGCCGAAGTCAACGGGTTCCTGCTGAACGACCTCGGTGAGCTCCTCGAGGAAGTCCCTCGTGAGCTCCACTGGTCGGGTCCTCCGCGGTTCCTCTGACGTAGAGAACGATGAAAGGCCGCTGGTCGCCCGTCCTTCTTAGGGCGGATGACACGGCCCATCCGCTGAATCATCTGGCGCTAACTTTAGTGCGCGGCCTGCCAACGCCGCCTCGAGGTTGCCGGCCATGATCGACGGGATCCGGACGGTCTCGGCGTACTGGTCGAGGGTGAGCCCGCGCAGCCGCCGCCGGCGTCATGCCGACGCGCTCCGCCGCCGTATCGTGTGCGGCGCGCCCCCTCCGTCAGGCTGAACGCCTGGCCGTCGAAACGCTGCCCAACCCGCGTGACCAGGCCGTCGCCCCGTCGAGGGCGCTGTCGAGTTGGGGTACGCCATCCGGCCAGAATAGGGCGAGTGCCTGCTCTATCTCGCGGCGGCTGCGCGTCGCGCCGGAGAGCAGGTTCGATCTGCGAATGCTGGCGGTCGAGGCGGAGGCCGCCCAGCGTCGCGTCGAACTGCTCCTCGATCAGGTTGTGTTGCAGCTGCTTGAGCCAGTAGCCGATCGGTTTGTCCGTGCCGCACACAACTGCCCTCCCGGGTGAGCCGTCCACCCCAACCAACCGAGATCGACGCACCACCAGACCTGCTGCCCCAGACCACCCGAACTGGTTCCCGGCACGTCGTCAAAGACCCGGTGACGTCGGCCGCGGCCCACCATGGGAACCTCACAGGTCGGGCATCCCGCCGGCTGCGACGGTGTCGACACTGTCCCGACAATGACGCGCTTGCGCTCGCAGAGTCCAACCTGCACTCCCTCATCGAGGTCCTCGGGGTCTGGCCAGCGGTTAGCGCTACTGATCCTCCGGGGGCCTCGACCCCTACCCGTCGCCCATCACCCGGAGAGCCGCATTCCATCAAATGTCCGAAGAGCCCGATAACGAATAGCGGTGACAATCTGGGCAAGGACTCTGCGGCCCGAGGTTGTTGTTGGTTTCGCGGCCACCACCTATGGTGGGTGTCGCTTCGGGGAGGGACAAGCGTGGTCACTGACAACAAGGCACCCGTGCCGGTATGGACACTCGCTACGGAAACCGCGAGCGTGCCGGACGTGCTGGGCGATGAGGGCATGACCCCCGCTCGCCTTGCAGAACTGAGAACTGTCCTGGCAGCGCTTGCCGATTCCCCCATCGCCACGCTGGAAGCCCACCCGGTGTCAACCAGGCGCGATCGGAACGGCGGGATGCCCCTTCATGCAGCCAGTCCGCTCGCCCAGCAGTTGTCGCACCTCGTGGCTCAGACGGCGAAGTCAGCGCCGCCGACGCTGAACGTCGCCGCTACCGGTGACGTTCTCTACCGAATGGTGGTACCGGCGAAGGTTGCCGCACAGGTCGGTAGAGGACTTGTCCAGCCCATGGCTTCGAAGGCACCTGCCGGAGGCATTCACAGCGCGCTGGTCAACTCCACCGGCATCGCAGCCCAAGCCACGTTCGTGCCCGTTACTGGCAAGGCCGCTGTTGCAGGTGCTGCAACCGGCTCGGCCACCACAGCTGGGGTGGCCGCTGCCGGCGCCGGAGCGTTGACAGTGGCCGCGCCGCTTGTGCTGATGGCCGTCGCGGTCGGCGTCAGCGCCTACGCCGACCACCAACGCCAGAAAGCGATCGAGCGGATCACCGACCTCCTGGAGCAGCTCCACGAGGACAAGCTCGAGGACGAACGCAGCGAGTTGGACGGTTGTCGTGACGCAATCGAGAAGGCGACGTCGATTCTCCTCGACCAGGGTAGAATCGGCCTGTCGTTGGGATTGGATTCCTCGTCGTACGCGATCAGCAGGGCGATCGAACGAACCAAGCGTCGGCTTGAGAAGTGGCAAGATGCGCTAGCCACGCTGCCCGAAGGCCCGGTTGAAGTTGCTGCATTGACGAAATCGTTCCCCGGTATCAACGAGGAAGGCGGCGCCTTCCGCGCACACGTGGAGCTTGCGCGACTCGCCATTGCTCTCAAACGCCGGGTGCTCGTGCTTCAAGCAGTTGAGCACGCTCAACTCGCGGGAACGGACAACCCGTTCAAGAGCTTTATCGGAGCATTGCGCGACGACGAGCGTCGCGTCGACGAGTTGGAATCAGGCCTAATTTCGGTCCTACTTCGACTGTCGACTCTCGAGTTGAAGCGTCCCGGCGGTTTCCGTAGCATCATGTTCACGCAGGGCGAGGTTGATGACCTGCTCAAAGCCGCATATCGCCTTCGCGCCTTGGGCGATGGCCTGAATGTGGGAATTCGTCAAGCTGACGTTGCGATCGAGATCGAACGAAGCAGCGACGGATCGCTCGTAGTGTTCCCGGCAGTCGCTGTCTAGCCGGATGCCGCACGCCGCCGAGCAACGGCCCGACGGTCCGCGCTGCCGCAACGACCGCGCACCGCACCGACTGCGCCGCTGGGGCCGGCGAGTCGACTTCGGCGAGACCACGCTCAGCGAGGAGACCGCCAGTTCCTGCGTACCCGCATCTGGTGTGACGCCAGGTTCGACGGGCCCGGCCGCTGCCGGCGGCGCGACGACCACGACGGACCCTGCGCAACCGTCGAGGACGCCGTCGATTCGTAGCCGCCGCGCTGATCGTTGAACCAGTGCCCGATCGTCGGTGGCAGCGCAGGAGGACACGTGCCGGGTTATCCGAAGGCGAACGTTCCGGTCGACCATGTCGAGCCGGTGCCGCGCCGGATCCGCGCCTTCCTCGCCGGACAGCAGATGCTGGACACCACGCAGGCCCGGTACGTGTGGGAGTGGCCGTTCTACCCCCAGTACTACCTCCCGGCCGCCGACGTGAACCGCAGCCTGCTGGTCGATGAGCAGCGCACGGACGAGTCGCGGCGCGGCACGGCGCGGCTGCACGGGCTGCGGGTGGGCGAGACGATCCGGCACTCGTGCGCGCGCTGGTACGGCGACGACGCGCCGCCGGCGCTCGTCGACACGATCCGGTTCGACTGGGCCGCGATGGACAGCTGGTTCGAGGAGGACGAGGAGGTGTTCGTGCACCCCCGCAACCCGTACGCCCGGGTGGACGCGCTGCGTTCCAGCCGCAGCCTGCGGGTGGAGCTGGACGGGGTGGTGCTGGCCGAATCGACCTCGCCGGTGCTGGTCTTCGAGACCAGCCTCCCGACCCGCTACTACCTCAACCGCACCGATGTGGACTTCAGCCACCTCGTGCCGTCGCAGACGAGGACGGCCTGCCCGTACAAGGGCCGGACCAGCGACTACTGGTCCGTCCGCGTCGGCGGCACCGTCCACCCGGACCTGGCCTGGTCGTACACCTTCCCCACCGGGGCGCTCCTGCCGATCGCCGGCCTGATCGCCTTCTACAACGAGAAGGTCGACCTGATCGTCGACGGCGAGCGGCTCAGCCGGCCGAAGACGCACTTCTCCTGACCCGCGCCGCGCCCCTTACCGGTGGCGGCGACTCGCCGCAAACAGCCGGCACTCAGTCGACTACTTGACGTAGTCGGTTTGGAGATAATGCCTGGTCGGCCGACTACTTAGCGTGAGCGCGTCATCGACGAAGCTCCGCGGTGGTCAGCCCGACCGGGCAGCGCCGCGGGCGTGACAGACAGGAGAGTCACATGTCAGCTCAGCGAACCTCCCGCCGGTTCGGCCCCCGCGCGCTCAGCCTCATCGCGGGCGCCGCGGTGGCCGCCGCGGTCGTCGTCCCGGCCGCCCCGGCGTCCGCCGCGGTCCCCGGCCTGGTCCGCGTCTCCACGACCAGCGCCAGCAACTCCACCGACTTCCGCAGCGTCACCGCCACCTGCCCGGTCGGCAAGGTGCTCACCGGCGCGGGCTACGAACTCAACGGGGCGACCGGTGAAGCGGTCGTCGACGACTTCCGACCAAACGGCGGCGCGGCCACCGCGCCGACCGCCGTCACGGTCGGGGCGTACGAGGCGGAGGCGTTCGCCGGCAACTGGTCCGTCACCGCGTACGCGATCTGCGCCAACCCGGTCGCCGGGCTGGTGCGGGTGTCGGCGATCAGCGCCAGCAACTCGAACGACTTCCGCAGCGTCACCGCGACCTGCCCAGTCGGGAAGGTGCTGACCGGCACCGGCTACGAGCTGACCGGCGTCACCGGCGAGGGCGTGGTCGACGACTTCCGGCCCAACGGCGGCGTGGCCACCGCGCCGACGTCGGTCACCGTGGGGGCGTACGAGGCGGAGGCGTTCGCCGGTAACTGGACCGCGACGGCGTACGCGATCTGCGCCAACCCGCTCGCCGGCCTGGTGCGCAACTCGGCGGTCAGCGCCAGCAACTCCAACGACTTCCACAGCGTCACCGCCACCTGCCCGGCCGGCAAGGTGCTCACCGGCGCCGGCTACGAACTGAACGGCGTCACCGGCGAGGCGGTAGTGGACGACTTCCGCCCCAACGGTGGCCCGGCCACCGCGCCGACCTCGGTCTTCTCCGGCGCGTACGAGGAGGACGCGTTCGCCGGCAACTGGACGAACACCGCGTACGCCATCTGCGCGACGGCGTAACCGCCCAGCTTCGTGGAGCCGCCCCGTCGAACGGGGCGGCTCCACCAGGCCGCGTGACCGCCCGTCATCGGCCGGGAGGCTGGTATTCGAGCCGCTCCCGGGTCGCCTCGTCGATCTCGTCGGCGGTCAGGATCGGCGTGACCCGGGTGTCCACGCCGCCCGCCGCGCGGATGTCGATGGCCAGCGCCGCTGCGGTCTTGTGGTCCGGCAGGTCGCACACCACGTAGGTGTCGTCCGCGCCGAATCCGAAGTACATCGACTCCATCCGGCCGCCGGCACCTTCGATCATCTTCCGGACGACCTCGACGCGTTTTGTGCCGCCGTCGGTGGTCAGCCCTTTTATCCCGTCGATCGTGTAGGTCGACTTCAGTAGGAACATGGCCACGCCGCCATCACCTCCCTGCGATCGGACCGCCCGGGCTCAGCCCGTGCCCTGCCGCTGGACCCGGTCGGCGCCCTCGACCTTGGCGCGCCCCTGGTCGCGTTCGCTGCCGGCCGACCCGGTAGCGGTGTGCAGGTGGCGGGCCTTCGGCGAGTGCTCCACCGGCGAGCCCTGGTGGCCGCGCGCGCCGCTGCCCGGATGCCGCCGCCCGCGCGCCGACTCGCCGCCCGGATCGTGCTTGTTCTCCTTGTGGCTACCCATGGGCGGCGCGTACCCGGTACGCCGCCCGCTACGCATCCGCCGTCCGCCGCGGCCGGCGACGATCAAGACAGCACAGATCAGGAATTACCGCCGCCACCAATCAGAGTCGTCAATGTCGCAATGCCGATAACGGGGCTGTTCAGGTGATCTGTCGCGGCCGTTAGGGTCCGGGACAAAGGCCGTCAATGAAAGGCGGACGATGAATCCCACTTCCCATTCGCTGTCCCGGCGCGGGCTGCTGGTCGGCTCCGCGGTGGCCTCGGCGGTCACCGTCGCCGGGGTCACCGGCGCCCAGGCCGCCGGAGCCAGCCCACCCTCGGTCCCGCTCGTCACCCGCGACCGGATCGCCACCGCCCGGCTGCCCGAGCCGGCGCGGTTCCAGGCCGACTTCCACGAGCGGCTCGTCGGCTGGCTGGCCTTCTGGTCGGCCAACACACCCCGCAGTTGGAGTACGCCGGTGGAGGTGGCCGGCCACGTCGACGCGGCCGGCGACGCCTTCACCCTGCACGCCATCCGCTACCAGCGCGACGACCAGCTCCATGACGGCTTCACCGCCGGCCGGGTGGACGCCGCCTGGTGGGCGACGGCGGCGAGCCTGCACCACCACTTCCCGTCCGTTCGGCCGCAACCTGGCGGCGGGCTGCGGGTGACCGACGCGCCCGCCGGCTTCACCGGCTCGGCCGAGCAGGTCGAGTTCGCGGTCGCGGCGTGCCGCGAACTCTGGGCCGCGCCGGCCGGCACCGCCGCCAGCTGGCGCGAGCACGCCGGCCGGGCGCTCGCCCGCGCCGGTCACCGGGCCGACGCCGCCACCCGCGCCGGGTGGGTGGCCTTCACCAGAGCCAGTCTGCGGCGCGGGCTGCGGACCGAGTCGTACGAGTAGTCGGAGGAAACCCATGGCACGCAGCGAGTTCCGGTTCGTGGTCGACGGCGTCGAGCTGACCACCGAGCAGCAGAGCCGCATCGCCGGCGAGATCCAGAAGGCCGGACTGAACGCCCTCGCCGAGGTCAACACCAAGCTGACCAACCCGCTCTCCGTCGGCCACGCGAACCTCCGGCTCCGCCCCGAGTGGTACGGCCTGTGGGTCATCGACGGCCCGTTCGCCGACGAGCTCGGCCTGAAGATCAACGAGCTCGGTTTCTGGATGCAGAAGTGACCGACCCGGTCCGCCGGCCGGATCCGCCGGAGCGGATGTGCCCGAGTACGCCCGCGGCCAACGCCACGGTCTTCCTCGGCATGATCACTCCGGCGGGTCGGGTCGCCTATGTCACGCCGCAACTGCCGGCCGAGGTGGCGCTGGCCACCCAGGCCGGCTCGGACACCCCGGTCGAGTCCCGGTACCGGCTCGCCGGCCCGTGCGTCACCGCGCGCTGCGGTTTCTGGACCGGCGAGCACTGTGGCCTCGGCGAACGCCTGGTCGCCTCGTACCAGGAGACGGCCGGCGCCCCGGAGACCACGCTGCCCCGCTGCGCGATCCGCCGCACCTGCCGCTGGTACGCCGAGCAGGGCGCCGCCGCCTGTGCCGCCTGCTCCCACGTCGTCACCGACGCCCACTGACCCTCGCCGGCCCTTCACCGGTCCCCCAGGTGGCGGCAGCTCCCTGCCGCGGTACGGCCCCGGCCGCCGGCACCTTGCCCGGCCTGCTGCCAGCACCTGGCCGGGGAGAGTGCGGCTGTCCACTCGGGACGGGTCCACGCGATCCGGGGCGCTTCACTACTGTCACTGCAGTGACGGGGATCAGAGTGCGTCGTGCCGGTCGGCTGGGTCTGGTGCTGTTCGCCGTGGTGGCGTTCGGGATGTTCACGCTGCCGTGGTTCCGCGGCGATTCCGGAGAGGTGATCATCGGCCTCGACCTGGCCTACGTCGAACCCGAGCTGCCCGGCACGCCGAACCCGTTGACCCAGTACTTCCTGGAACTGGCGCCGCTGCCGGCGTATGTCGGGTTGTTGCTCGCGTTCACGGTGGCGGTGCGGCGGCGGTGGGCGCGGATCGTCGCGGTGGTGGTGGTCGTCCTGGCCGCCGCGTTGACCGTGGCGTCGGCGGCCGGGTTGCTCGCCGGCGTGGCGGACTACTGGAAGCCGGCCGAGGTGGCTCGCTACCGGCTGTTCGCGCTGGTGACCGTCGCGTTGGCGGTGCTGCTGCTGGCCGCCGCCGGCACGCTGGCGGTCGGGTTGCGCCACGTGTACCACGGGTTCGTGGTGGCGCTGCTGCTCGCCTTCACGGCGTTCCACCTGGTCAACGTCGCGATCCTGGCCGGGCAGGCGGTGGGCGATCGGATGACGCTGACCGCGTGGCTGCCGGCGCCGGCGTACCTGCTGGCGGCCGGCTGCGCGGTCCTCGCCGCGACCGGCGCCGCGGTGGCCGAGCGGTCGGAGCCGGCCGCCGCGCCCGCACCGGTCGGTCAGCCGGCGGTACGCGCGTAGCCGAGCCGCAGCCCGCCGGTGCCGGTCGACGGGTCGCCGGTCAGCCTGGAACGACCGCCGCCGCGGCCGGTCGGGGAGCGGCGGGATGTCCGACGGTTCGGCTACCGTCGGTGCGTCATGGAGCCGCGGTTCGGCGAGGTCGTCATCGGGCGGGAGCACCCCGCGGGTCTGCTGCGCGCCGAGGTCGACCGGGCGGCCGCCAGCCACGGCGGTCTCGTGCTGGTCGCCGGCGAGCCCGGCATCGGCAAGACCACGCTGGTCACCGCCGCGGCGAAGGAGGCGCGCCAGCGCGGCGCGCTGGTGCTCGGCGCCGCCTGCTGGGATTCCGACAGCGCACCCGGGTACTGGCCCTGGGTGCAGGTGCTGCGTGGGCTGCGCCGCTCACCCGACGACTGGGCGGCGGCCCGGGAGGCGGCCGAGCCCGGCCTGGCCCCGCTGCTCGGCGAGACCAGCGACCGCGCGATCCGCGAGGCGCTCGACCGCGCGGGCGGCACCGCGCTGGCCGAGGTGGCCGGCGAGGGGCGCGGCGACCGGGACGAGTTCGACCTGCACGACGCGGTGACCACCGCGCTGGTCGCGGTCGCCCAGCGCCGGCCGGTGGTGGTCGTCCTCGACGACCTGCACTGGGCCGACCCGGCCTCGATGCGGCTGCTCCAGTTCGCCGCCCAGCACACCTGGTTCGAACGGCTGCTGCTGATCGGCACCTACCGCGACGCCGAGGTGGAGGCCGCCGACCATCCGCTGCGCCCGCTGCTGATGCCGCTGGTGGCGAAGGCCACCACTGTCACCCTCACCGGCCTGTCCCGCGACGAGGTCGGCGCGCTGATGAGCCGCACCGCGGGCCGCGAGCCCGACGCCGACCTGGTCGACGAGGTGCACCGGCGCACCGGCGGCAACCCGTTCTTCGTCGAGCAGACCGCCCGGCTCTGGCGCGCCGACGGCCAGGTGAGCACGATCGCCCCCGGCGTACGGGAGGCGGTGCGCCGGCGGCTGGCCCAACTGCCGGCGCCGGTGGTCGAGGTGCTCACCGTCGCCGCCGTGCTGGGCCGCGAGTTCCACCGGCAGGTGCTGGCCGCCGGCGGCGGTGTCCCGGCAGCCCAGGTCGATCGGCTGCTCGACCGGGCGGTGACCGCCCGGCTGGTGCTGGCCCGGGGCGGCGGCCGGTTCGCCTTCGCCCACGACCTGGTTCGGGAGACCCTCTACGACGGGCTCGGCGACGACGACCGGCGGGCCCGGCACGCCGCCGTGGTCCGGGCGGTCGACGGGTCGGCGGCGCTCGCCGAGCGGCTGATCCCGGCCGACCTGGCTCGGCACGCCCACCTCGCCGGCGACCGGCTCGACCCGTTCCGGGCCGCCGAGTTGCTGGTGGCCGCGGCCCGGGAAGCCGGCCGCCGGATGGCCGTGGATGAGGCGTTCATCCACTTCCGCCGGGCGCTGGAGGTCGCCACCGACCCGGCGCAGCGAGTGAAGATCATGATCGACCTGGGGGAGTTGCAGCACCACGGCGGCGACGGCGCCGAGGCTCTGCGCCTCTTCGCCGAGGCCGCCGAGCTGGCCCTGACGGTCGACGATCCGGTGGTGCTGGCCCGCGTCGCCCTCACCGTCCACCGTGCGTGCCTGGCCGGCACCAAGCGGGTGCCCGACCCGGAGAGGCTGCTGCGGGAGGCGTACCGGCGGCTGATCGGCGAGCCCGGCGACGACCTGCCGGTCGGCACGCTGGTGGCCGACCTGATCACCGCCGCCGAGTCGCGCGCCCGGCTCGGCCACGACGACGAGGCGCTCACCTTCAGCCTGTGGGCCCGGCACGACACCAGCTGGGGACCCGGCACGGCCGCCGCCCGGGCACCGATCACCGCCGAGATTCGCGAGGTGGCCCGCCGGACCGGCGACCGGGAGACCGAGCTCTGGGCGACCTCGCTGCGCTGGGTCGCCCTGCTGGAACTCGGCGACCCGCGCTACCACGCCGAACTCACCGCCTTTGTCACCGGCGCCCGCGAGGGCGACGCCCGACACCGGTTCGCCGCCAACATCGACGGCGGCATCATCGCCGCCTTCCGGGGCGACTTCGCCCGGGCCGGTGAACACTTCGCCGAGCTCGGCGACCTCAGCGAATGGGAGCACGCCGACTTCGCCTTCATGGGCCAGCACATCCGCTGGTCGTGGCTGCTGCTGCAGGGGCGGTTCGACGAGGCCGATGCGCTGCTCGACGGGCTCGACCCGGGCGACCATCCGTACCTGGGCCTGGCCCGGGCCATCACCGCGGCCGAGCGCGGCGATCCGGCGACCGCGCTCCGGCTGACCGCCGCCATCGAGGCGGCCGGCACCACGTACCCCCGCGCGGTGTCGCCGATCTGGCTGCGGCTGCGCGCGCAGGTCGCCGCCGCGACCGGTGACCCGCGCCGCTGCGCCGAGGCGCGCGAGGCGCTGGCGCCGCACCGTGGGCAGTGGCTGGTTGCCCTGTTCGGCTGCGACGTCAGCGGCCCGGTCGACCACTGGCTGGCCCTGGTCGACGCCGCGCAGCAGCGCTGGGACGACGCCATCGCCGGGTTCGAAGCGGCCCGCGACGCCGCCGACCGGATGGGCGCCCGGCCGTGGTCGGTGCTGGCCCGCGCCGCGCTGGCCGACGCGCTGGCCGGGCGCGACCGCCGCGGCGACGCGGCGGCCGCCAGCGAACTGCGCGCCGCCGTCGCCCGGGACGCCGCCACGCTCGGCATGCACCAGGTGGCCGGCCCGGCGGGCGCCCTGCCATCGCTGGCGCCCGACGGCTCGCTCCCGCTCGCCGGGCCGCCGGCCGGCGCCACTCCGGCCGGTCCGCTGATCGGCGCGCCCGCCACCTCGCCCGGCACGCCGACCGGCGCATCCACCCCGGCTCCGGGCGCGGGTGGGAATCCGGCCGGGTCCGCGGCCGGGCTGCCGGCGGTCGAGGCGTACGAGTTCCGCCGCGACGGCCCGGTCTGGCAGCTCGGCTACGCCGGCACGGTGGTGCACCTACCCGACGCCAAGGGCCTGCACGACCTGCACCTGCTGCTGAGCCGGCCCGGCGTCAACGTGCCCGCGGTCGAGTTGCTCGACCCCGCCGCCGGGCCGGAGCTGGTCGCCGCCCGCCGGATGGGCGGCGACCCGGTCCTCGACGACGAGGCGAAGGCCCGCTACCGGCGGCACCTGGCCCGGCTCGACGACGAGATCGACCGGGCCGCCGAGCGGGGCGACGAGCCGAAGGTGGCCGCCCTCGACGCCGAGCGGGCCGCGCTGCTCGCCGAGTTGCGGGCCGCCGCGGGGCTGGCCGGGCGCAGCCGCCGCCTCGGCGACGAGGCCGAGCGGGCCCGTAAGACGGTGACCGCCCGGATCCGGGACGTGCTGCGCAAGCTCGACGACCGGCACCCGGCGCTCGCCGCTCACCTGCGCGACACCGTCTCCACCGGCGGCACCTGCCGCTACCTCCCACCCGAACCGCTGCCCTGGCGCCTTTGAAGCTTGGCGTCAACCCGCCACCGGGCTTGGAGAACCTTCACCCCGCGCCCAGTCACGGCATGGGCATGACCGTTGAAAGAAGCCTGTCGTTACCGCGATGCGGGACCGGACAGGTTGACCGACCAGCTGAAGCTTCGCCTGGCTGCCCCGACCGCCGATATCAGAACTTGCGTTCCGTAGCTAACCTCTAAGGCTCTCAGCACCGCAGGAGGCGAAATTGGGAGATTACCGACCGCCGCCGAACAAGACAGAGGAGCTGCGTAAACTTTACTCCGAGATTGAAGTGGCGCAGGGCCGCCTGCGGGAGAGCGCGAACCGGAAGGTGGATGTCCGGCGGCTCCGGCGGCTCGAAAAGCAGGCAGAGGCCCTGAAGAAGACCGATTTGGTGCTCAAACTCGGGCCGGCTCGACTGCATTTGCGGTGGAGTGCGCAACAGGTCGCCAAGACTTTTATCTCACTCCATCTTGCAGCAATAGCCGGCGGTGTGGCGCTGATGACCACGACCTCATTGAGGGAGCTGGGGTTCGCGCTGACCGTAGGTGGTTTCCTGGGAAACGGCGCACTCCTCGCGTCGATCTGGCAGCAGGTGTACAAGAACGAGCGGGAAGCCGCAGCCGCCGCTGGTGCGAGCAGTGATCCGGGAACCGCCGACCCTGGCGCCAGCTATGAAGAAGTGGCGTCTGATGAGTTGCGTGAATTGCTCGAGCAGCAGCGTGAGGCGACTGCAGAGGCGTTGACGAGAAGGGCGCTTCTCCGTGATCTTCGCTACGGCGTGGCTAAGGAGAAGATCGGAACATATGGTCTTGGGGCGAGCGTGCTGGCCCTGCTCTCCTCGCCCGTATGGCTACCGGGCGGGCTGGGCGCCGTTGAGAGCTTGGCGAATTCGAAAGGCGAACCCCTTCGCGCGCGTACGGCGTCGGCGGCAACCGCATTCGCGGTAAATGCGGCAGCTTCGACAGCGTTCCTCTCGGTTGCCGCAGGAGCGACCCTCGGTGCCTCGGTGGTCGTCCGCAGGATTCATAAGAAATTTCGTTCAGCCTGAAGGGCGGCGGCTCCTCGGCGGCAACGCCCACCCGGGGGACGCGGCCAAGCAGGTCGCGACGTACGGCGGTCGAAGCCGCAGACGGGCGCCGCCACCGAGGTGGCGACGCCCGTCGGGCAGAGCGGGATCAGCGGCGGTTGTAGCGGTACATGGTGAGCGTGCCGAAGACGACCACGAACGCGGCGCTCCAGACCAGCGTCCACATCGTGCTGGACGGGTCCGACGTTCCCGACATCACCGCCCGCACCGAGGCGACCAGCTGGGTGATCGGGTTGACCTTGACGAACGCCTGCAGCCAGCCGGGCATGGTGGCCGGCTCGACGAAGACGTTGCTCAGGAAGGTCAGCGGGAACAGCACCATCATGCTGACCCCCATCACCGACTTCTCGCTGCGCAGGACCAGCCCGAAGAACGTCCACACCCAGGAGAACGCGAACGAGAAGACCACCAGCAGGCCGATGCCGCCCAACACCCCGAGCAGCCCGCCGTCGGGGCGGAAGCCCAGCACCAGCCCGACGCCGAGGATCACCACGGCGGCCAGCACGTAGCGCAGCACGTCGCCGAAGATCATGCCGACCAGCGCGGCCGGCCGCCAGACCGGCAGCGTCCGGAACCGGTCGAAGACGCCCTTCTCGATGTCGGTGTTCAACCCGACGCCGGTGTACATGGTGATCATCACGACGCTGGTCACCATGATGCCGGGCAGGAAGAACTGCAGGTAGTCCCGCGGGCTGTCGGCGAGCGCCCCGCCGAACAGATAGGTGAACATCAGCACCATGATGATCGGGAACGCCGTCACGTCGAACAGCTGCTCCGGCACGTGCTTGATCTTCAGCAGGGCCCGCCAGCCGAACGTCAGGGACGCCGACAGCGGGCTCGGTCGCGGTGGCCGCGCACCGGGCGCGAGGACGGTCGACAGTGCCTCCGCCGACGGTACGTAGACCGTCGGGGCCGGCCCGGTCGTGGTGGTGACGTCGCTGCTCATCGGGCTGCCTCCAGCTGCTCGTCCCGCTCGTCGGCCGGCACGGCGGGGTGGTCGGTCAGGGCCAGGAAGACCTCGTCCAGGCTCGGCTGGCCGAGGGAGAAGTTGTCCACCACGATGCCGGCGCGGGCCAGGTCGCCGAGCACCCGCGCGGCCTGCTCGCTGGCGTCGAGGTCGCTGCCGTCGCCGCCGACCCGCGCGGTCAGCGCCACCGGGTCGGGTTCGAGCTGCACCGGCACGTCGAGTGCCGCCCGCAGCAGCCGCTCGGCCTCCGGCCGCTGGTGCGCGTCGCGCAGCCGCAGGTGGACGGTGCCGGAGCCGACCGAGGCCTTCAGCTCGCCCGGGGTGCCCTCGGCGATCACCCGGCCGTGGTCGACCACCGCGATCCGGCCGGCCAACTGGTCGGCCTCGTCCAGGTACTGGGTGGTCAGCAGCACCGTGGTGCCGTGCGCCACCACCGCCCGGACGATCTCCCATACCTGGTTGCGGCTGCGCGGGTCCAGCCCGGTCGTCGGCTCGTCCAGGAAGAGCAGGTCCGGGGTGTTGAGGATGCTGGCCGCGATGTCGATGCGTCGCCGCATGCCGCCGGAGTACTTCTTCACCTGCCGGTCGGCCGCCTCGGTCAGCCCGAACGCGGCGAGCAGGCTCTCCGCCCGCTCTTTGGCGGCCGGCTTCTGGTGACCGAGCAGCCGGCCGAGCAGGATCAGGTTCTCCAGCCCGGTCAGGTCCTCGTCCACCGAGGCGTACTGGCCGGTCAGGCTGACCCGGGCCCGGACCGCGTCGGCCTCGGTGAGCACGTCGTGACCGAACACCCGCGCCCGCCCGCCGTCGGGGCGCAGCAGCGTCGCCAGCACCCGTACCGCGGTGGTCTTGCCGGCGCCGTTCGGGCCGAGCACCCCGTAGACAGTGCCGGCGGGCACCGTGAGGTCCAGGCCGTCCAGCGCCCGGGTGTCCCCGAACGACTTGGCCAGCCCCTCGGCCTCGATGGCCGGGCCGGTGCTGCGTCTACTCATGATCCCTACCTTTCCTTCGCGAACTCTTCAGGAGACGTACGGGCGCGCGGCGCGGGCGTCGCGCAGCGCCAGGCCCCACCAGCAGAGCTGGTCGAGCAGGACGCGGGCGGACCGGCGCAACTCGTCGGCGGCCAGCGGGGACGGCTCGCCGCAGAGCAGGTCGACGGCGACGACGTCGCGCACCGTGACCGTGTGCAGGGCGGTGAAGACCGTCCGGAGTTGGTCGACCGCGTGCAGGCCGACGGAACCACAGCCGTACGACACGAAACCGACCGGCTTCGCCTGCCACTCGTCGTACGCGTAGTCGATCGCCTGTTTCAACGACGCCGGGAAGCTGTGGTTGTACTCCGGGGTGACCACGACGAACGCCTCCGCCCGGCCGACCTGCCCGGCGAACGACCGCATCGCCGGGGTCGGCTCCGCCGGGTAGCCGGCGGGGAAGTCGTAGTCGGCGAGGTCGACCACGGTGACCGCCAGCCCGTCGTGCCGCCCCGCCTGGTCGACGAACCAGCGGGCGATCCGGTCGCCCGCCCGCCCCTCGCGGGTGCTGCCGATGATCACGACGAGTCGCAGTCGGTCCATGGTTCCTCCTCCCGGCCGCTCCGGTCCCACCCGTCAGGCGCGAGAGGGCGGCCGGCGATCCGCTAGATCAGAACTAGCGCCCCCGCGAGGCGCCGGACCGTTCGTGCGCCGGGGTGTCGGTGGTGGCTGTTTGAATGCTCCCCGGAGGAACGGGGGGACACGATGACCGAGGTACGGATCGAGCCGTGGCGCGAGGGCGACCTCGACCTGCTGCGGCGGCTCAACACGCCGGAGGTCCGGGCGCACACCGGCGGCCCGGAGACCGACGAGCAGGTCCTCGCCCGGCACGAGCGCTACGTGCGCTTCGGCGACACCGGCAAGGGCTGCATGTACGCGGTGCTGCTGCCCGACGGCGCCGCGGTGGGCAGCGTCGGCTACTGGGAGCGCGAGTGGCGGGGCCAGCAGGTCTACGAGCTGGGCTGGGCGATCCTGCCTGGGCACCAGGGGCGCGGGCTGGCGACCGCGGCGGTGCGCGCGGCGGTGGCGGTGGTCCGCGACCGGCGCACCCTCCGCTGGGCGCACGCCTACCCGTCGGTCGACAACGCCCCGTCGAACGCGGTCTGCCGCAAGGCCGGCTTCACCCTGCTCGGCGAGACCGAGTTCGAGTACCCGCCCGGGCACCTGATGCGCTCCAACGACTGGCGGCTCGACCTGGCGGCCTGACCTCGCCGGCGCCCGTCGGTTCGGGAGCGGGGCGCGCGGGACGGGTTCAGGACCCCGGCTCGGGAGAGCGCGCGGGCCGATTCCAGGACCGGCCCGCGTCGGAAGGCACCGCCTCAGGCGGCCGCCCGGCCCGACGGGTCGGGGCGGTGCGCCACCAGGTGGGCGGTGGCCGCCTCGACCAGCGCCTCCGGGTCGTCGGCGTGGAAGCGCAGTTCGGTGACCGCCTCGCCGCGCGCCTTGCGGGTCGGCACCGCGATCGGCTCGCGCAGCAGCAGGTCGACGCTGGTCTGGTTGGCCATGCCGAGGCTCACCGTCACGTCGTCGTCGCTGCGTTCCACCTGGACGCTGCCCTCCGGCGGCAGCGAGCGCCGGTTGACCCGTACCCGGTCGATGGCCGACCAGGGCACGGTCAGGTCGAGGGTGATCCCGTTGCGGATCCGGACGCCCGCCTCGCCGACCACGTGCGGGTGCACCTTCAGGCTGGCCAGCAGGCCGAACATCCAGAACAGGCCGTAGACGCCGAGGCCGAGCACGATGTTGCTGACCAGTTCCCAGGGCAGGATCATCTCGAAGATCGGGATCTCCACCGCGGAGACGATGATGAAGATCCACATCAGGGTCATCACCGCGCCGGTGTAGCCGAACGTCCGGTCCCCGGGACGCAGCGGCTCCGGCCGGCGGAAGATCCACCGGTAGAGGCTGCGCCACAGGCCGATCTCGTAGCGGACGGCGAAGCGCAGCAGCTTCCACGCCGTGGCGATCACTGGTCCTCCTCGCGGATCTCGGGGGAGAGGCCCTGCTCGCGCAGCCGCCCCAGCACGTCGTCCAGCCCGGCGACGAAGCAGTCCAGGCGCTCGGCGGGCAGCCCGCCGAAGAGCAGCTCGGCGAAGCCCCGCTGGTCCCGCTCCATCGCCGCGATGGTGCGGGCGCCGTGCTCGGTGAAGGTGACCAGGAACGCGCGCCGGTCGGTGGGGTGCGGTTCGCGGGTGACGAAGCCGGTGTCGACCAGGCCGTCGACCAGCCCGGTGACGGTACGCGGGGCGACCCCGAGCGCGTCGGCCAGGTCGCGCTGGGTGGCCGGGCCATTGCGGCGCAGCTCCCAGAGCAGGGTGGCCCGGGAGGTGGTCAACCCCTCCCGGGCCAGGCCCCGGCTCATGTCGTCGCTGAGCACCACGACCAGTTCGAGCACCCGGTCCAGCGCGGTGGTCAACCGATCCGCGCCCGGCATCGTTACCTGCCTTCATAGTGAGTGTGCCTCACTATGATGCAACGTCACCGATGAGTGCAGACGATCGGGTGCCGCTACCGCGCCGCGTCCAGCCGGGCCCGCTGCTCGGCGGTCAGCTCCAGGTCCACCGCGGCCAGCGACTCCTCCAGCTGGGCCACCGAGGACGCCCCGACCAGCGGGATCGCCGGCACCTCGGCGTCGATCAGCCAGGCCAGCACCACCTGGTTCACCGTCGCCCCGGTCTCCTTCGCCACCGCCTCCAGCGCCGCCAGCCGGCCGGGGGCGCTCGGCAGGTCGTACCCAGCGCCCAGCGGCTTGTCCGGGCGGGTGTAGGCGCCCCGCACCAGCGGCGAGTACGCCACCAGCGCCAACTCCGGCTCGGCCCGCAGGTAGGAGATCAGGTCCGGGCCGGCCGAGCCGACGTCGCCGTCCCGGTCCAGCTCGCTCGGCAGGTCGGCACGCCGCTGCAGGTAGGTGTGGTGGTACTGGAGCACCTCGTAGCCGGGCAGCCCGGCGGCGGCCGCCAGGCTGCGCGCCCGCTCCACCCGCCACGCCCGGTGGTTGCTCACCCCGAGCAGGCCGACCGTGCCCTCGGCGACCAGCTCGGCGAAGCCCGCCACGGTTTCCCGCAGCGGTACCCGGTGATCCTCGATGTGCGCGTACAGCAGATCGAGCTTCGCCATGCCGAGCCGCTCCCGGCTGCGCTCCGCGGCCTCCCGGATCACCGTCGCCGACAGCCCCTCCGGGTTGTCGACGTAGCCGGTGCCGGGGGCCAGCGGCCGCGCACCGAGCTTGGTGGCGACGACGATCTCGTCGCCGATCCCGCGGCTGCGCCGCCACCGGCCGAGCAGCTCCTCGCTCTCCCCGCCCTGCCCGCCGGTGAGCCAGAAGGCGTAGTTGTCCGAGGTGTCGATGAAGGTGCCGCCGGCCTCGACGTACCGGTCCAGGATGGCGAACGAGGTCGCCTCGTCGGTGGCGGTGCCGAACAGCATGGCGCCGAGGCTCAGCACGCTCACCTCGCGGCGGGTCTTCGGGTCGGTGCCGATGGTGCGGTACCTCACGGGCGTCCCCTCTCACGCGGCCCGGCTGCGTCCTCCTCCGGGCGGTCGGGGACGAGCCTGGCTGCTGGAGCGCACTCGAAGTCAACCCCTCACCAGGGCAGTACGCCGTACCCGCCGCCGCTGTCCGCGAGGTGGCCCCAGAGCTGGCCGGACGGGCCGTCCGCCGGCAGCGTCGCCAGGTGGACGCTCACCTCGGCGCCCTGCTCCGGGCTGCGGAAACCGGTGTGCCCGTTGAAGTCGGTGGCGCAGTAGCCGGGGTTGGCCGCGTTCACCTTGACCGGGGTGTCCCGCAGCTCCTTGGCGTACATCGCGGTGACCATGTTCAGCGCCGCCTTCGACGTCGGGTACGGCACCGAGGTCAACCGCCAGATGAAGCTCTCCGGGTCGGTGATGGTGCCGATCGAACCCACCTCGCTGGAGACGTTCACGATCCGCGCCGCCGGGGCCCGCAGCAGCAGCGGCAGCAGCGCGTTGGTGACCGCCACCACGCCGAAGACGTTCGTCTCGAACACCCGGCGCAGCGTGGCCAGGGTGGTCTCGCTGGGCAGCGCCCGCTCGCCGTCGCTGAGCACGATGCCGGCGTTGTTGACCAGCACGTCGAGCTTGCCGTACTCCTCGTCCACCAGCTTCGCGGCGGTCGCCACGGACTCCTCGTCGGTCACGTCCAGCGACAGGAAGCGGGCCTGCGCGCCGCCATCGCGCAGCCGCCGCTCGGCGGCCCGGCCCCGCTCGGCGTCCCGCGCGCCCACCAGCACGGTCATCCCGCGCGCGGCGAGCTGCCGGGCCGTCTCGAAGCCGATTCCTTTGTTGGCCCCGGTGACCAGGGCGATCATGTTCGTCATGCCGTCGACGGTGCCCGCCCGGACGGGCCGGCGGGAGAGACCGGCCGAGGCTGGGACCGGCGGTACCACCCTCGGCGCCGCCGGCTGAGGCAAGCTTGACGGCATGACCAGAAACTGCCTGCGCCGGGCGGAGCTGGCGGCGTTCCTGCGCAGCCGCCGGGAGCGGCTGCGCCCCGCCGAGGTGGGCCTCCCCGACGGGGTGCGCCGCCGCACGCCCGGGCTGCGCCGGCAGGAGGTGGCCCAACTGGCCGGCATGTCGGTCGACTACTACATCCGGCTGGAGCAGGGCCGCGGCCCGCACCCGTCCCGCCAGGTGCTGTCCTCGCTGGCCCGGGCGCTGCTGCTCACCCGGGACGAGCGGGAGTACCTGTTCCGGGTGGCCGGGGAGTCCCCGCCCCCGGCCGCCGGGCCCAGCCGGGAGGTTCCCGCCGGCCTGCGGCACCTGATGGACGCGATGACCGAGACCCCGGCGTACCTGGTCGACGCCAGCTACCAGATCCTGGCCTGGAACCGGCTGGCCACGTACTTCGTCGGGGATCTCGCGGCGGTGCCGGCCGCCGACCGCAACATGGTCCGCTGGATGTTCCGGATGTCCGACGACGCGCACTGGGCCGACCCCGAGGTGGTGCACTTCGCCCGCACCACGATCGCCGACCTGCGCGCCGCCTACGGCCGCTACCCCCGCGACCGGGGCCTCGCCGAGCTGGTCACCGAGCTGCTCGGTACCTCGCCCCGGTTCGCGCGGCTCTGGGCCGAGCACGACGTGGCGGAACGCCGCCTGATCGTCAAGCGGGTGCCGCACCCCGACCTCGGGCTGCTGGAGTTCGAGTGCCGGGTGCTGCACGTGCCGGAGACCGACCAGCGGTTGATCGTCTACGTCCCCGAACCGGGCTCGCCCACCGCGGCCACCTTCCGCCGGCTCGCCGAGCGGGTGGCCAGCTGACCCGCTCGGCCGTCCACCGGACCCTCGGCGCGGCGGGCCGGCGGTAGCGCACGCCGGCTCAGGTGGCCCGCTCCAGGGCGGCGGTGGCCAGCGGGGCCAGCTTGGCCAGCAGGTCCCTGCCGGCAGCCAGATCGCCCTCGTCCGCCGAGGCGTCCACCTGGAGCACGAAGTTGCCCCGGACCAGCAGCAGCGTGCACTGGTGCCGGGTGGCCTGGCCGATCAGCTTCTCGCAGAAGGTGATGGTGTCCGGGCCCTCGGCCACCGGCGGGGGCGTCGGCCGGACGATCTCCGAGGTGCGCCCGTCGTCGGGTACCTCGTACTTCTTGCAGGTCCTGAGCACGGAGCGCAGTTCGTCGGCGAGCTTGCGCCCGGGCACCTTGAGGTAGCCGACCACGTACTGCCGGATCCAGACCGTCTCGCCGTCCCAGACCCGCTCCCGGTACGCGGTGCGCTTGCGGTCCGAGGGCAGGCTGTCCCGGCACAGCGAGATCAGCTTCCACGCCTCGCTGTTCTCCTCGGTGAACTCCGCGGTCTCCGGGTGGAAGCCGGCGTCCAGGTCCAGCATCGCCGCCTTCACCCGGCTGCGGACCTCGGCCGTGGAGGTCGGCGCCGGACGTGGCGCCGGCGCGCTCGGCGAGGCCGACTCGGCCGGTGCGGACCAGCGGGGTGTGTCGGCTCCGGCCGGCCCGCAGGCGGTCGGGGCGAGCAGCGCCAGCATCGACAGGAGCAGCAGCGGGGTACGGCGGCGCATCATCGCGGGGGCGCGGTCCTTTCGTACGGCAAAAGGGGGCCCAACCGGGCCCCCTTGCCAGCAGCGCCGCCGCGGCCCGCCCCGTTACGCCGGGATGTAGTCGAAGGTGTCCGGATCCGGCCCCTGCCGCCCCGACGCGCCCTTGTCCAGCGCGGTGATCCGCTCCATCGCCACGTCGTCCAGCTCGAAGTCGAAGATCCGGAAGTTCTCCTCGATCCGGGCCGGCGTGGTCGACTTCGGGAAGACGACGTCGCCGCGCTGCACGTGCCAGCGCAGCACCACCTGAGCCGGCGTCCGGCCGACCTCCTGGGCGACGTCGACCACCGTCGGGTCGTCCAGCACCCTGCCCTGCGCGATCGGCGCCCACGCTTCGGTGATGATGTTGTGCGTCCGGCCGTACTGGCGCACCTGCTCGTTGCCGAAGTACGGGTGCACCTCGACCTGGTTCACCGCCGGCACCACCCGGGCCTCAGCGGCCAGCCGCTCCAGGTGCGGCACCTGGAAGTTCGACACCCCGATCGAGCGGGCCCGCCCGTCGCGCTGGAACTCCTCCAGCGTCCGCCAGGTCGAGACGAAGTCACCGTCGTAGCGGGTGGGCAGCGGCCAGTGGATCAGGAACAGGTCGACGTAGTCGGTCTTCAGCGCGGCCAGCGTCGAGTCGAACGCCTTGCGGGCGTCGTCCGGGCGGTGGAAGCCGTTGTTCAGCTTGCTGGTGACGAAGACCTCGCCGCGGTCCAGCCCGGCCTCCCGGATCGCCTGCCCGACCTCGGCCTCGTTGCCGTACATCTCGGCGGTGTCGATGTGCCGGTAGCCGACCTCGAGGGCCGTGCGCACCGCCGCCACGGTGTCCTTCGGCTCGATCTGGAACACCCCGAAGCCGAACTGGGGGATGGTGTTGCCGTCGTTGAGGGTGATGTCGGGGATGGTGTTCGCCATTGCGGCTCCTTCGCCGGTCGTCGCCGGGTCGCGGATGCGCCTCCACGTACCGTCTGCCGTCTGTCCGCGTACCCCCGGACCCCAGTTTCTCACCGGTGATCCCCGCCTCAGCCGGCGGTGTCGAAGAGCACCCGCCACGGCCGCGGCGCCGGCACCGCCGGTGGCGCCGGCGGGTCGGCGGCGGCCAGCACCTCAGCGGCGAGCTGCCCGACCATCGGCGCGGCCGGGTGCGCTGCCCGCCGCGGCCACGCCGCCGAGGTCCGCTTGACCAGCGGGGCGCCGGCCACCGGCCGCCAGGCGATCCGCGGCTCCCGGCGGCCCAGCGCCGCCGGCTCCACGGCCACCCCGCCGCCGGCCAGCACCAGCCCGAAGAGGAACTCTGGGTTGCGGGCCGGGCGCACCCGGGCCGGCGTGAAACCGTGCCGGCGGCAGACGTCGAGCAGGTGGTCGTGCCAGCCCGGCGCGGTGGCCCGGGGCGCGGTCACCAGGTCCAGGCCGACCAGCGCGGCCAGCTCGACCTCCCGGGCCCGGGCTAGCGGCGAGGTCCGCGGCAGCAGCACCCCCAGCGGTACGTCCACCGCCGCGCCGAAGCGCAGCCCGTCGGCGGCGACCGGGTGGTGCAGCAGCCCCACGTCCAGCCGTCCCTCGGCGAGCATCCGCTCCTGTTCGCCGCTGGTCAGCTCGTGCAGTTCGACGTCCAGGCCGGGCGCCCGGTCGGCCAGCCGGTCCAGCAGCGCCCGCAGGCTCACCGCCGGGGTCTCCGGCGGCACGCCGGCCCGCAGCACGCCGAGCGCGCCGTCGCGTACCTGGCGCAGCACGTTGCGCAGCCGGTGCTCGCCGGCCAGCAGTTCCTCGGCCTCGGCGAGCAGCAGCTCGCCGGCGGTGGTTAGCCGCACCTGGCGGCGGGACCGGTCGAACAGTTCGACCGCCAGCTCCCGTTCCAGCCGCTGGATCGACTGGCTCAGCGGCGGCTGCGCCATGCCCAGCAGTTCGGCCGCGCGCCCGAAGTGCAGCTCCTCGGCGACCACCACGAAGTGCCGTAGGTGTCGGAGCAGGTCCACCGCCGCAGGCTACGCCAGGGGCGGCGGCGCACCCGGCGCCGCGGCCCGGCCCGGACGGCCACTAGCGTGCCAGGGGTGACGGTGCGGGAGCGGATCGACGGGATCTTCGACCGGCTCGGCATCACCCCGAGCCTGCACGTGGTGGAGCTGGCCGGCGGCCGGGGCGGGTCGGCCGCGGACGGCGGCCGGGAGGTGGCGGTCCGGGCCGACGAGCAGGTGGTGATCGCTTCGATCTTCAAGATCCTGCTGGTGCTGGAGTTCGCCCGGCAGGTGGTCGCCGGTCAGCTCGACCCGCGCGAGCGGGTGCTGGTGACCGCCGACGACCGGCTCGGCGGCTGGGGGATCGCCGGCTGCGCCGACGACGCCGAGGTGTCGCTGCGCGACCTCGCGTACTTCGCCATGTCGGTGAGCGACAACACCGCCGCCGACCTGCTGCTGCGCCGGGTCGGCCCGGACGTGCTGCCGATGCTCGCCGCCGAGCTGGGGCTGTCCCGAACCCGGATCGTGGGTGGCCCCCGGCAGCTCGCCGAGTCGATGCTGGCCGACGTCGGCGCGCGGACCGAGGCGGACTTCGCCCGGATCTTCCCGACCCTGCCGGTCGAGCGGGTCCGGGCGATGCGGGTCTTCGATCCCGAGCGGACCACCTCCAGCACGGCGCGGGAGATCACCCGGCTGCTGGGCCTGATCTGGCGCGACGAGGCCGGCCCGGCCGAGGCGTGCGCGATGGTCCGGGAGTGGATGTCCCGGCAACTGTTCTGGACCCGGCTGGCCTCGGGTTTCCCGCCCGGCGTGCGGGTCGCCGGCAAGACCGGCACCCTGCCCGGGCTGCACCTGGAGGCGGGCGTCGCCGAGTACCCCGACGGCGGCCGGTACGCGATCGCCGTCTTCGCCCGGATGGCCGACCTGGCCACCCGGCGGATCGACGTGGACCTGGCCATGGGGGAGGCCGCCCGGACGGCCGTCGAGGCGCTGCGCGCGGGGTGATTTTCCGGCGGCCGCCGCCCGGTCGTCCCGGCGCTGACCTGGCCCGATATCCGGACGGATATCGACCGTGTCGGCCGTCGATCTTGGACTTGCCGCCGGTGGCGCTGGTTGGCTCGGGACCGACCGATCAGCACCACGACGGGGAGAGTTCCGCATGCCCAACCTGGACCGCCGCCGCTTCCTCCGCGACGCCGCCGCCGGCACCGCCCTGGTCTCCACCGCCGGGCTCGCCGGCGCCACCCTGGCCGCGCCGGCGCAGGCCGCGCCGCCGGCCGCCGCGCCGGTCGCGGCCGCCCCGGCCGGCCGGCGCCGTGGCCCGGTCAGCTTCCGCTGGTGGGGTACGTCGGGCTGGCGGGTCGACATCGGCGACCGGACCGTCCTGGTCGACCCCTACCTGAGCCGCATCGACACCGGGCTGTTCACGGGCGCCTTCAACCAGTCGACGTCGTTGGAGGTCGACACCTCGGTGGTCGACGCGCTGGTGGACCGGGCCGCGACGGTGTTCGTCACGCACACCCACTGGGACCACTACATGGACGTCCCGTACATCGCCGGCCGCACCGGCGCCCGGGTTTTCGGCACGCTGACCGCGTACCACCTGGGGTTGGCGCACGGGGTGCCGTCCGGGCAGCTCAGCCCGGTCAAGGGCGGGGAGGTGCTGGACTTCGGCGACCACACGGTGGAGGTGGTCGGCGCGCTGCACAGCCGCAACCTGTCGTACTCGATGGCCTTCCCGGGCGTACGGGTCAGCCCGCCGCCGAAGCCGGCGACCATCGCCGACCTGCCCGAGGGCGACACCCTGTCCTACCAGCTGCGGGTCGACGGCGGCCCGGCGGTGTTCTTCATGGGGGCCAGCGACTTCGTCGAGCGGAACCTGACCGGCCTCGCCCCGGACGTGGCCATGGTGGCGCTGCCGAGCAGCACCGCCACCGCCGACTACGCGGCCCGGCTGCTGGCCGCGCTGGACCACCCGAAGGTGGTGGTGCCGGTGCACTTCGACAATTTCGAGACCGACCTGCGCAACCCGGTGCCGGTGGCGCCGAACGACCGCGAGCGCCTCGACGAGTTCATCGCCACCATCCGGCGGGTGTCGCCGCGCAGCCGGGTGCTGGTGCCGGAGTACGGCACCGCGTACCACTTCTGAGCCGGCCGGGGGGCGGACGGCGGGTGCCATCCGCCCCCCGCCATGCATTACCTATCGTTCCCTATCTGAGCTAGGGTAGGGAGCGATGGGTGAGGAAATGTACTCGGTCGAGCAGGTGGCCGACCGGCTCGGCCTGCACGTGCGGACCGTGCGCGGCTACATCCGCTCCGGCCGGCTCAGGGCGGTGCGGATCGGCAAGCAGTACCGGATCGCCCGCACCGACCTCGACGCGCTGACCGGGCGGCCGCGGCCGGCCCGGCCGACCACCGTCGTGCCGGCCGAGGTGTCGAGCATCGTGCAGGTCGACGGCGTCGACCGGGCGACGGCCGACCGGCTCGGCACGCTCGTGCTGGCCGCGGCGAACACCGGCAGCGGCGGCGGGCAGCCGCTGCGCGTCCAGACCGTCCACGACGAGGAACGGAACCGCATGAAGATCGTGATACTCGGCGGCGCCGCCGCGACCGCCGAGCTGCTGCGCCTGGTCGACGCCGTGCTCGACGGCGACGACGGCCTGCTGGCGGGGGAGGCCGGCGATGCCTGACGTCCTTCAGCAGCGGGCCGGGGTGCAGGTGCTGGTCTGCGACCCGGCCGGCCCGCCGGTGGCCACCGAGCAGGACGCGCTGGACCTGATCGGCGCGGCCTTCCTCGGCGCGCAGGTGGTGGCCGTCCCCGCGAGCCGGCTGGACGAGCGCTTCTTCACGCTGGGCACCCGCTTCGCCGGCGAGGTCATGCAGAAGTTCGTCAACTACCGGCTGCGGCTGGCCGTGGTCGGCGACATCACCCGGCACCTGGCCGCCAGCTCGGCCCTGCGCGCCCTGGTGGAGGAGTCGAACCGGGCCGGGCACATCTGGTTCCTGCCCGACCTCGACGCGCTCGACGCCCGGCTGCGCGGCGACACCGAGGGGCGTCGCACGGCCTGAGCGGCCCGCCGGCCGGGCCGGCCGCCCGCTACGCCGCCGCCAGCTCGGCCAGGGCGCGGACCGACCGCCAGTTGCGGGTGGTCGCCACCACGCCGAGCTTCTTCTCCAGGTACGTGTTGGTGAACTTCGACCGGCCGTAGCCGCCGTCGGGGAAGTGCAGGTAGACCTCCCGGCCGGTGACGGTGAACGCGACGTTCTCCCCGCCGGGCACGGCCAGCGCGTCCACGGCGGACGGCTTCGGCGCGGTCGCGAGGAAGGCCACCAGCAGCCGCGTCGGGTCGTCCTCCCGTCCGGCGTACGGGTTCCCGCCCGCCACCGCCGCCATCTCCCGGCCACTGCGGACCAGCACCGGCACGGTCGCCCCCAACTCGTCGGCGATCGCCTGCTCGATGCCGCGGGCCAACCGGTCGGCGTCGCGCACGTCGCTGCCGAAGACGACGTTGCCGCTCTGCAGGTACGTCCGCACGTCCGCGTGCCCGAGGTCAGTGACGAGCCGACGCAGGTCGGTCATGGCGACCTTCGTCCCGCCGACGTTGACCCCGCGCAGCAGGGCGACGTACCGGTGCATGACGACCTCCTCGACGGTCCGGCGCTGCCAGCCTAGGCCGACCCGGCGCCGCCCGGCTGCCCGCGACGCGGCGCGGAACCCGGGGACCGCTTGCCGGGTTCCCGCCCGGCCGGGCCCACCAGTCCGGTCTCGTAGGCGACGATGACCAGCTGGGCGCGGTCGCGGACGGCGAGCTTGGTGAGCAGCCGACCGACGTGCGTCTTGACCGTCGCCAGGCTCAGCTGCAGGTGCGCGGCCAGCTCCACGTTGGACAACCCGCGGGCGATCAGCGTGAGCACCTCGCGTTCGCGGTCGGTCACCCCGTCGAGCCGGCGGGGCAGCGGTCGGGACGGCTCCGCGCGCCGGGCGAACTCGTCGATGAGCCGGCGGGTGACCGTCGGCGCGAGCAGCCCCTCGCCCGCCGCCACCACCCGGATGCCGGCCAGCAGCTCGGCCGGTGGGGTGTCCTTGAGCAGGAAACCGCTGGCCCCGGCGCGCAGCGCGCCGTACACGTACTCGTCGAGGTCGAACGTGGTCAGGATGAGCACCCGGCAGCTCGCCGTCGCGGGGTCGGCGCAGATGTGCCGGGTCGCCTCGATGCCGTCCATCTCTGGCATCCGGACGTCCATCAGCACCACGTCCGGGCGGTGCCGGGCGGCCAGGGCCACCGCCTCGGCGCCGGTTCCCGCCTCGGCGACGGTGGTGCAGCCCGGGTCGAGGTCGACCAGCACCCGGAAGCTGCCGCGCAGCAGCGCCTGGTCGTCGGCGATGAGCACCCGGATCATGCGACGGCCCGGTACGGCAGGCGGGCGCTCACCGCGAACCCGCCACCGGAGCGCGGGCCGGCGGAGAACTCGCCGCCGTGCAGCGTCACCCGCTCCCGCATGCCGGTCAGCCCGTGGCCGTGCCCGTTCATCCGCACCGGGCGCCGGCCGTCGTCGACCACCTCGACGCGTACCTCGTCGGGCGCGACGACGATGGTGGCCCGGCAGGCGGCCGGCGCGGCGTGCTTCACCACGTTGGTGACCGCCTCCTGCACGATCCGGTACGCCGCCAGGCCCACCGACTCCGGCACCGCCCCGACGTCCGGCACGTCCCGGCGGACGTCGACGCGCACGTCCACCCCGCCGATCGCCGCGCGTTCGGCCAGCCCGGGCAGCTCGTCCAAGCCGGGCGCCGGCGCGTACCCGGCGTCCTCGCGGAGCGCGCCGAGCACCCGGCGGATGTCGGTCAGCGCCGCCCGGCCGGCTTCCTCGATCACCCGCAGCGCGTCCCGGGCCTCGCCCGGTTCGGCGTCGGCGACGTGGTTGGCCACCGCCGCCTTCACCACGATCAGGCTCATCGTGTGGGCCACCACGTCGTGCAGCTCGCGGGCGACGCGCAGCCGTTCCTCGGTGACCGCCTGGCGCACCAGCTGCTCGCTCTGCCGGGCGGCGAGCGCCCGCCGTTCCCGTACCGACCAGCCCACCAACCAGCCCGGCGCGATCATGACGGCGGCGTAGCCGACCGCGCCGGTGCGGGACCACAGGTCACCGGCGGTCGTCGCCAGCGCGGCACTCACCACCGCCAGGCAGGCCACGGCGTACACCAGTGACCGCAGCGGGGGCGTGGCGACGGCCAGCGTGTAGCAGGCCAGCCCGATGGCGAACGCCGGGGCGGCGGCCGCGAAGTTGGGGATCACGCCGGTCGCCAGCGCCGCCGCGGCGGCCAGGCTCACCAGCAGGGCCACGCCGACCGGCCAGCGCCGCCGGACCGCCACCGGCAGTCCGATGACCAGCCCGGTGAGCACCGACGCCCACACCGGTTCCCGGACCCCGCCACGCAGCGGGGACTCCAGGGCCGCGTACGCGCAGAGCGCCGCACCGACCACCACGGCCAGCACACCGTCCACCAGGTACAGGTCCACCGGCCGCAGTCGCCGGGCAAGCAGCGTGCCCACGGGACAGACGGTAACCGCCGACCGGGGGCGGCGCGTCCACCCGAGGCAGGTCATCCTCGGGGATGACGCGGCGACCGCGAGGCTGCCCGGATACCCCTGCGGGCGGGTCGGAAAGTGCCGGCCCCGGCACGACGCGTACGGCCCCGCCGGCCCGGCACGGTGGCGGTATGACCACAGACACGGTGACGCTGACCGGGCTCCGGGCGGTGTACGGCTCGGGCAGCCGACGGGTGACGGCGCTGGACGGGGTGACGACCAGCTTCGCGAGCGGCACGTTCACGGCGGTGATGGGACCGTCCGGCTCCGGCAAGTCGACCCTCCTGCACTGCGCCGCGGGGCTGGACCGACCGGTGGCGGGGACCGTCACCGTCGACGGGATCCGCCTGGGCGACCTGGGCGAGGACGAGCTGACCCGGCTGCGCCGGGACCGGATCGGCTTCGTGTTCCAGGCGTTCAACCTGATCTCCTCGCTGACCGCCGCGCAGAACGTCGAACTGCCGCTGCGGCTGGCCGGTCGACGCCCGGCGGACCGGGACGTCACGGCCGGGCTCGCCGCCGTCGGGCTGGCCGACCGGGCCGGGCACCGGCCCAGCGAACTCTCCGGTGGCGAGCAGCAGCGGGTCGCCATCGCCCGGGCCCTGGTCACCCGGCCGGCGGTGGTCTTCGCCGACGAGCCCACCGGCGCGCTGGACAGCGCCGCGTCCCGGCAGGTGCTGCGGCTGCTGCGGGCGCTGGTCGACGAGCACGGGCAGACCGTCGTCATGGTCACCCACGACCCGGCGGCCGCCGCGTACGCCGACCGGGTGCTGCTGCTCTCCGACGGTCGCCTCGCCGACGAGCTGACCGGCCCGTTCACCGCCGCGTCCGTCGCCGCCCGGATCGCCGACGCGATTCCGGAGCCGTCGTGCTGACCGTCCGGCGCTCGGCCGGCGCGTTCGTGGCCGTCGCCGTCGGTGTCGCGCTGGTCTTCGCGAGCACGCTGCTGCTCGCGTCCGGCCGGCCGTCGACGCCGGAGCGGCTGGCCGGGGCCGCCGTGGTGGTCGCCAGCCCCGAGGCGTACTCACCCGCCGACCCCTTCCCGCCCACCCGGCCCTGGTCGTCGGCGCGGGCGAGCGAACTCGTGGCGCGGTTGGCCGGGCTGCCCGGCGTCGCGGCAGCCGTGCCGGACCGGACGTTCTACGCCCAGCCACTGGTGGCCGGCCGTCCCCCGGCCACCGACGGCCAGCGGCAGGACGCCCACCAGGGACACGGCTGGTCGAGCACCCGCCTCGGCGGGCCGCGGTTGACGGCGGGCACGCCGCCCCGGCACCCCGGCGAGGTGGTCGTCGACGCCGCGCTCGGCCTGCGCCCCGGTGACCCGGTCACCCTGCTGACCGCGGGTGGGCCGCGGGCGTACACCGTCACCGGCCTGCTCGACGCGCCGGGCGTGCACGTGGCCGACGAGGTCGCCGCCACCCTCGCGCCGGGGGTCGGCGTCATCGGTCTGGTGCTGGCGCCGGGCGCCGACCCCGACCGGGTCGCCGCCGCCGCGCGCGGCGTCGTGGCCGGTGACGGCCGGGTCCTCACCGGCGCCGAGCGGGGCCGGCTGGAACCGCGGGCGGACGCGCGTACCCGCTGGATCGGCCTGCAGGTGCTCACCGCCACCGCCGCGCTCGCCGGCTTCGTCACGGTCTTCGTGGTCGCCGCCGCGTTCGCCTATGCCGTCGCGCAGCGCCGCCGGGAACTGGCGCTGCTGCGCGCCGTCGGGGCCACCCCGCGCCAGGTCCGCCGGATGCTGTACCGGCACGCCCTGGTGGTCGGTGCCGGCGGGGCGGTCGTCGGGTTGCTGGTCGGGGCCGCGCTCGCCCCGGCGGTGGGCCGGCTGCTGGTCGACGTGGGCTTCGAGCCGGCGACCTTCCGCCTCCGGTACCCCCTCTGGCCGGTCGCGGTCTCGCTGGTGGCCGGGCCGGTGATCGCGCTGCTGGCCGTGTGGGCGGCGTCCCGGCGGGCCGCGCGGGTCCGGCCGCTGGCGGCGCTGCGCGAGTCGGCCGTGGAGCAGCGGCCGATCGGGCGGTTGCGGGCGGCGGCGGGCGGGCTGCTCGTCGCCGCCGGTGCGGCGCTCGGGCTCGCGACCGCCACCAGCGCCGACGCGCAGGAGGGGGCGTCGTCCGCGCTGCTCGCGGTGATGGCGCTGGTCACCGGCGCGGCCGCGCTCGCGCCGGTGTTCGTCGGGCCGCTCGTCCGGCTGCTCCACCCGCCGGTGCGGCGGCGCGGCGGCGCCATCGGGTTGCTGGTACGCGCCGGCGCCTCGACCGCCACCCGGCGCACCGCGTCGACCGCCGCCCCGGTCCTGCTCACCGTCGCCTTCGCCGTGCTGGTGTCCGGAATGGTGCAGACCTCCACCGCCGTGTACGCGGCCGGCCGGCTGAGCGCCGTGAACGCCGGCTGGGTGCTGCTGCCGGACCGGGCCCCCGGCCTCGCCGACCCGGCGGTCGCCGCGGCGGGCGGCGCGTCCGTCCTGCCGACCACGGTGTTCGTGGCCGGTGACCCGTCGGCCGACGGGATCCGCCCGCTGACCGCGCTCGGTGTCGAACCGGCGGCGTTCGCCACGGCGAACCGGGCGCTCACCGTCCTCGCCGGCTCCCTGTCGGACCTGCGCGGCGACGACGCCGTGGTGCTCAGCGCCTCGGCGGCCGGAGCCAGCGCCTCGGCGGCCGGAGCCACCGCCGCGCTGCCCACCCGGCCCTATCCGGTGGTCTTCGCCGACGGGGAACGGGTGCCGCTGCGGGTCGTCGCCGTGGTGACCGACGACTCGCTCCCCGGTGACCTGCTCCTGCCCCGCGCCGCCGTCCGGGCGCACGACCCGTCGGCGCTGACCTCGGCGGTGTACCTGACCGCGCCGGTCGACCCACCGGCCGGCGCCCGGGTGGTCGACGTCGCCACCTGGGCCGCCGAGGCGGACCAGGCGGAGGACCGGCTGGTCTGGCTGGCCACCCTGCTGCTGATCGCGGTGACGGCCGGCTACGGCGGGATCGCGGTGGTCAACACGCTGTTGGCGGCCGCCGCCGGCCGGGCCGCCGACCTGCGCCTGATCCGGCTGGCCGGGGCGACCCGGCGGCAGGTCCTGCGGCTGGTCGCCGCGGAGTCGGCGTTGGTGGTGGCGCTCGGCGCGCTGCTCGGCGGGGCGGTCGCGTTCGCCGGCCTGGTCAGCATCCGGGCCGGCCTCGCCGAGCAGGCCGGCGCGCCGGTCGACCTCGTCGTCCCGTGGCCGGTGGTCGGCGGCGTCGTCGGGCTCTGCCTGCTGCTCGCCCTCGCGGCGAGCGTCGTGCCGGCCTGGCGGCTGCTGCGCCGGGGGTCGGCCGTGCGGGCCGGCGGGTGACCGGTTCGTGACGCAGATGTGATCCGACGGCTCTTCGCATCGATCGTTCCCGGTGGTCTGCTAGGGAGCGAAAGCGCAGGCGAGCAGCGGTTCTCACCGCTACCCGGACTACACCTTCCGGCGCGGCGACACCGGCGACAAGCGATTGCACCACCCCATAACCCGTGGGCCCGCACCGGTTCGCCGGTGCGGGCCCACGGCCGTCCGGGGCCGCCGGTCGGGCGGACGGCCGGCTAGGGTGCGGGCCATGCGCGTACGTCCTGCCGGACTCCTCCTCGCCGCGGTCGCCGCGGTGCTCTGGGCGCTCGGGATGACCGTCCTGCAACCGCTGACCGAGCAGGTCGGGCCGTGGCCCGAGGCGCTGCGCGGCAACAACGCCTACTGGGCGCGCGACCTGCGCTTCGTCGCGATCGTCGGGGCGGTGGCGGGGCTCGTGCTGGCCGGTGGCGGCAACCGCCGGTGGAGCGTTCCGGCGGTGCTGCTGGGCGGCGCGTGGCTGGCCGCCGACGTGGCCGTGGACCGGGCCGACCCCACCGGCGCGGGTTTCACCGTGCTGCTCGCCGTCGCCGGCTGCGCGGCCGTCGCCGGCGCCGCCACCCTCGCCGTACGCCGGCAGCGCGGTGGCCGCGATCGGCGGGCGCTGGTCGCCACCGCCTGCGTCACCGCAGTGTCGGTGCTGATCGCCGCGGGCATCGAGTCACCGACCGACCGGGAGCCGGAACTGAACCGGGCAGCGGTCGTCACCAGCCTGCTGCTGCTCGCCCTGACCCTCGGTTGCGCGCTGGCGGCGGCCCCGGGGTGGCACCCGGCCCGGCAGCGGCTGGCGGTCGGGATCGGCGCGGCGGCGGCCGCCGCCGTCCTGCTGGTGCGGGCGGTGCCGCCCGGCCCGCGGATCCTGCCCGGAGTGCTGCTCGGCGCGGTGCTGCTGACCGGGGTCACCCTGCTGGCCTGGGACTGGCCGCACGGGCGGCCGGTCTGGCGGTGGCACGCCCTCGCCGCCCTGGCCGCCCTGCTCGGCCCGTACGCGATGCTGCTGATCGTGGTCATCGGCACCCTGCCGCTCAACCTGGGCGCGCCGCTGACCGCGCTGGCCGGCAACACCGCCATCAACAGCGCCGACTCCGACGTGCTCTACTCGCTGTCCGGGGTGCTCGCCGGCCTCGGGATGGCGTTGCTGCTGGCCTTCCCGCCCGCCCTCGGCTACCGCCCGGCCGGCCCGGAGCGCCCCGACGGACCCGACGGGCCGGACGAGCCGGAAGGGCCGGAGGAGCCGGACGAGCCGGAGGGGCCGGAGGAGCCGGACGAGCCGGAGGGGCCGGAGGAGCCGGAGGGGCCGGACGGGCTGCGCCGGGCCAGCGCCGACCGGCGGTAGCCGTAGCCGGCGTAGATCAACGCGCCGATCACGAACCAGACAGCGAACCGCAGCCAGGTCTCCGGCGCCAGGAAGGTGATCAGCCAGACCGAGAAGAGCGCGCCGACCGCCGGCACCACCGGCATGCCCGGCAGCCGGAACGTCCGCGGCGCGTCGGGTGGCGGTAGCGCAGCACGATCACCGCGATGCAGACCACCACGAAGGCCAGCAGGATGCCGATGTTGGTCAGTTCCGCGGCCTCGCGGATCGGCAGGAAGCCGGCGATCAACGCGGAGCCGATCCCGACGATCCAGGTCACCCGGCTGGGCACCCGGCGCACCGGGTGCAGCTTGGCGAACCACGCGGGCAGCAGGCCGTCCCGGCTCATCGAGAACCACACCCGGGTCACGCCGAGCATGAAGGTGAACATCACCGTCAGGATGCCGATGATCGCGCCGACCGCGATCACGCTGGCCAGCCCGGACAGGCCCACCGAGGCGAAGGCCGAGGAGAAGCCGCTCTCCGGGTCGATGTCCCGGTAGTTCTGCATGCCGGTCAGCACCAGGGTGGCGAGCACGTACAGGACCATCGAGATGGCCAGCGAGTAGACGATCGCCTTCGGCATGTGCCGGCGGGCGTCCCGGGACTCCTCGGCGGCGGTGCTCATCGCGTCGTAGCCGAAGACCGCGAAGAAGACGGTGGCCGCGCCGGTGAACGCCCCGCTGAGCCCGAACGGGAAGAACGGCGAGTAGTTCGCCGTCTTGACGTAGAAGAAGCCGACCACGATCACCAGCAGCACCACGGCGACCTTCAGCCCGACGACGAACGTCTCGAACTGGGCGGCGGTCTTGATGCCCCGGTTGAGCAGGAAGGCGATCAGCAGGCAGAGCACCACCGCGAAGAGGTCGACCACATGCCCCTCGCCGGTGCCCGGCGCGCCGAGCATCCAGGCCGGCAGCTCCAGCCCCAGCTCGCCGACGAGGAAGCTGAAGTAGCCGGAGATGCCGATCGCCACCACCGCCACGATCGCTGTGTACTCCAGCAGCAGGTCCCAGCCGATGAACCAGCCCACCGCCTCGCCGAGCACCGCGTAGCCGTAGGTGTAGGCCGAGCCGGCCTTCGGGATCATGCCGGCGAACTCCGCGTAGGACAGCGCGGCGGCCGCGCTGGCCAGACCGGCGATCAGGAAGGACACCAGCACCGCCGGGCCGGCGGTCTCGCTGGCCACCGCGCCGGCCAGGGCGAAGATGCCGGCGCCGATGATGCCACCGACACCGATCGCGGTGAGCTGCCACAGCCCGAGGGACCGGGACAGCTGCTCCGCGCTGGTGTCGGCGATCTCCTCGACCGGCTTGCGCCGGAAGATGCCGCTGCCACCGCCGGTGACGCCGCTGCCGGAGGTCATCGTCGTCCCCCCTTCCCGGTCCCGCCCGGCGCGGGACGTGTCCCTGCGTCACCCGCACCCGGCACGCGCACATCTCCAACGAGGAGCGCGGCCGGGGAGGTGCGCCCGACTCACTCGGCGACCGGAAGCACCACCTCGTTGCGGCGCAGGAACCAGGGTCTCCACGGCGGGTCGAAGCGGGCGTAGCGGACTGCGCCGGTCGGGCGCAGCCCGGCGGCGATGACCGCCCGGCCCAGCGCGGTGGCTCGCCGGTCGAACTCCCGCGCCGTCCACCGTCCGGCGAACCGGACGGCGGCGGCGAGCTGTTCGGGGATCTCCCGGATCCGCACCCGGGGATCGGTGGGCTCGGGCAGGGTAGCCGCGGTGAACCGGGCCGGCAGCACGAACCGCACCAGCCAGCTGCCCGGCCGGTCCCCCTCCTCCTGCACGACCGGCGTCGTCATCGCGATCGCCTCCGCCCCGGCCCGCTGCGCGACCGGGCCGACCGCGCCGGCCGCCCGCGTCCGGTCGGCGCCGCCGAGGTACGCGGCCAGCGGCCGGAAC
Source organism: Micromonospora echinaurantiaca (assembly GCF_900090235.1). Classification (NCBI taxonomy): domain Bacteria; kingdom Bacillati; phylum Actinomycetota; class Actinomycetes; order Micromonosporales; family Micromonosporaceae; genus Micromonospora; species Micromonospora echinaurantiaca. Next base: position 5,165,148 of record NZ_LT607750.1, on the reverse strand, counting down.
GCCTCGGCGGCGACCCGTTCGAAGGTCCCTTCGACCTGCATCTCGGCCACCAGGTGGGCCGGATAGCGGCGCAGCTCGAAGCCGGGTTGCCGCGCCACCACCCGGTACGGCTGCTGCTCGGTCATCGTGCGCTCCCAGCGCCCAGCCCGAAGGCTCCGTCGCCAGCAACGCTACCGTTCGTCGACCTCCCGCTCACCGGAAGTCGCCGGGTCCGGTCCGGGTACCGCCGATCGGGTCAGCCGCCAGTACTGGCGCTCGCCGTCGTCGCGGACCACCACCCCGAGGCGGGCCAGCTCCATCCGCAACTCGCGGACCTCGCCACCCTTCTCCTTGTCCACGGCGCGCTGGCGGGCCCGCAGCAGCGCGTCCGCGCCACTCGGCAGCCCCGGCAGTCCCGGCACCCACCGCCGGTACGCGTCCCGGTGCGGGTCGCCGTCGGTCCACGGCCAGCCACGCCCGCGGAACGCCTCGGACAGCCGCCCGGCGGACAGGTCCGACCGCTCCCGGGCCAGTTCCTCGTCGTCGCCGCCGAGCAGCACGAGGTCCTTGCCGTCGACGAAGACCGCCCGGGCCGCCCGCCGCTCGACGTCCCGTTCCGCGCCGCCGCGGCGCAGCCGGACCCGCTCGACGTCGATGGTGACGACCAGCCGATCCGCGGCGCCCATGGCGCCGAGCGCCAACCCGCCCAGCGCGCCGACGGCCAGTCCGCCGATGCCGGCCTGCGGGTCAGGGAGCCGGTCGACGACCTCGAACAGCTGCTGCACCGGCGCCCAGGGCAGCTCGGCGATCCAGCCGGCGAACCGGGCCAGCAGCGCGCCGGCCCCGGCGCCGGCCGCCGGCAGGCCCACCCAGAGGATCGCCAGCTCGGTCGCGCCGCCGTCGACCCGGGTGGGCACGCCGTGACCGTCCATGCTCAGGACACCTCGCGGCGCAGCGTACGGACCAGGCCGGCGACCAGCGGCACGACCAGCCAGACCAGCAGCGACACCGCAAGCCGGCTCCACTGCTCGCCGGTGACGTCCGGGGTGAGCAGCGGCTCCATGGTGCGCCCGGTGTCCAGCCAGCCGGCCGGCCCACGCAGCGGCCGGACGAGTTCGCCGAGGATCGACCAGAGGGTCGGCAGCACCAGGTAGCTGACGATGGCCAGCGGGGTGTTCAGCAGCAGCAGGCCGAAGCCGGCGCCCATCAGCACGCTGGCCACCTGGAGCACGACCGCGTTCACCAGCAGCGACCCCTCGATCCGCCAGGTGCCGGCGCCGCCGGTGGCCCCGGCGACCAGCGTGCCGGCGGCGGCCACCGCCAGGCTGGCCAGCACCGACGCCAGCGCGGCCAGCACCACCGCGGCGAGCTTCGCGGCGATCACCCGCTCCCGCCGGGGCACCAGGGCGTACGTGGTGAGCGCGGTGCGCTGGGACCACTCGCTGGTGATCGACAGGATGCCGAGCACCGGCAGCAGGATGCCGACCGGCAGCAGCGAGGGGAGGAAGAAGTTGGTGAAGGTCTGGTCCGCGTCCTTGGCGTAGATCAACTGGAGGACGACGATGGCGGCGGCGACCAACCCGATGGTGACCAGCAGCCAGAACCCGGCCCGGGTGTCCACCAGCTTGCGCAGCTCCACCCCGGTGAGCCGGAGCAGGGACGGCCGGCGTAGGCCAGGGTGGTGCCGGGGCGCGGCGGCGGGTGCGGTGGCGACGGTGCTGGTGGTCATCGGACGGTCTCCCTGGTCGGCTGGCCGGTGGTGCGGCTGTCGCCGGCACCGGGGTTCGCGCCGGCGCCGTTCGGTTCGCTGGCGGTGAGGGTGAGGAAGAGCTGCTCCAGGCCGCCGCCGTCGGCGGGGCGCAGCTCGGTGAGGGCGACGCCGGCGTCGGCGGCGGCCTGGCCGACGGCCTCGGCCTCGGCGTGCACGAGCAGCCCCCCGTCGGCGCCACCGGTCACGTCGAGGCCGGCGGCGTCCAGCGCCCGGCGCAGGGCCTGCTGGTCCCGGGCGCGCACCCGGGTGCCGGCGCCGGCCAGCAGTTCGGCCTTGTCGCCCTGGGCCACGATCCGGCCGCCGCCGATGACCACCAGCCGGTCGGCCACCGCTTCGACCTCGCGCAGCAGGTGCGAGGAGAGCAGCACGGTGCCGCCCCGGTCGGCGAAGTCGCGCAGCAGGCCCCGCATCCAGAAGATGCCCTCGGGGTCGAGGCCGTTGGCCGGCTCGTCGAGGATCAGCACCCGGGGGTCGCCCAGCAGCGCGTGCGCCAGGCCGAGCCGCTGCCGCATGCCCAGCGAGTACGCCCGCACCCGGCGCTTCGCGGCGGCCCCGTCCAAGCCGACGAGGTCGAGCTTGACGGCCACCTCCCGGCGGTCCACGCCCATCGTCTGGGCGGCGACGGTCAGCGCCTCCCGGCCGGTCCGCCCGGCGTGCTGAGCGGAGGCGTCCAGCAGCACGCCCACCTCGCGGCCGGGGTTGGGCAGGTGCCGGTAGGGGCGGTCGCCGACGGTGCTGCCACCGGCGGTCGGCGGGGTGAGGCCGCAGATCATCCGCATGGTGGTGGACTTGCCGGCGCCGTTCGGACCGAGGAAGCCGGTGACCGTGCCCGGCTCGCAGCGGAACGACACGTCGTCGACGGCGGTGTGCCGCCCGTACCGCTTGGTGAGGTGTTCGACGGTGATCATGCCGACGACCCTGCCGGAGCCGGTCGGTCGCCCGCAGCGGCCGGCGGTCTCGCCTCGCGGCTACCTTGGTCGAGGCCGAGGTCTCGACTTTGGTAGCTGGTTGGTGCTCGGCACCGCTGCCTAGCATGGCCAGGTGACCAGCACCGCCGCCGCACCGGACCACCCCTGGCTGCTGCCGGGCGCGCTGACCGAGGCGGCCGGGCAGCCGCGGCGGACCACCCGCGACTGGATCATCGACAGCCTCTGCTTCCTGATCGCCCTGGTCTGGGTGCTGCTCTCGGCCGCCGACGCGGCGTCGCCCGAGCCGAGCTACGCGCTGAACACCGGCCCGTCGTGGCTGGAGGAGGTCGACGCGGTCTGCGGCCTGGCCGCCGCGGCCGGGCTCTGGGTCCGCCGGCGCTGGCCGGTCGGGCTGGCGGTGGCCACGCTGCCGCTCTCCGCCTTCTCCGTCACCGCCTCCGGCGCGCTGCTGATCATCATCTTCACGCTCACCGTGCACCGGCCCATCCCGCTGGCGGCGGGGGTGACCGGCGTGCACCTGCTGACCGCGTTCGGCTACTACCAGCTGCGCCCCGACCCGACCATGAGGTTCTGGCCGGCGATGATCTGGACGGTGCTGGTCCTGGTCGCCGTGCTCGCCTGGGGGATGTTCGTCCGGGCCCGCCGCCAGCTGGTGGTGTCGCTGCGGGAACGCGCCGAGCGGGCCGAGGCGGAGCAGCAGTTGCGGGTGGCGCAGGCCCGGCAGCTGGAGCGCACCCGGATCGCCCGGGAGATGCACGACGTGCTGGCGCACCGGATCTCGCTGCTCAGCCTGCACGCCGGCGCGCTGGAGTTCCGCCCGGACGCGCCGCCGGAGGAGGTGGCGCGGGCGGCCGGCGTGATCCGGGGCAGCGCGCACGCCGCGTTGCAGGACCTGCGCGAGGTGATCGGGGTGCTCCGCGCCGAGACCGGCGCCGGGCAGGAGCCGGAGCGCCCGCAGCCCACCCTGGCCGATCTGCCCGCGCTGGTCGAGGAGTCCCGGGTCGCCGGGGTCCGGGTCAGCGTGCGCGACCTGGTCGGTGCGGCGGAGCGGCTGCCGGCGGCGGTCGGGCGCAGCGTCTACCGGATCGTGCAGGAGGGGTTGACCAACGCCCGCAAGCACGCCGCCGGGGCCGCGGTCACCGTCGATGTGGCCGGCGCTCCGGGTGACGGGCTGACCGTGGAGATCCGCAACCGGTGGCCGGTCGGCGGGGTCGCCGATCCGGAGATCCCCGGTGCCGGCACCGGTCTGGTCGGCATCGCCGAACGGGTCCACCTGGCCGGCGGGCGGCTGGAGTACGGCCGCGACGACACCGGTGACTTCCGGCTGGCCGCCTGGCTGCCGTGGCCGGCGTGACCGGGCCGACGCCGGGCGCACCCGGACCGGCCGCCGAGCCGCCGCCGACGCCCGACGGGCCGGTGCGGGTGCTGATCGTCGACGACGACCCGCTGGTCCGGGCCGGTCTGTCGATGATCCTCGGCGGGGTGCCCGACCTGCTGGTGGTCGGCGAGGCCGCGGACGGCAGCGAGGTTCCCGCGGCGGTCGCCGCGTACGCGCCGGACGTGGTCCTGATGGACATCCGGATGCCCCGGCTCGACGGGCTGGCCGCCACCGAGGCGCTGCGTGCGCTGCCCCGGCCGCCGGAGGTGCTGGTGCTGACCACCTTCGACGCCGACGACCAGGTGCTGCGCGCGCTGCGGGCCGGGGCGGGCGGCTTCCTGCTCAAGGACACCCCGCCCGCCGAGATCGTGCGGGCGGTGCACCGGGTGGCGGCGGGGGAGGCCACCCTCTCCCCGACGGTGACCCGCCGGCTGATCGACCATGTCACCGGCCCGGGCCCGGCGGCCGGGCCGGATCCGCGCCGGGAACGGGCGCTGCGGCTGCTGGCCGGGCTCAGTGAGCGGGAGCGGGAGGTCGCGGTCGCGCTCGGGCAGGGCCGCACCAACGCCGAGATCGCCGCCGAGTTGTACATGAGCGTGGCGACGGTCAAGGCGTACGTCTCCCGGCTGCTCACCCGGCTCGACCTGAACAACCGGGTGCAGGTGGCCCTGCTGGTGCACGACGCCGGCCTGGTCTGACTCGTCCGATGCCCGACCCGAGGCCGCGTTTGGAATACACTCATCCATGAGTGTTTCATGAATGAAACCATCAAGGATGGTTGTATGGACGGCTTCGTTGGGCATGGCCCGGCGAACGCACCTTCTCGATGATCTCCCGCGCGTCCGGAGGGCTCCCGCAGGCATCGCTGACGCGAGCGCTGCGGGTGCTCACCGACTGCCCGACGGCTACCTACCCGAGGGAACTTCGGTCGTGGGCGGCTACTGGACGCGGACGAACGATCCGGAGATCGACCTGGTGGGCGCCGACCGTGAGCCGATCGCGAACCGGATCACCTTCGTCGGTTCGGTGAAATGGTTGGAGCAACGCCCCTTCGACCCGCATGACCTGGGGCGGCTGCTGCGGCATCGGGCCCAGCTGCCGGGAGCGGCCGACGACGTGGCGCTGGTGGCGGTCTCCCGTAGCGGGGCGACCGCCGCGGGCGTCCGCGTGCTGTCACCCGAGGACCTGCTCGTCGCGTACCAGGATTGAACTTTCGGGGGGCGGGGGCCGTACCACTGGCCGAGGATGCGGTGCGGCGGGTCGGCCGCACCGCTGCCGGAGCCGCGGGAGGCCTACCGTGCGAGTTGGTGAGCAGTCGACGGATCCCATCGATCAGGTACTGGGCGAGGTGCCGGTCCCGGCCCCGCTGACCCCGGAGGACGTCCGGCTCGCGGTGCGGGCGGTGGTGGTGCACACCGCCGAGGAGTGGCCCTCGGGGCCGCTGTGCCGCAACGACGGCGCGACGTACCCGTGCCGGCTGCACCGCTGGGGACGCCGGGTGCTGACCGAGCACGGGCTCAACGAGCGGCAGATCGACGCCCTGATCCGGCACGGCAACCCGTTCGTGCACGTGCCGTTCCCGTTCACGGTGACCGGTCCCGCGCCGGCGCGTACCGGCACGGCCGCGCCGCGCCCCGGTTACCCGCTGCACGGCCAGGCCGCCCGGGCTGCCGCGCCGGGTGCGCGGCCGGTGGTTCGGCCCGCCAGCTCCGGCCGGCCGGTGGCACCCCCCGCCACCGCGCCGCGCTGGCCCCGGGCGAGCTGAGCGGAGGGTACGGCCGCCAGCGCCCACCGGGGCAGGACGACGCCGGCCCGGGCTCGGGATTCCCCTCCCGCCCGGGCCGGCGTCGCCGTCGTGGCTCAGTCGTTGCCGGCGCCGATCCCGCAGTCCGGCGCGGACCAGCTGGTGGTGTTCGAGCTGTTGTCCCGGTTGTTCTCCCGCCGCGAGTCCACGTGCACGTGGTCGTCGTGGTCCGGGTAGCCCGGGCCGTAGAGCCCGCTGAAGCCGCGGTTCCGGGCGTCCCGGGCCAGCTGGCAGAGCGAGCTGGTGCGTGAGGTGATGTCGGCGGCGTTGCCGTAGAGGTGCTGGCTGTCCGACGCGCCACCGACCTGGTCGTTGCACGCACGGCTGCGGAAGCCGCTGCTCACGTAGATGGGTTTGTCGCCCATGCTGTGCCGCAACGCCTCCAGCTTCCACATCGTGCGCAGCGCGTTCTGTCGGGTCTCCGCGGGCGAGAGCGGGCCCCCGCTCCACCCGCCCCGGCCGCAGCCGTCGTCCATCTCGGTGTAGCTGAAGTGCCGCGGCGTGCAGTCGTTGTCCTGGAGTTCGTAGAGCTTGGCGTACGTCTGCGGGCCGGCGATGCCGTCCACCCGCAGCCCGTACGCGGCCTGGAAGCGGCGGACCGCGGCGGCGGTCTTCGGGCCGAACCGGCCGTCGAGCTCGACGATGTCCCGGTTGCCGGCCCAGCCGGCGACCCGGAGTTGGAGCTGGCGCACGTCGTCGCCGGAGCGGCCCTGGTAGAGGTTCCGTTGCCAGGTGTAGCAGCCGTCGGCATGCGCCGCTGGCGCGGCGACCACGGTGGCGATCGCGGCCCCGGGCACGGCCAGGGCGAACGCGACGAGAGCCCGCTTCAAGGTGTTTACGCGCACAGAAGTCCTCCCGATAGGAGTGCGATTGGGGTGGCATCCAGGACATCGACCGGGACGTCCCGCGATTTCCACCCTGGCACTGATCCGGGGCTTAGGAGGGGATAAACGAGAATTGTCCTCACGATTCGCGGTTCCTGGGGCTTGGCTGGGAATTAGGCCCAATCGCGAATCACCCATTCACCGCCGACGAGGCGCAGGAACAGCGCAACGGCACGCGACGTCACAATCGTTCACACCGAGGGTGATGTTCTCCGGGCCGGGGCGGCCGGTAACGTCAGCCCGGGCGGCGGACTGGCGGAGGTGGGCGTGGCGCGCGGTGGCGTCTTCTGCGTCGAGGGGCAGTGGCACCGGGACCTCAACGAGCGGGGCTCCGTGTTGCCCACGCTGGAACTGCTGGAGCGGCTCGGGAAGATCCGGTTCATCCACCGGGACGCGGCCACCCGCGACGAGCTCTTCTACTTCCTCGACCGCTGGCTGCTCAAGCAGTACGCCGACTACCGGGTCGGCTTCTTCGCCATGCACGGCGAGCCCAGCCGGCTCTGCCTGACCGACTGGAACTCCGTCGAACTCGCCGACGTCGCGGAACTGATGTCTGGCCGCTGCGAGGGCCGCCGGCTCTATTTCGGCAGTTGCTCGGTGCTCCGCGCCTCCGACGCCGCGCTGCGCGAATTCCTGCAGGTCACCGGGGCCGCGCTGATCTGTGGATACACCCGGGAAGTGGACTGGGTCGAATCGGCAGCCTTCGAGACCGTGCTGCTCGACGTACTGGCCAACGGGCAGCGGCACAACGCCGCCGAACTGCGGATGGGCTCGGCGCACTGGGCGCCGCTGGCGTCGTACCTCGGTTTCCGGGTGATCTACGCCAACGGCCGGGCGTGGCGGCCGGCCGTGCGGCCCCGGGTCCCGGCGCAGCCGGCCGGCGGCCGCGCCCCGGCCCGCCCCCGCTGACCCGGTGGCGCCCGCCCGGGCCGTGCCCGGCCCGAGGTGCTGGTAGAAACGAGCGGTGGCACGAAGCATCGCGACGAACACCCGGGTCGACCGGGAGTCCCTGCTCGACTTCATCCGACCCCGGCACCGGGTCATCCTGATGACCACCCGGGCCGACGGCCGCCCGCAGTCGTCGCCGGTCGCCGCCGGGGTGGACCCGGCCGGCCGGCTGGTCGTCTCCACCTATCCGGAGCGGGCCAAGGTCACCAACATCCGCCGCGACCCGCGGGTGTCGGCGTGCGTGCTCTCCGACGACTGGAACGGCCCGTGGGTGCAGCTCGACGGCACCGCCGAGGTGCTCGACCTGCCCGAGGCGCTGGAGCCGCTGGTGGAGTACTTCCGCTGCATCTCCGGCGAACACCCGGACTGGGACGAGTACCGGCAGGCGATGGTGCGCCAGGGCAAGTCGCTGATCCGGGTCACCATCGACGCCTGGGGTCCGATCGCCACCGGCGGCTTCCCCGCCCGCCTCGCCGACTGACACCGGTCAGTACGCGGCGGTGAAGCGGGTGTTCTCGTGCCGCGGCTGCTCGATCTCGTCCACGATCGCCACCGCCAGGTCCTCGTAGCTGAGCACCGAACGGCCCTGGTCGTCGGTGACCGGCTGGTCGCCGCCGGTGCGATAGTGCCCGGTGCGCTCGCCCGGGTGGAACTCCAGCGGCGGCGGTGACACGTACGTCCAGCGGACCCCGTCGGCCGAGGACCGGTAGTAGTCGAGCGCCTCGGCCTGGCCCAACGCCGAGGGGCGGTACTCCTCGGGGAAGTCCGGCTCGTCGAGGTACCGGGTGCCGCGCGGGGTGAGCAGCGTGGAGCCGCCACCCAAGTGGATGATGCGGGGCGCGTCCGGCATCCCGCGCAGCGTGGTGACCAGGTTCCGCGCCGCGGCCAGCCAGAGTCCGTGCTCGCCTCCGCCGATCGCCAGCACCATCGCGTCCGCGTCCGGCGCCAACTCCCGGACGCTCTGCTCGCTGGTGGCGTCGCCGGTCACCACGTGCACGCCGGCCGGCAGGTAGGAGGTGGCCTCCGGGCGCCGGACCGCCGCGACCACCCGGTGCCCCCGGTTGACCGCCTCGGCGGTGACCCGCGATCCCGCGGTGCCGCCCGCGCCGAACACGACGATGCTGCTCACGACCCCAGGCTAGGGAGCGGCCCCGGCGCCTGTGGGTGGAACGCCGATCCCGGTCAGTCGACCAGGGCGGAGTAGACCAGCTGGCGCAGCTGCGGCCGGAGCGGGTAGGTGCTGGACGGCAGCAGCTGGGTGAAGAGCAGCGCGGTGATCTCCTCGACCGGGTCCACCCAGAACGCGGTGCTCGCCACGCCGCCCCAGTAGTACTCGCCGACGCTGCTCGGCACGCGGCTCGGGATCGGGTCCTGCACCACGGCGAAGCCGAGCCCGAAGCCGATCCCGTCGAGGGTGGTCTCGGCGAAGCCGCCGGTGGACAGCGTGCCCAGGTCCTGCCCGCCGGGCAGGTGGTTGCGGGTCATGAAGCGCACCGTGCGGGGGCCCAGCAGGCGGGCGCCGTCCAGTTCGCCGCCGCGCAGCAGCATCTGGGTGAACCGGTGGTAGTCGGCGGCGCTGGAGATCAGGCCGCCGCCGCCGGACCGGAACGCCGGCTTCTCGTACGCCAGGGCGCCCAGCTTGTCGTAGCGGAACGCGCGGCCGGTGCGCGGGTCGGGCGCGTAGAGCGCGGCGAGCCGGTCGGCGGCGTCGCCGTCGACCCACCAGTGGGTGTCGGTCATGCCGAGCGGGCGGAAGATCCGGTCGGCGAAGAAGGCGTCCAGGCTCTGCCCGGAGACCACCTCGACCAGCCGGCCGAGCACGTCGGTGGCCACCGAGTAGCCCCACGCGGTGCCGGGCTGGAACAGCAGCGGCAGCTCGCCGAAGGCCCGGCAGGCCGTGGCCAGGTCGACGTCGGCCGGCGGGTAGAGGTCGTAGCCGGCGGCCCGGTAGAGGCCGTCGACCACCGAGGTCTGCATGAAGCCGTACGTCAGGCCGGCGGTGTGGGTGAGCAGGTGCCAGACCCGGATCGGCTCGATCGCCGGCACCGTGTACGGCTTGAGCGTCGAACCCTTCGAGTAGACCCGCAGGTCGGCGAACTCGGGCAGCCAGCGGCTGATCTCGTCGGTCAGCTCGAAGCGGCCCTCCTCCCAGAGCATCATCGCGGCGACCGAGGTGACCGGCTTGGTCATCGAGTAGATCCGCCACAGCGTGTCCGGCTGCACCGGCCGACCGGCCTCCACGTCGCGCAGCCCGTACGTCGAGGCGTGCGCCACCTCGCCGCGGCGGGTGACCACCACCTGCCACCCGGCCAGCTGGCCGGCGTCGACGTACCTGCCGAAGTGCTCGTCGATCCGCGCCAGCCGCGCCGGGTCGAAGCCGACCTGGTCCGGGTCGATGCTGCGTGCCACACTCACGCCGCCGAACCTACTCGGCGGTACCCCTCGGCCGGAAGGGCGGACGGCCACACATGTCGGTGCCCGTCGGTAGCCTGGCCCGATGCCCGAGCTGACCGAGGACGCGACCTTCCGCAACGAGGACTGGTACGGCGAGGAACTGGTCGACCGGCACTTCGTCCGCTGCTCGTTCTTCCACGTCGACCTGACCGAGGCGGTCAGCCGGGGCGCGGTCTTCGACGGGTGCACCTTCGGCAACGTCAGGTTCAACGCCTCCCGGCACACCGACTCGGCCTTCACCCGGTGCACCTTCACCCGGTGCAACCTCTTCGAGGCCGAGTTCACCGGCTGCAAGCTGGTCGGCAGCACCTTCGCCCAGTGTGACCTGCGGCCGTTGACGATCGCCGGCGGTGACTGGTCGTTCGTCGCGCTGCCCGGCGCCGACCTGCGCGGCGTCCGGATCACCGACGTGCGGATGCGGGAGGCCGACCTGACCGGGGCCAACCTGACCGGCGCCACCGTCACCGGTGTCGACCTGTCCGCCGCCCAGCTGCACAGTTCCCGGCTCTCCGGCGCCGACCTGCGGGGCAGCGACCTGACCGCGCTCGACCCGACGGTGGTGGAGCGGGCCGGCGCGATCGTCGACACCGAGCAGACGGTGGTGATCGCCCAGGCGCTCGGCTTCGAGATCCGCTGAAAAAGTCGACGCCGGTTGTCAGGTTTCCCTGCCAGGGTAGTTGGCATGGCATGGTGGTCCGACCTGGTCGACGAGCAACCCGAGTTCGCCGCGCGGGTGCGCGCCCGCTTCACGGTGCGCAAGCACGGCACGATGGCGACGCTGCGCCGCGACGGCTCGCCGCGGATCAGCGGCACCGAGTTCGACTTCGACCCCGAACACCTGCGGCTGGGCAGCATGGCCGGCGCGCTCAAGGCCCTCGACCTGCGCCGCGACCCCCGGGTGGCGCTGCACTGCCCGACCGAGGACGCGCCCGAGGATGACCCGCGGGTCTGGGGCGGCGACGCGAAGATCGCCGGGATCGCCCACGAGGAGCCGGCGGGCGAGGACGGCTCGCACCGGTTCCGGATCGAACTGACCGAGGTGGTGCTGACCCGGGTCGGCGACCCGGCGGACCACCTGCTCATCGAGAGCTGGCATCCGGGCCGGGGTCTGCGGCGGCGCGAGCGGCGCTGACCCGCCCCCACCGCGCCGGGTGCGTGCGCCGCGCAGCACCCCCGCCGACGGCGCCCTCCGGCCCGGGACCGGGATTCCCGATTTTCCGGTGCATCCGCTACCTTCCGGTGACGAACCGGGGTGCGTCGATCGTCCACTGTGCGGAACGGTCGGGCCGGTGCGATCGTGAGACGGCTCACCGCGGGCGGCGCGTGCCACCGGGGCGGGCCGGTGGGGAGTGGAGGGTCGGTGGCGGAGGAAGACCTCACCCGAACGCGCGCCGGTGCGACCGGTCCGGCCAGCCACCGCGCGTCCGGCACACCGGCCCGGCACCGCTCCACCCTGCCGGTGCCGGCCCGGGTCCGGGCGGCGCTGCGGTGGCTGGCCCGGTTCCGGCAGCGCCGCCGCTTCGTCCTGGAAGGGTTCGCCGCGATCGCCTGCCTGGCCGTCCTGGTGTCGTACCTGGCCACCGAGCCGGATCCGCCGGGCGAAGGGGGCACCCGCCCGGACGGCCTGCCGGCCGGCATCGGCCGACCCAGCGCGTTCCCCGGCGCTGAACTGCGCCCTCCGGCCACCGGGCCGGCCTCACCGGGGTTGCAGCCCCGCCAACGCCCGCCGAGCCCCACCCCGTCCGGGTCGGCGATTCCCGGCCCGCCGGTCCGCCCCACCCTCACCGTCGAGCAGCGGGACGTGCCGGCGCAGGTGGACCTGACCGCGTCGGGCAGCCGCGACTGGATCCACTGGGGACTGCGCGGCGGCGACTCGACGGTGCGCAAGCGCGACGGCTCCGGCGAACTGGTCGACGCCGGCGGTCGCGGCGTCCGGGGCGGCTGGGACGCCAACCAGGAGACGGTCAGCTGGCGCGACGGCGCACCGGTCCGCTCGGCCGACGGCACCGCGACCGGGGTCTACACCTGCGGGGCCGGCAGCGGGTTCACGCTGGCCGTGGCGGGCGCCGGCGAGGCGCGCACGGTACGGCTGTACGCCGGGGTCTGGATGGCCCGGGGCCGGCTCGAGGTCCGGCTCGGCGAGCTGAGCCGGACGCTGCGGATGGAGGACCCGCACACGCTCCGGTCCGCCGAGTTCACCGTCCGGTTCCAGGCTCCGAAGGGGACCCGGGTGGTGCTGAACTGGGTGGCCGAGGAGGTGTTCACCGGTGAGTGCGGCAGCGTGAGCCTCCAGGCGCTCACGCTGCGCTGACCGGCCCTGCGCCCCGCGCCGGACCGCCGGCTGAGCCACCGGTTCCCCCGGGCGGGGGAGTCGCTCCACCCCGCGGCGGGAGGGCCGCCGGCCGGCGGCCGAGCAGGGTGGACGGCATGACCCGCACCCTGCCGCCGCCGGCCCCGCCCGCCGTGACCCGTCGCCCGACGTTGCCGTACGCCGTGCTCGGCTGGGCCCTGGCCTACGGCGCGCTGCGACTGTGCTGGGCGGTCGTCGGCGCTCCCGCGTTCCCGCCGCTGGACACCGACCTGATGGTCTTCACCGGGTGGTGGTCGGTGGGGCTCTGCGCCGCCACGGCGCTGCTCGGCGCGGCGCTGGGCCGCGCCCGCGGCTGGCGTCCCGCGCTGGTCGCGGCCGGCTGGGCGGTCTGCGCGGCGCTGGCGCTCTCCTGCGCCCTGCTCCTGCTCGACCTGGTCGGGCTGCTCATCCTGGACCCGGGCACGGCGTTCCATCCGGGGGCCTTCGCCAGCCGGCTCGGCTGCCTGACCGGGGCGGCGCTGCTCGCCGTGGCGCTGGTCGACCACCGGCGCCGGTGGCGCGGCGACTGCCGGCGGTGCGGCCGGACCGGGGAACCGCGGGCCCACGCCGCCGCGGTGCCGAAGTGGGCCCGGGCGGCGGCGTGGGCGGCGGTCGTCGGCTGCCTGGTGCGGCTGGCCGCGCAGGTGTGGGTCGGCTTCGAGGAGATGCCGCTGAGTCAGGGCGCGTCGATGGTCGCCTTCGAAGTCGGCTTCCTGCTCGCCGGGGTGCTGCTGCCGCTGGCCCTGGTCCACCGCTGGGGGCGGATCTGGCCCCGCTGGGTGCCGCTGCTGGCCGGCCGGCGGGTGCCGCGCCTGCTGCCGCTCGTCCCGGCGGCCGGGTTCGCCGTGGGCCTGGTCTGCTACTTCGGCATCGGTCTGGCCCAGCTCACCGCGCAGACGGTCACCGGCACCTTCGACCCCGGGGACGGGCGCTACCCGCTGGCGTTCTTCTGGGTGGCCGAGCTGGCGTACTGGGTGTGGGGCTGGGGCCTCGGGGTGGCCGCCGTCGACTACCACCGGCGCACCCGTCGCGCCTGCCCGGCGTGCGGGCGGTGACTCCGCCCCGGCCGGGACAGTTTGTCCGTCGCGCCGGGTCCGGAGCGTCGTAGCGTTCTGCTGTCCGGTCCGACGATCCTGTGTGGAGGGTCACCGATGAGCAGCGCCACCCGTACCGCCCGACCGACCGCCGCGCGGGAACCGGCCGGGGAGGTGCTCCGGGAGATCCCCCTGCCGCCGTACGTGACGGGGGAGGACGCCCAGTTCGCGGTGCGGGCGGTGGTGGTGCACGCGCCGCGGCGCTGGTCGGGCGGGACGGTCTGCCGCAACGACGCCAGCCCGCACCCGTGCCGGCTGCACCGGTGGGGTACCCGGGTGCTGGCGCTGCGCGGCCTGCACGCCGCCGACATCGCCGCGCTGATCGAGCGGGGTGACCCGACCGCCGCGGTGCCGCCGCCGCGCCGGCCGGGCGCCTGAGCCGGTGCGGGCCCCCGGGCCGGGGGCCCGCACCGGTGTCAGCAGGCGATCGGCTTCACCCAGGAGCACTCCCGGCCCTCGGGCGCCCGGGGTGCGTCGGGGGCCGCCGGCGGCGCCACCCGCGCCGCGCTCACGCCGTCCTCGCGGTACGCGGCCAGCGCGATCGCGATCTGGTCCTCCAGTCCCTTCACCGACGAGGCGAGGTAGTTGTTCAGCAGCACCGAGAACGCCAGCACCCGGCCGTCGGCGTCGGTGACGTAGCCGGAGAGGCTGGAGACGCCGGTCAGGCTGCCGGTCTTGGCGTGCACGTTGCCGGCCGCCGGGGTGCCCCGCATCCGGCTGCGCAGGGTGCCGCCGACGAACCGCTCGGGCTCGCCGGCGATCGGCAGCGCCGCGTACCAGGCGTCGAACCAGGGTTCGGCGCGGACCGCGGCGAGCAGCCGGACGAACTCGTCGGCCGGCACCAGGTTCCGCCGGGACAACCCGGAGCCGTCCCGTTGGCGCAGCGTGCCGGTGTCCAGCCCGGCGTCGGCCACGTACCCGGTGATCGCGGCGAGCCCGGCCGACCAGGTGCCGGAGCCGGAGCGCATCCGCCCGATCTCCTTGGTCAGCACCTCGGCGTGGCCGTTGTTGGAGAGCTTGAGGAAGGGCACCATCAGCTCGGCCAGCGTCATCGAGTCATGCCGGGCCACGGTGGCGGCCGACTCCGGGGTGGACTGCCCGAGGACGGTCCGGCCGAGCACCCGTACGCCGTGCTTGCGCAGCGCCGCCCGGAAGACGTCGGCGGCGTACCCGGTGGGCTCCCAGACCGTCACCCAGTCGCTCTCCGGCTCGTCGCCGACGACGATCTGGCCGGTGACCACGACGGTGTTGCTGCCGTGCTCACGTTCGAAGGAGATCGAGGTCTCGCCGCTGGCCACCGTCTCGGCCCGGTTGTCGAAGCGCAGGTAGCCGGTGGCCGGCGTGGTGGTCAGCACCGGCCGGTCGCCGGCGGTGGCTCCCGGTGCCGCGTGCACGATCACCGTGCCGGCGTCGTAGTCGGTGTCCGGCGCCACGGTCAGCGCGGACACCTGCGCGGCGTAGTAGTACGGCTCGTCGTCCCAGGTCCAGTCCGGGCCCAGCCGGGTGCGGTCGTAGCGGGTGTCGTCGGCCACCAGGTTCCCGGTGACCAGCCGGACACCGGCGGCGGCCACCTGGGCGGCGAGCGCGTCGTAGTCGGCGGCGAGCATGGTCGGGTCGCCGCCGCCGCGCAGGTGCAGGTTGCCGGAGACCACCCCGGCCCGGCGGGTGCCGCTGGTCAGCACGTCGGTGCGGAACCGGTGCCCGGCGCCGAGCAGTTCCAGGGCGGCGGCGGAGGTGAGCAGCTTGGTGTTGGAGGCGGGGATCAGCCGGCGGTCGCCGTTGCGGTTGTAGACGGTCTCCCCGCTGGCGGCGTCGACCACCACCACCGAGGCCTGGGCTCCGGCCAGCCGGGAGTCGGCCAGGATCGCGTCGATCGTGGCGTTCAGGCGGGTCGCCGCGGGTGTCGGCGATTCGGCGGTGGCGGTGGGCGCGCCGGCGGTGGCCGCCGCGGCGACCAGCGCGACCAGCGCGAGCGTCCGGGGGAAGAGACGTCGATGCATGCGTCGATGCTGTCATGGAGATATCTGCCGGAAAAGTCCCCGAGCCGAAAAGAAATCGCCATCGGTGGCGCGGCGCCGCTGCCCGGCGGCGCTGCGGTGGTGCGGCGGCGGCCAGCGCGGCGGGGTGCTGCGGTGGTGCGGCGGCGCGGCGGCGCGGCGGTGGCGTGGCGGTGCGGCGGCCGTCCCGCCGGTGTCGCGGTCAGCCGTCCAGCCGGCGGGCGGTGACCGGCCCGTCCGGCGGCTGCTCGTCGGGGGTGAGGACGGCGACCGCCCGGTCCACCAGGCTGTCGCTCACCAGCACCAACCGGTGGCAAGCCGGGTCACCGGTCCGCTCGGGCAGCCGTCCGGCCAGGGCGCGGACCTGCTCGGCGGAGGAGTCGTCGAGCACGAACCCGGTGGCGTCCCACCGCCCGTCCACGGTGAAGAGCGGGCCGCTGTCCCGCTCCAGGTCGCCGTTGAGCACCACCGTCCGGTCCTCGCCATCGAGGTCGCTGGACGCCTCGTTGAGCCCCCACGCCTGGTACGAGGCCCGACCCTCGTCCGGCGCGTCGGCCACGCCCACGCCCTGGCACCCGGTCAGCAGCAGCCCCAGCGCCACCGCCGGGAGCAGCGCCCGCCACCCGACCCGTCCACCCATGCCGCCCTCCGCCCATCGATCCTGCCCGATCAGACCCCGCCGGCGGGGCACCGGTTCCACCCGCGCGCCGTTCCACCACCGCCCGGCCGAGCCGGCGGGCTGCGTCCGGGCCGGCGGCCGGCGCGGTGTGAGCGGAAAGACGCTCCCGGCGGGCAGCCTGCGGCGGCCGGCGTTGTTGCACGGCACATGGACGCCCGCGACGTCGACGTGCTGGTGATCGGCGCCGGCCAGGCCGGCCTCTCCGCCGGCTACCACCTGCGCCGCACCGGGTTCACCCCCGCAACGGGGTTCGTCATGCTGGACGCCGACGACGGCCCGGGCGGGGCGTGGCGGCACCGCTGGCCGACCCTGCGGTTGGACCGGGTGCACGGCTTCCACGAGTTGCCCGGCATGCCCTTCCCGGCGGCCGAGCCGGACCGTCCGGCGGCCGAGGTGGTCAGCGCCTACTTCGCCGCGTACGAGCGCAGGTTCGATCTGCCGGTACGCCGGCCGGTGCACGTCCGGGCGGTCACCTCGCGCCCCGACGGCCGGCTCGACGTCGCCACCGACCACGGCAACTGGTCCACCCGGGCCCTGGTCAACGCCACCGGCACCTGGACCCGGCCGTTCTGGCCGCACTACCCGGGCCGGTCGCTGTTCCGCGGCCGCCAACTGCACACCGCCGACTACCGGGGACCGGACGAGTTCGCCGGCAAGCGGGTGGTGGTGGTCGGCGGGGGCACCTCCGCCGTACAGCTGCTCGGCGAGGTCTCCACGGTCGCCGCCGGAACGACCTGGGTGACCCGGCGGCCACCCGACTTCCGGGCCGGCGAGTTCGGCCCCGAGCGCGGCCGCGCCGCGGTGGCCCTGGTGGAGCAGGCGGTGCGCGCCGGCCGCCCGCCGTCGAGCGTGGTCGGGGTGACCGGGCTGCCGCTCACCCCCGAGCTGGTCCGGCTGCGCGAGCGCGGCGTCCTCGACCGGTTACCCGTCTTCGACCGGATCACGCCCGACGGCGTGGCCTGGGCCGACGGGCGGTTCGTCGCCGCCGACGTGATCCTCTGGTGCACCGGCTTCCGGGCCGCGCTGGACCACCTCGCCCCGCTGCGGCTACGCGCCCCGGGTGGGGGCATCACCATGGACGGCACCCGGGTGGTGGCCGACGAGCGGATTCACCTGATCGGGTACGGGCCGTCCGCGAGCACGATCGGCGCCAACCGGGCCGGCCGCGCGGCGGTACGCGACATCCGGGCGCTGCTCGCCCCGGCGGCCGTCGCGCACTGACCGGGCTCTATTTGACGGATCCGCCGGCAGCGGGCACCGTAGGCCGTGAAGGGGGCCTCAGCTGCCCCGACGCGACGGGGCGATCGAGGCCCCGGCAATCGCCTCCCACGTGTGCTCGCCCGTGGGCCGGTCCGGCCCGCGCCGTGAATCCGAGAAATCCACGAGGAGTTTCGCCATGCTCACCATGACCGACAACGCCGTCCTGGTCATCCGCGACCTCGCCAACCAGCAGGACGTCGCCGAAGAGGGCGGGGTGCGCATCGCCGCCGACACCCAGGCCGGGTCGCTCACCGTCGAACTGGCGGCCCAGCCGGCGCAGGGCGACCAGGTGGTGGACAATCAGGGCGCCCGGATCTTCCTCGACGCGGACGCCGCCGAACTGCTCGGTGACGCCTCGGTGGACGCCACCGTCGACGACGAGGGCATCATCCAGTTCGGGTTCACGGACAAGCAGCAGTAGTCACCGGCGATCCGCCGCCGGGCCCGGTCAGCCGGCCCGGCGGGTCTGCGCGCCCCGAGGCCGGGCCGGCCGGCCGGGTGCGCCGGGCCGCCCCGGCCGGACGTCCGGGCGCAGCAGGGTGGCCAGCACGTGCGCCAGGTGGTGCGAGGTGCTCCACGCCGCCCAGTTGCTCGCCGACCCGGCGCCGGCGACCCGCCGGGCACGCCGGAGGATCTCGTGGTCGCCCCACGAGTAGGCCGCCCCGTCGGTGGGCCAGTGCGGGGCCGAAACCAGGGCGCGGCACAGGTCGGCGAACCGGTCGTCGCCCCGCCCGCCGCGCCGCGACCACCGGTAGACCCACCAGGCGCCGTCGGCGGTGTAGCGCACGGTGGGCAGCCGGTCGGCCGGATGGTCCGCGACGGGCACCGCGGAGGCCACCCCGTAGTCGCCGTATCCGACGCCGAGGTCGGCCAGGCGCTGCCAGAGCAGCCAGTCCCAGCGGTCCAGGCGGACCGGTTCGTCAGTGGGCAGCCGGGACAGGCTCGGCGGCATCCCGCCGGCCGCCACGGTCACCGACCGCCAGGCGTGCCGGCGTGCCCAGTCCAGCAGCCGGCGGACCCGC
Source organism: Micromonospora echinaurantiaca (assembly GCF_900090235.1). NCBI lineage: Bacteria > Bacillati > Actinomycetota > Actinomycetes > Micromonosporales > Micromonosporaceae > Micromonospora > Micromonospora echinaurantiaca. The sequence continues at coordinate 5,146,599 of NZ_LT607750.1, read as the reverse complement.
GGTTCGGCCGCCCGCACGTCGGCCGGGCAGCACACGTCGCCGGCGTCGACCAGCAGGTCGCACTGCTCTGGTGCCAGCCGGGTGAACCGCCACACCCGCTCCACGGCGGCGGTGGTGGCGTCCGGCCCGGCCCGGTCCTGGGCCACCCGCAGCCGCACCACCGCCCGGTGGGAGTAGGCCCGGGCGGTCAGGCCGTGCGCGACGAGCCGCCGGTCGCTGTCCGCGAGCCCCACCACCGGCACCAGCGGTACGCCCCAGCGGACCAGTTCGGTCTCCGGCAGGTCGGGCAGGGCGCCGACGTCGACGGCCGGCACCAGACCCTCCGGCAGCCGGCCGAGGGCGTCGGGTGGGTACGCGTCCGGAGTGGACACCTGGAGGATCGGGGCGAGCAGGGAAACGACGACGCCGTCGAGGTGGCTGAGCGCCTCCAGCTCACCCCGCCGGCAGGCGAGGACGGGGCGGTAGACCGGTTCCGCCGCCCGACCCCCGTGGGCGGGCTCCATACCTCAGCCTATGTCAGACATCGTCGGTCGTCACCGGGATGTTCCGGCGGGTGGAGCCGGCCGCGGCGCGCGTACCACCGGTCCGGGCCGTCGACGCGCCGGTGCCGCCGTCCGGCAGTGGCACTGCGGGCGGCGGCACCGGCCGTGGCTCAGTCGTCGTCGCGGTCGTCGTCATCGTCGTCGTCGCCGGAGTCGTCGTCGCGGTCGTCGTCGGAGTCGTCATCCGAGTCGTCCCCGTCGTCATCGTCGACCGGCTCCTGCTCGGCCTTGACCACCGCACCGGTCTCCCGGTCCACGTCGACCTCGTGCTCGGTCTGCCCGGCGACGATCTCGACGCTCCACACCGGACGGCCGTGCTCCTGCTCGGCCTCGATCTCGGTGATCCGGCCGCCGCCGGCCGAGGCCAGCGCGATCTCGCCGGCCCGCTGCTGGCTCACCGCGTCGCCGCCGGTGGCCGGAGCGGTCGTGCCGGGCGTACCACCGGTCGTGCCGGGGGTGCCGGGCGTGGCGCCGGTCGGGTCGTCGTCGGGGGTCGCGGTGGTGCTGGGCGCCGTGGTGGCTGCGGCCAGGGCGGTCCGTCCAGCCCGCCCGTCGTCGGCCACCGCCGTGCCGACGGCCACGCCGGTCACGGCGAGCACGGCCGCGCCGCCGAGCGACGCCAGGATCAGGGAGTTGCGCTTCATCTCGGTCCACCTTTCCTCGGTCTCTGCATCCGAGCATCGGCCGGAGCGGGATAGCGGCGCGCTGCCCGGACGCTAAGGCCGGGTTAAGACCAGCGGGCGGGGTTCAGGCGGCCGGCGGACCGAAGGTGAGCAGCACCTCGGCGCCCCCGTCGGGGGTGCTGCCGAGCTCCAGCCGGCCGCCGCCGGCCTGCGCCGCCCGGCGGGCGATGTCCAACCCGAGACCGGTCGACCCGGCCGGGCTGGCGCCGCGCCGGACCGTGCCGGCCGGGATGCCGGGGCCCTCGTCGGTGACCGCGAGCACCACCTGTCCCGCGTCGAGGGCGAGCCGGACGCCGAACGCGGTGCCCTCCGGGGTGTGCGCGAAGACGTTGCCGAGCAACGCGTCCACGGCGGCGGCCAGTTCGTCGGCGGGCACCGCGACCGGCAGCGGCCCGGGCGCCAGGTCGAGGGTGACCGCCCGCCCGGTGTCCTCGGCCAGCACCGACCAGAACGCCACCCGCTCGGCCACGATCGCGGCCGCGTCCGCGACCGCCGGACCGGCCGCCGGCGACCGCCAGCGGGCCTGCTGGATCAGGCCGGTGACCGCCCGTTCCAGCCCGTCCACCGCCGCGGTGACCCGGTCCGCGTCCTTCGGGTCGCGCAGCGACTCGGCCTCCAGCCGGAGCGCGGTCAGCGGGGTGCGGAGCCGGTGCGAGAGGTCCGCCACCCGCTCCCGTTCCTGCGCCAGCAGCACCTGGATCCGGCCGGCCAGGTGGTTGAGGGCGCCGGCCACCTCGCGCAGCTCGGCCGGCCCGGCCGGGGCCACCCGGGCGTCCAGCTCGGCGTTGGCGAGCCGGTGCGACACCGCGGAGAGCTCGCTGATCGGCCGGACCAGGGTGCGGGCCAACCGGTCGGCGACGGCCAGCCCGATCAGCACCAGCAGCACGCCGAGCAGGGCCAGCACCAGCCAGGACCGGGTCACCCCGGCGGTCAGCTCGGCGCGCGGGACCTCGGTGCGGATCACCCCGGTGCCGTCCGGCCGGCCCTGCACCGCGATCACCACCTCGCGTCCCCGCGCCGACTCCGCGGTCAGGCTCCGCCCCCGCTCGGCCAACGCCACGGCGGGCGTACGCGGGGCGGCGGCGCCGAGCACGGTGCCGTCGGGCAGGAAGACGCTGACCGGCCGGCCGGACTCGGCGGCGAGCTGCTCGACGGTCAGCCGGATGGTCTCCGGGTCCGCCGTGCCCACCACCGACACCAGGCTCTGCGCGTCGGCGGTCGCCCGGACGGTGGCCCGGTCCTCGGCGACGGTACGCACCAGCAGCGCCAGCGGCACCAGGAAGGCGGCCAGGGTGAGCACGCTGACCGCGGCCACCAGCAGGGCCAGTCGCGCCCTCACCCGGCCTCCCCGGGTGCCTCCAGCCGCACCCCGACCCCCCGCACGGTGTGCAGGTAGCGGGGCTGCTGGGCGTTCTCCCCCAACTTGCGGCGCAACCAGGAGAGGTGCACGTCGACGGTCTTGTCCGCGCCGCCGTACGGGATCTGCCACACCTCGGTGAGCAGCTCCCGCTTGGTGACCACCTCGCCGGGCCGGCCGGCCAGGTGGTGCAGCAGGTCGAACTCGCGCGGGGTCAGCTCGACCGGTTCGCCGTCCAGGCTCACCTGGCGGGAGCGGGGGTCGATCCGCAGCCCGCCGACCACCAGGGTCGGGTCGTCCGTCCCGGCGCCGGCCGGACCGCGCCGCAGCACCGCCCGGATCCGGGCGTCCAGTTGGGCGGCGGTGAACGGCTTGACCACGTAGTCGTCGGCGCCGGCGTCGAGGACCCGGACGATCTCGGTCTCGTCGTCGCGGGCGGTGGCCACGATCACCGGCACCGGGCTGACCGCCCGCAGCATCCGCAGCAGCTCGCGGCCGTCGAGATCGGGCAGCCCGAGGTCGAGCACGACCAGGTCGGGCCGCTCGTCCAGGGCGTCGCGCAGCCCGGTCATCGCGGTCGAGGCGGCCGCCACCGCGTGTCCGCGTTCGTGCAGCGCCCGGATCAGCGGGGTGCGGATCGTCAGGTCGTCCTCGATGAGCAGCAGGCGGGCCACAGCTGGCAGGCTATCGCCGCCGGCCTGTCCGGCCTCGGACGTTAACCCTCCCTTAGCGTCCGCCGGTGCCCCGCCCAACCTTCGATCGGGGATAGTCGGGGTATGCGCCGCCGTTCGATCCTCGCCGTCGCCGGGTGGCTGGCCACCGCCGTGGTCGCCACCCTGATCGGGTTGGCGGCGATCCGGTTGGTGGGGGAGAGCATCACCGGTACCCCGGGCGGCGTGCTCAGCCAGCGGGAGGTCGAGCGGTTGCTGGCCGCCGAGCCAACCTCGCCCGGCCCGACCACCGCGGCACCCGGCCCGTCCGGCGCCACGCCGAGCGCGCCCGCCGCGGGCCGGCGGGTGTTCACCACCGCGGGCGGCACCGCGGTGGCGGAGTGCGTGCCGGGCGGGGTGCGGCTGGTGTCCTGGTCGCCGGCCCAGGGTTACCGGGCCGGCGACGTCGACCGGGGGCCCGATGACGACGTCGAGGTGAAGTTCGAGGGCCCGTCCGGCGAGCACGAACTGAAGGTGCGCTGCGTGGGGCGGGAACCGGTGGCCGTCCCCGACGACTGATCGCGACAACGGCCCCTGACCTGCGGCGCAGCGGCCAGAGTGTCAGTGATCGGACAATCGCCGGCCTGGTTGCCGGATCGGTCACGACCTACGTTCGAATGACAAAGGGTGCGATCGGCGATGGTCCCGCCCTTGCCGCGACAACTGCCTCATCGCCGCCCCCCCGGGCGGCCCGGGAGGGCACCGATGTCCAGCTCCAGGGCCCGGCGCGGGCCGGCACAGCCCGATTCGGGGGACGACGACGCCACCCGTGCCGACGCGCAGGTCACCACCTGCGCCACGGTCGGCCTGCCGATCACGGCGCGGGTGCTGTTCGCGGTGGTGACCGCCGACGGCAACCTGGTCCGCGGCCTCGGCGCCGCGCAGGCCACCCGCCTCGCCCGGGGCAAGTACCAGGTCATCTTCGACCAGGACGTGACCGCCGCCGGATACGTGGGAACGATCGGGCTTCCCGGCAGCGCGGGCGTCGCCCCGCCCGGTCAGGTGGCCGTGGCCGGCCGCACCGGCATCCCGAACGGTGTCTTCGTCTCCACCTTCGCCGGTGACGGCAGCGTCGCCGATCGGCCGTTCCACCTGACGGTGCTCTCCTGACCGCGCCGTCGCCCCGTGGCGCGGACAGCACCGGGCGAACGGCGGACAGCACCGGGCGAACAGCGGACAGCACCGGGCGAACGGCGGACAGAAAGAGCGCACGGCGCCGCTCGACCTGGGTCGAAGCGTCGCCGCGCTCTGGCCGTCTCCCACCACCGCAGCCGTACGGCGGTACGTCAGCGGGGACCTGGCTCGACCGGCCCGCGCTGCACCGGTCGAAGTGTCGATCCCCGTCCTGGATGGAGCCAAACCTCGAAGACGTGGCAAATTCCACCATCTGCCAGTCCCGGCGTGACGCGGGGCCGGACCGGGTATGAGCCCGGCATGGAGCATTTCACGATCGCGACCGTCGCCGAGAAGAGCCCGGACTTCCGGCGGGTGCTGTGGACCGGTGCGCACACCCAGTTGGTGATCATGACCATCCCGCCGGGCGGTGAGATCGGCGAGGAGGTCCACGAGGACATCGACCAGATCCTGACCTTCGTCAGCGGCACCGGCGAGGCCCGGGTCGCCGGGGAGAAGCGCGAGGTCGTCCAGGGGGACCTGGTGGTGGTGCCGGCCGGCACGAAGCACAACTTCGTCAACACCGGGCCGAACCCGCTGGTCCTCTACACCGTCTACGGCCCGCCGGAGCACGCCGACCAGGCGGTGCACCGCACCAAGGAGGAGGCGGACGCGGCGGAGGCCGCCGGCGAGGACGAGCCGCCCACCTCCTGACCCGGGGCGGCGACCCGTCTGAGGCGGGCTGATCCGGGTACCCGCAGCGGGTGGACCAGCCGGCGATCTCCGACTACGGCTTCCTGTCCGACTGCCGCTCCGGCGCGCTGGTCGGCCGGGACGGCTCGATCGACTGGTGGTGCCCGGACCGGTTCGACGCCCCCTCGGTGTTCGGCCGGATCCTGGGCCCGCAGGCCGGGCACTGGCTGCTGGCGCCCGTCGCCGCCGGTCGGGCCGGGCACCGGGTGGAGCGCTCCTACCGACCGGACACCCTGGTGCTGCGTACCGTGCACCACACTCCCGAGGGCAGCGTCGCGGTGACCGACGCGCTGGCCGCCGAACTCGGTGCCCGGGGACACGAGCTGGGCAGGAACTCGCCGGCGGTGCTGCTGCGGGTGGTCGAGGGGCTCAGCGGCCGGGTGCCGATGGTGCTGGACTTCTGCCCCCGACCGGACTACGGGCTGCTCACCCCGTACCTGCACGACCAGCCGGACGGCGGGGTGCTGGCGGCGTGCGGCTCGGTGACGCTGACGCTGCGCGGCGACGGCCTGCCGCTGCGCGCCGGGCGGGACCGGGTCCGGCACGAGTTCGCGGTCTCCGCCGGCGACGTGGTCGGTTTCGACCTGGCGTACGGGCCCGCCTACGGTGACCCGCCCGCGCGGCTGGACCCGGCCGTCGCGCTCGCCGAGACGGTGCAGGCGTGGGAGGCGTACCGGGAGTCGCACCACTACCCCGGCGAGTACGCCGACCTGGTCCGGCACAGCGCCACCGTGCTGACCGGCCTCACGTACACCCGCAGCGGCGCGGTGGCCGCGGCGCTCACCACGTCGCTGCCGGAGGAGCTCGGCGGCAACCGCAACTACGACTACCGCCTCTCCTGGCTGCGCGACTTCGCGATGACCCTGCGCGCCTTCTGGGTGGCCGCCTGCCCGTACGAGGCGTCCCGCCTCTTCGCCTGGGTGGCCCGCTCGATCGGTCAGGTCGGCCAGATGCCGGTGCCGGTGATGTTCGGCCTGGCGGGGGAGCGGGACCTCTCCGAGCACGAACTCGCACACCTGCCCGGCTACGCCGGCAGCCGGCCGGTGGTCGTCGGCAACGACGCCTGGCGGCAACGCCAGCTGGACGTCCCGGGCGAGGTGATCCTGGCCATCTGGCAGCTGGGCGACTACCTCGGCACCAGCTTCGACAAGGAGTTGCGCGAGATGGTGCTCGGGCTGGCCGAGCAGGTGGCCACCACCTGGCACCTGCCCGACCGGGGGATGTGGGAGGCCCGGGAGGAGGAGCGGCACTACCTGTCGTCGAAGGTGCTCTGCTGGGCGGCGATGGACAAGGCGGTGGCGTTGGCGCCCCGGCTCGGCGAGAGCGCCGACCCGCGGCGGTGGGCCGCGGTCCGGGACGAGATCCGGGCCACCGTGCTGCGCGAGGGCTGGAACGACCGGGTGGGGGCGTACACCGCGTCCTTCGGCTCGGCCGAGCTGGGCGGCTCGGCGCTCTACCTGCCCGTGGTGCGCTTCCTGCCGGCGACCGACCCGCGGATGCGCGCCACCATCGAGGCGGTCGAGCGGGAACTGGGCACCCCCGACGGGCTGGTCCGGCGCTGGGCCGACGAGCCGGCGGCCTTCCTGCTCTGTTCGTTCTGGCTGGTGGAGTGCCTGGTGATGGCCGGCGAGCGGGAGCGCGCCCGGCGGCTGTTCGAGCGGGTGGTCGAGCACGCCAACGACGTGGGCCTGCTCAGCGAGCAGATCGACCCGCGCGACGGCGCGCAGTTGGGCAACACCCCGCAGGCGCTCTCGCACGTCGGCCTGATCAACGCGGCCTGGCGGCTCACCGCGCCGACCGCCGAGTGACCTCGGATCGGCGAGGGCGCCGACGGGGTCAACTGCTTCTACACCAGCTCCGACATCACCTACCGCTGACCGCCCCGCGGATCGAACGGCCCGCGGGGCCACCCGGCGGCCGGGCCGGCGCATCGGCCCGGCCGCCCGGTCGGGCGAGTCAGGAAGGCAGCACCGGCACCCCGGCCACGTCCACCGTCTCCGGGTACTTCAGGCCGGCGCCGGTGTTGAGCACCACCACCCGCTCGCCGGCCCGGATCCACCCACCCGCCCGCAGCTGCCGGGCGGCGGTCAGGCAGGCGGCCCCCTCCGGGCAGAGCAGCAGCCCCTCCCGGGCGGCGAAGTCGCGCAGGTCGGTCAGGATCTCGGCGTCCTCGACCGCCACCGCGGTGCCACCGCTGGCCCGCAGCGCGGCCAGGATCAGTTCGTCGCCGAGCGGGGCCGGCACGGTGATGCCGAACGCCACCGTGTGCGCGTCCGCCCAGGGCTGGGCGCGCTCCTCGCCGGCGGCGAACGCCCGGACGATCGGGGCGCACCCGGTCGACTGGACGGCCACCAGCCGGGGCGGCCGGTCGCCGATCCAGCCCAGCTCCTGCAGCTCCTGCAGCGCCTTGTGGATGCCGATCAGCCCCACCCCGCCACCGGTCGGGTAGATGATCACGTCCGGCACCTGCCAGCCGAGCTGCTCGACGATCTCGTACCCCATGGTCTTCTTGCCCTCGAGCCGGTACGGCTCGCGCAGCGTGCCCGCGTCGAAGACCGCGCCCGCCGAGCCGGCCACCAGCTCGGCGACCAGCCGCCCGGCGTCGCCGATCAGTCCGTCGACCAGGCGCAGGTCGGCGCCGGCCGCCACGCACTCCCGCCGGCAGATGCCCGGCGCGTCCACCGGCATGACCACCGTCGCGCCCAGCCCGGCCCGCGCGGCGTACGTCGCCCAGGCGGCGCCCGCGTTGCCGTTGGTCGGCATCGCGATCCGTGCCACGCCCAGCTCCCGGGCCCGGCTCACGCCGATCGCCGCGCCGCGCGCCTTGAACGACCCGGTCGGGGTCAGCCCCTCGTCCTTGACCAGCAGCTCGGCAATACCGATCTCCGCACCGTACGCCGGGGCGCGCAGCAGCGGCGTCCAGCCCTCGCCCAGCGTGGTCACGTGCCGCGGGTCGGCCACCGGCAGCAGCTCCCGGTAGCGCCACAGGTCGGCCGGGCGCAGCCCGAACCGTTCCGGGGTGACCACCTCGGCCACCGCGGCCAGGTCGTAGCGGGCCAGCAGCGGCGACCCGCAGTCGCAGAGGTTGCGCGGCTTGTCGGCGTCGTGTTCCCGGCCGCAGCGTGGGCACTCCAGGTGGGTCAGGTACACGTCGCTCCTCGCCGTCTCAGCTGGTGTCGATGCTCAGCCAGCGCCGGCTGCGTCGGCCCGGCTCGTAGACCGAGTCGAGTCGCTTGGCCACCACCCCGGGCAGCCCCTGCTCGCGAGCGGTCCGCAGGGCCTCGGCGCCGGTGCCGGGAAACCAGGGCGGAGTCTGCCAGTGCGCACCGGTCAGCGCCAGACCGTCGAGCAGCTCCCGGCGCTGCGCGTACGGCAGTTCGACGCTGGTCACCCCCTCCAGCCAGAGCAGATCGAAGATCAGGTACTGGGCGTCCGCGGTGGCCCGGCCGCCGCGCGCCGGCCGCACCCGGCCGGCGCGGTCGATGCGTACCAGCACTCCGTCCAGCACGGCCTCGGTGGGCGCCAGCTCCTCGGCCATGTCCCGCAGCCAGGGGTACGACCCGGTGACCTCCTCGTCGGTGTCGGAGAGCAGCCGCAGCCGACCGCCGGAGACGTACGCGACCGCGCGCACCCCGTCCCAGCGCAGCTCGTAGCCCCACTCGCGCTGGTCCCGGGGCAGCTTCCCGCCCGGGCTGGGGAGCATCGGGCGGACCAGCTCCGGCATGCCGGTCCAGCCCTCCGGAGCCGGATCGGTGCGCCGGACCATCCAGTCGCGGCCCTCCTTGCCGCCGGTGGCGAAGAGGACGTACCGGCCGCTGGTCCGCTCGCCGTCGAGCACGACGATCACCTCGTCGTCGCGCCACTTCTCCGCGCGGTAGGTGCCCCGGTCGTGGATGGTCATCCGGCCGCCGCCGTACTCGCCGGCCGGAATCTCACCGTGGAAGGTGAGGTACTCCATCGGGTGGTCCTCGGTGTGCACGGCGAGGTGGTTGCGGCCGGGCTCGCGGGGCAGGCCGCGCGGCACCGCCCAGGAGGCGAGCACGCCCTCGTGTTCGAGCCGCAGGTCCCAGTGCAGGCTCCGGGCGTGGTGCTGCTGGATGACGAACCGGCCGGCGCCGTCGGCCGGCTTCTTCCGCTTGGGTGCGCGCCGCGGCACCGGCTCCGGGGTGCGTGCCGCGTCCCGCTTGCGCCGGTACTCCTCCAGCCGGTCGGCCACACCCGCATTCTCCGGCAATCCGGCCCGGACTGCCGGACGCCGGTGCCGACCCGCCGCCGACGACCCGGATGCCCGGTTTCCGGGCATGTCGGGGGCCATCACGGGTAGAACCGTCGGCATGGACCTGGACCAGCCCACCGTTCCGCTGCCCGGCGAGGTGCGGATGCCCCTGCTCGGCTTCGGCACCTGGCAGGCCACCGGCAAGGCCGGCTACGACGCCGTGCTGGCCGCGCTGGACGCCGGCTACCGGCACATCGACACCGCCACCATGTACGGCAACGAGGAGGAGGTCGGCCGGGCGGTGCAGGAGAGCGGGCTGCGCCGCGAGGACATCTTTCTCACCACGAAGCTCCCGCCGGAGCGGGTGGGCCGGGAGCGGGAGACCATCGAGGCGAGCCTGCGCGCGCTCGGCACCGACCACGTCGACCTGTGGCTGGTGCACTGGCCGCCGTCGAACCCGGCGGACAGCATCCCGGTCTGGCGGGAGATGCTGGCCGCCCGGGACGAGGGGCTGACCCGGGCGGTGGGGGTGAGCAACTACAGCACCGCGGAGATCGACGAGTTGATCCAGGCCACCGAGGAGAACCCGGCGGTCAACCAGATCCCGTGGAGTCCCTTCCTGTACGACCGCCAGCGGCACATCGAGCACCGGGACCGGGGTGTGGTGCTGGAGGGCTACAGCCCGTTCAAGCGGAGCGACCTCTCCGATCCGGTGCTCACCCGGATCGCCGGCGCGCACGGCGTCTCGCCGGCTCAGGTGGTGCTCCGCTGGCACATTGACCACGAGATCGTGGTGATCCCGAAGTCGGTGACGCCGGAGCGGATCCGGGCCAACGCCGACGTGTTCCAGTTCGCGCTGACCGCCGAGGAGATCCGCGACATCGACGCGCTGGGCAGCACCTGAGCCGTCCGGCCGGGCATACCCGGGCGGCGTGCGACCCGACGGCGGTACGGCCGCCCGACGGCGTCCACTTCTTGCCAATTTCCTTCAGCCGAAGCTAGGGCGATGAAGGGTATCGACATAGACGCTCGTGACGATATACCGTGCGCGTCACGACGGTCGTCGATCCGTCGTACCCCTCCGCCCCCGGTTGAAGGAGCGCCATGGCCACGTCCCGAACCGTCCGTCTGCGGCGTCGAGGTCTGCTCGGCATTCCGGCCCTGGTGGCCGGCGCGCTGACCGCCGTCGCCGTCCGCCCCGCCGCGGCGAGTGCCGCGCCGCTCGCCGCGCCGAAGCCCGAGTGCCTCGCCGACCTGCTCGGGGAGTCCTGATGGCCACCATTCCCTGGCTGGTGGACGTGCTGCGCTCGGCCGGCGTCCAGGTCGTCGTCGAGGGTGACTGGCTCAACCGGATGCGCCCCGGCTCCTTCGACCCGATCGGTGTGCTCTGGCACCACACCGCGGCCACCTCCAGCGCCAGCAACCCGCACCCGGCGCTGAACATCTGCATCAACGGCCGGTCCGACCTGCCCGGCCCGCTCTGCCAGGCCCTGGTCGACTACCACGGCGTCTTCCACGTCATCTCCGCCGGGCGCTGCAACCACGCCGGCACCGCCCGGGCCAGCGGGCCCATCCCGGCCGGCGACGGCAACACCATGCTGATCGGCTGGGAGATCGACTACAACGGCGTCAGCCAGGAGATGACCGCGGCGCAGTACAACGCGTCCGTCGCCGCCACCGCCGCCGTGCTGAAGCAGCTCGGCAAGGACTCCAGCTACGCCCGGGGCCACCGGGAGACCAGCACCACCGGCAAGATCGACCCGTCCTTCATCGACCTGAACGTGATGCGGTCCGACGTCGCCGCCAAGATGGCCGGCGGCCCGGCCTGGTCGTCGATCGTGGACAACGCCACCGCCGGCCGGTTCACCGCCAGCACCAACTGGGGCACGTCGTCGTACTCGGGGCAGCGCTACGGCGGCGACTACCGCTTCGCGGACCCCGTCCTGGCCAGCGACGCCGCCTGGTACAAGTTCAACGTCCCGGCGGCCGGCAACTACCGGGTGGACGCCTGGTGGCCGGCGAACGCCGGCTACAACGCCTCGACCCCGTACATCATCGCCACGTCGAGCGGGAACCAGACGGTCCACGTCGACCAGCGGGTGACCGGCGGGCAGTGGCGGATCCTGGGCACCTTCGCGCTGCCGGCCGGGGACGCCAACCGGGTCGCGGTGAGCCGGTGGAGTTCGGCCCCCGGGCTGATCATCGCCGACGCCGTCCGGCTCACCCGGGTCTGACCGCCGACGGCATCCGCGCGACGTCCGCCAGGCTCCAGGGCCTGGCGGACGCCGCGCACTGCGGGTTGGCGCTGATCCGGGGAACCGCCAGCGAGGATCGCCGGCGGCCACGCGGTGGAGAGTGTCGACCAGTCTCGCGCCCAGTTGCCCGGGTGTGCTCCCCTCGATGGCGTGGTCGTCGGATCTCTCGGAGGTCAGGTCATGCCATGAAGGCGTCCGGAGGGGGTCGAGCCCGATATCGAAGGGACGACAAACTGCCGCTGGTGGTGGCGATCCTGCTGGCGGCCGGTCCCGTGGCGAACGCGGTCCTCAACGGGCCGCACTCCGCCGGGGAGATCGTGGGATTGCTGGGCATGCTTCCGCTGGCCGTCTGCCTCGGTTACCTGGCGGGGCCGGCAGCGGCCTTCGGGGTCACGCCGGACCGGGTCGTCGTCGACAACCCGTTCTTCAGGTATTCGGTGCCACGGCACCTCTTCGCGGACATCGGCGTTCTGGAGAACATCGCGGTCGACCTGGTCACCAAGGACGGGGCGGAGATACCGGTGCATGCCGTGCTACCCGCCATCGGTAGCCCCGGCGGTGGTCCGGGCCGCCGCCGTCTCCTCGGCAAGGTTCGAACACTTCTTCAGATGATCGACGATGTTCCCGTTGCTCCGACGACCGGGTCTGTGGACCGCACCCTTCGTCTGGGCAGCGTCCTGCTGGTGGTGGGCTCGGGTGCTTCCTTCGGCCTGTCCGTCTTTCTCCTGACCGGCTGATACGGCACAGCTGGTGGAGCGGGCCTGGCCCGGCTGCCAGGTCCGGATCACCGGCGGGGTCGGTTCGAGAAGGAGCGCGGCCCCAGGCCGCGCTCCTTCCTCACAGCTCCGGCGGCCGCTCAGGTACGCGAACAGGCGACGCCGTTGAGGGTGAAGCTGGTGGGCGAGGAGTACGACCCGCTCAGCGTCCCCTGGTAGCCGAAGCTCGCCGTGCCGCCCGGCGCGATCGAGCCGTTCCAGCTCAGGTTCCGCGCGGTCACCGTCGACCCGCTCTGGCTCACCGTGGCGTTCCAGGCGCTGGTCACCTGCTGCCCGGCGGGTAGTGAGTAGGTCAGCGTCCAGCCGTTGACGGTGCTGGAGCCGCGGTTGGTGATCTGCACGTCGGCGGTGAACCCGTTGTTCCAGGAGTTGGGCGTGTACTTCACCGCGCAACCCGAGCCGCCGGGCGGCGGGGTGGTCGGCGGCGGGGTGGTCGGGTTGCCGCCACCGTTGACCGCTGCCGAGAACGAGGTCACCGCCAGCCCGACGCCGCCCTGCCAGGGCTCGAAGCCGGCCTGGATGCTGGTCAGGTACCAGGAGTTGGTGATCGCGCCCCGGTTGCGGACGTCGTTGATGAAGTCGAGCACGCTGAAGTTCAGGCTGCTGATCGCCGACGGCGCCACGTACGAGATCACGTTGTTGGAGCCGTTGCTGCCCCGCCAGACCTCCCAGGTCCGGCCGGCGAGGGTGGCGTTGCCGACCGGCGAGCCGATGGGCTGGATGGAGCCCTGCCGGTTGAGCCAGATCATGATCTCCATTTGGTTCACCCCGTCCCGCTTCGGCGTCGGGTCCAACCAGATGTCGTACGAGGCGTTGTAGGTGGCGCCGCTGACGTAGCGGTAGCTGATGCTGCTGGGGGCGCTGCTGATCTGGCTCACCTGGATCGGCAGGTTGGTGCCGGGGGAGCAGTTCGTGTAGTGGCAGCCCAGGTAGACCGACGGGTACGCGGTCGGCGCGCCGTTGGTGGGATTGCTGCCGTTCTGCGTGGTGATCTCGAAGCCGGTGTCGGTGACGTTGATGCACTGCTGGGCGCTGGTGCCCCAGCGGTTGTTCTGCACCACGTACCGGCCCTGGATGGTGGTCGAGCCGTACTGCTCGCAGATCTGGGTGTCGGCGGAGGCGGTGCCGCCGAGGGCCACGGCGACGATCGACCCGGCGGCGAGCAGGCCGGCCGCCGCGAGGGCCCGGAGTGGACGTTTCATGATGCTCCTTGGCATACGACGTCGAAGACGCCGGACATGTCGGACGAAGACCCGGACGGGAGCGCTCCCACGCTTCGTCGACACATTTACACTTCTGAAACTCTGGCGCAATGGTGCTGCGGTATTGGCGAAGAAAGTGAGGTTTGTCACGCTGGCGCCGCACGGTCGGCCACCGATCCGCCGGCCGACCGGGCCGGCCCGCCGACGAGTGTCACGCATGGACCGATTTGACTCTGGTGCGAGTCGGTAGCGCCGAGTAGTGTCTTGCCTCCAACGCGTGCCGAACCCCTCCGGAGGCGTACACCACCATGGGTGGCTCTCCCCTACGCATCCTCGTCGTCGGCGCGGGCATCGCCGGTCTGGCCGTGGCCCGGGCACTGCGGATGGCGGGCTTCCGGCCCGACGTCACCGAGAAGCTCCCCCCGGGGGAACTCGCCGACACCGGTCTCTACCTGCCGGGCAACGCCGCCCGGGCGCTGCGCCGGCTCGACCTCGACGGCCCGGTCCGCCCGCTCGGCCAGGTCATCCACCGGCAGCGGTTCCTCGACGCCGCCGGGGCCCCGCTCTGCGAGGTCGACCTCGACGCGCTCTGGGCGGGCGTCGGCGAGTGCCGCGCGCTGCCCCGGGGTGAACTGCACCGGGTGCTGCTCACCGGGGCCGGCGGCGCCGTCCGGCACGGCGCCGAGGTCCGCACCATCGACCTGCTGCCCGGCGCGGTCGGCGTCACCTTCGTCGACGGCACCAGCACCGAGTACGACCTGGTGATCGGCGCGGACGGGCCGCGCTCCTCGATCCGCACCCTGGCCGCCCTCGGCGGCCCGCCGCGGCCCACCGGGCAGGTGGTCTACCGGAGTGTGGTTCGCGACGGCCCGTCGGTCGACGAGTGGACCGCGCTGCTCGGGCAGCGGGCCGGGTTCCTCATGGTGCCGATCGGCGCCGGGCGGCTGCACTGCTACGCCGACGAGACCGGCACCGAGCCGCCGGCCGACCCGGTGGCGCGGCTGCGCGAACTCTTCGGCTCGTACGGCGGACCGGTGCCGGAGGTGCTGGACTCCCTGGAGCACGTGCACGTCGGGATCACCGACGAGGTCGAACTGGGGCGCTGGTCCCGCGGCCGGGTGCTGCTGGTCGGCGACGCCGCGCACGCCACCGCGCCGACGCTGTCCCAGGGTGCCGCGATGGCGCTGGAGGACGCCGTGGTGCTCGCCGAGTCGCTGCACGCCGCCGGCAGCGTCGAGGCCGCGCTGACCGCGTACGAAAGTCGGCGCCGCCCGCGTACCCGATGGGTGCGGGACCGGACCCGGGACCGCAACCGGACCCGGGACGTCCCGCCGGCGCTGCGCGACCCGCTGCTGCGCGGTCGCGGCGGCCGGATCTTCGGCGAGCACTACCGGCTGCTGCTCGGCCCGCTGTAAGGGATCGACGGACCGAGCCGGGACGCCGGCCGGTGGTCGGGCGCCGGGTCGGGTGGCGGAGGGTACCCGGCCACCCCACGCGGCGCTGCCACCTGCCGGGGACTATCCTCCTTGCGGATGACGGCTCGCAGACAACAGCGCGTGCCGAGCGGGACAACCCAGAACCGGAGGCCACTCGTGACCACCGTCGCACCCAAGCCGGTCGTGACCCGGCCCTGGCCGGTCCGAGCGCCGGTCAGGGGTTCGGCCATCGCGCGGCTGCTGCGTACCACGGACGCGAAGCAGATCGGGATCATGTACATGGTCACCGCGTTCGCGTTCTTCATGATCGGTGGCCTGATGGCCCTGGTCATGCGGGCCGAGTTGGCGCGGCCCGGGCTGCAGTTCCTGTCGCCCGAGCAGTACAACCAGCTGTTCACCATGCACGGCACGATCATGCTGCTGTTCTTCGCGACGCCGATCGTGTTCGCCTTCGCCAACTACATCGTGCCGATCCAGATCGGCGCGCCGGACGTCTCGTTCCCGCGGCTGAACAGCTTCGCGTACTGGCTGTACCTCTTCGGCGGCACCATGGCCACCGCCGGCTTCATCACGCCGGGTGGCGCGGCCGACTTCGGCTGGTTCGCCTACGCCCCGCTCAGCGGCGTGGAGCACTCCCCGGGTGTCGGCGCCAACATGTGGATCATGGGTCTGGCCATCTCCGGTCTGGGTACCATCCTCGGCGCGGTCAACATGATCACCACGGTGCTCACCCTGCGGGCCCCGGGCATGACGATGTTCCGGATGCCGATCTTCACCTGGAACATCCTGGTCACCAGCCTCCTGGTGATCCTGGTCTTCCCGCTGCTGGCCGCCGCGCTCTTCGCGCTCGCCGCGGACCGCCTCATGGGCGCCCACGTCTACGACCCGGCAACCGGCGGGCCGATGCTCTGGCAGCACCTGTTCTGGTTCTTCGGCCACCCCGAGGTGTACATCGTCGCGCTGCCGTTCTTCGGCATCATCAGCGAGATCATCCCGGTCTTCTCCCGCAAGCCGATCTTCGGCTACAAGGGCCTGGTCGCCGCGACCGTCGCCATCGCCGCCCTGTCGATGAGCGTCTGGGCGCACCACATGTTCGCCACCGGCCAGGTGCTGCTGCCGTTCTTCAGCTTCCTGAGCTTCCTGATCGCCGTGCCCACCGGTATGAAGTTCTTCAACTGGATCGGCACCATGTGGCGCGGCCAGATCAGCTTCGAGTCGCCGATGCTCTGGTCGATCGGCTTCCTGGTGACGTTCCTCTTCGGCGGCCTCACCGGTGTGCTGCTGGCCAGCCCGCCGCTGGACTTCCACGTCTCCGACTCGTACTTCGTGGTGGCCCACTTCCACTACGTGCTCTTCGGCACGATCGTGTTCGCCGTCTTCGCCGGCATCTACTTCTGGTTCCCGAAGATGTTCGGCCGGATGCTCGACGAGCGCCTCGCCAAGGTGCACTTCTGGCTGACCATGATCGGCTTCCACACCACCTTCCTGGTGCAGCACTGGCTGGGCAACGAGGGCATGCCGCGGCGGTACGCCGACTACCTGCCGAGCGACGGCTTCACCACGCTGAACATGATCTCGACGATCGGCGCGTTCATCACCGGTATCTCCACGCTGCCGTTCATCTACAACTGCTGGAAGTCGTACAAGGCCGGCCCGGTCGTCGAGGTCGACGACCCCTGGGGCCACGGCAACTCCCTGGAGTGGGCGACCAGCTCGCCGCCGCCGCTGCGCAACTTCGACCGGATGCCGCGGATCCGCTCCGAGCGGCCGGCGTTCGACCAGAAGTTCCCCGAGCTGGCCGCCGGCCAGAGCCTGGCCGGCCCGCCCGAGGGCGGTGCCAAGCCGCTGACCAGCGAGTCGGACGGCGGCGCCAGCTACACCGAGGACGTCGCCAGCGACGTCGACCGCAACTGACGCTCAGCTCCACGTACGACGGGCGCCGCTCCCCACCCGGGGAGGGCGCCCGTCGCCGTTCCCGCCCTCCGACCACCCGCCCTGGGCCTGGCCTGACCACGCGCGGGGGCGGAGATCGACTCCGGTTCGGCGAGATGGGGGAGTCCGGCGGGCCGGGATACCGCTACATCGGCGATCCGGAGTCGATCAAGGCGTCTCCGCAGGTCGGCTACCTGGCGGGACGCCCCCCGGCAGCCTCCATCGGCGCTGCCTGGCCGCTGGCGCGGCGCCCGCGGGAGTCATCCGGGTGCCGAGGTCGGGACGTGAGATCTACTCGGCGTGCGGCATGTGGGGCTGTCACCGGCACGCGGACACCCCGACATGCCGCACACCGAGTCGATCACTGGCCGCCACCGAGGACGAGACGGCGTCCGGCGGTGGCGCGGAGGCGCCGTTCCTCGGCCAGGTCGGTGCGGAAGACCGGCGGACGGGTTGCGAGGCCGGTAACCCCCGGCGGGCGGCGCCGGCGCCGGCCAGGGGCCAGCCGAGTCGGCCGGGGTCAGCCGGCGGCGGCCCGGGGGTCAGGCGGCGCCAGCGCGGGAGTCAGCCGAGTCGGCCCGGGTCAGCCGGCGGCGGCCGGGGGTCAGGCGGCGGGGGCCGGGGCGAGTTCGGCTTCCGGGGCGTCCGGCGTGGGCACCGACCGGGCTACCGTACGGCGACGGCGCAGCTCGATCGGGAGCACGACCAGCGCCACCAGCACACCGATCGCGCCGGTGACGGCGAAGCCCCACCACGGCGCCCGCGCGTCGATGACCGCTCCGGCCAGCGGGGCGCCGAGCGCGATGCCGACGGTGACCGCCGAGCCGTGCAGGCCCATCGCCTCGCCGCGGACGGCCGCCGGCGCGAGCCGGCTCACCGCGTCCGAGGTGGCCGCGATGGTGGGCGCGCAGAGCAGGCCGGCCGGGATCAGCGCTAGGCCGAGCAGCCACCAGTGCGAGCCGCCCAGCCCGATCGGGATGGTGAACAGGCTGAGCGCGGCCATCAGCGCCAGCGGGGAGACCGACCGGCTGGCCGCGCCGTACGCGAAGCCGCCGACCAGCGAGGCGACCGCCCACATGGCCAGCACCGCCCCGGTCCAGCCGACCTCGCCGCTCTCCCGGAGCACCGCGATCACCGCCACGTCCGTGCCGCCCAGCACCAGCGTGCCCGCTGTGCTCACCGCGAGGACGGCGAGCAGCCGTGGGGTGAGCCACTCCCGCCGGGGAACGCGCACCCGTGGCCCGACGGCCTCGCTGGCCGCCCGGATCGGCGGGTTCTGCAGCCAGAGCCCGATACCGGCCGCGACGATCCCGGCGCCGACCAGGTAGAGAGTGGTGCGGGCGGAGATCGCGGCGACCGCGACCGTGGCCAGGGCCGGGCCGACCATGAACGACAGCTCGACGGACATCGAGTCCAGCGCGTAGGCCGGGCGACGCCGATCCGCCGGGACCAGCGCGGCGATGGACTGCCGGATCACCGAGAAGATCGGCAGGGCCAGCGCCCCGGCCACGAAGGCGGCCGGGAGCAGCAACGGGTACGACAGCAGCGGCGCGGTGGACCAGAAGACCGCCTCGGCGACCCCGGTCAGCACCAGCACCGGCCGCAGGCCGCGGCGGTCCACCAGCCGGCCGAGCAGCGGGCCGCCGATCGCCGCGCCCACGGTGATCGCCGCGCCGACCAGGCCCGCCGCACCGTAGCCCCGGCCGAGATCCTGCACGACGTAGAAGGTCAGCGTGATCCCGGTCGCGGTGAGCGGGACGCGCGCGAGCACCGCCACCAGCAGCAGCGAACGGAGACCGGGCAGGGCGAGTGCCTCCCGGTAAGGCTTCAGGTTCACGACGGTCCGTACCTCCGCCGGACATCCTCGACCGGGGGTACGACACTCGCCAACCGATTACCGCCTCATGCGGCCCTGATCACAGGCTTCCCGTGCAGGTTGACGCCGGCACCGTCCATGGACCGCAGCGCCACGTCCGTGGTGTCCGGGGCGACGCCGGCGGTCAGGTCCAGCAGCACGGTGGTGTGGAAGCCCTCCTCGGCGGCGTCCAGCGCGGTGGCCCGGACGCAGTGGTCGGTGGCGATCCCGACCAGTTCCACCGTGTCGACCCCGTGCCGGCGCAGCCAGTCGGCCAGGCACTCGCCGGAGTCGGTGTGCCCCTCGAAGCCCGAGTACGCGGCCGCGTGCTCGCCCTTGTGGAAGATCGCCTCGACCCGGTCGGTGGCCAGGTCGGGGTGGAACTCGGAGCCCGGGGTGCCCACCACGCAGTGCCGCGGCCACGAGTCCACGAAGTCCGGCGGATCGCCGAAGTGCGCGCCCGGGTCGATGTGGTAGTCCTTGGTCGCCACCACGTGGTCCCAGCGGCCCGGCTCGTCGGCGAGCAGCCGGGTGACGCCGGCCGCCACGCCGGCCCCGCCCCCGACCGCCAGCGACCCGCCCTCACAGAAGTCGTTCTGCACGTCGACGATGATCAGCGCCTTGCCCACCGGGTGCTCCTCTCTCGGTTCGGTCCGCCTACGACTTGCCGGCTCGGTGCGCGGGAACGACGGTGACCGGCACGGCCGGGTCGCCCGCGGAGAGCTTCAGCCCCTCCCAGGGGATGGAGATCAGGCACTGCCGCAGGTGCTCCCGCGACTCGTCCAGGGTCGGCAGCTCGACCGGCTCGCCCCCGGTGAGCAACGGCCGTTGCAGCAGCCGGTCGTTCGGCTGCCGCTCCGGTTCGCCCTGCGGGACGATGACCTCCTCGGTGGCGGTGCCGGTCGGCTTGTGCCGGCGTACGGCCACCTTCCGGCCGCCGATGGTGGCCTTCTGCTCCGAGCGCTTCACCACCGCCCGTCCGTCGACCTCGACCAGCTTGTAGACCAGGCCGGCGGTCGGCGCGCCGGAACCGGTCACCACCGAGGTGCCGGCGCCGTACATGTCGACCGGCTCGGCAGCGAGCGCGGCGATCGAGTACTCGTCCAGGTCGCCGGAGACGATGATCTTCGTCTCGGTGGCGCCGAGCGAGTCGAGCAGCTCCCGGGACTGCTGCGCGATCACGGCCAGGTCGCCGGAGTCGATCCGGACCGCCCGCAGCTCCGGCCCGGCCACCGCGATCGCGTTGCGGATGCCCTGGGTGATGTCGTACGTGTCGACCAGCAGCGTGGTGTCCTTGCCCAGCGTGGCGACCTGCGAGGCGAACGCCGCCCGCTCGTCGTCGTGCAGCAGGGTGAACGCGTGCGCCGCGGTGCCCGCGGTGGGGATGCCGTACCGCTGGCCGGCGGCCAGGTTGGAGGTGAACCGGAAGCCGGCCAGGTACGCAGCCCGGGCCGCGGCGACCGCCGCCTCCTCGTGCGCCCGGCGGGAGCCCATCTCGATCAGGGTGCGCCCGCGGGCCGCGGTGACCATCCGGGCGGCCGCGGCCGCCACCGCGCAGTCGTGGTTGAGCACGGAGAGCACCAGCGTCTCCAGCACCACGCACTCGGCGAAGCCGCCGGAGACGGTGAGGATCGGCGAGCCGGGGAAGAAGAGCTCACCCTCGGCGTACCCGTGGACGTCGCCGGTGAAGCGGTAGTCCCGCAGCCAGGCGGCGGCCTGCTCGTCGACCACCCCGGTCCGGCGCAGGAAGTCGACCTCGTCGGCGTCGAAGCGGAAGTCGCGGATCAGCTCGACCAGCCGGCCGGTGCCGGCGACCACGCCGTAGCGGCGGCCGGTGGGCAGCCGCCGGGTGAACACCTCGAAGACGCAGCGGCGGTCGGCGGTGCCGTCGCGCAGCGCGGCGCTGATCATCGTCAGCTCGTAGTGGTCGGTCAGCAGCGCGGGGCGGAGGGTGCTCACCGCCCCAGCCTAGAGTTCACTCCGGTGCGCCGTCCTCGTGGCCCGGGATCGCCCGCAGCGCGGCGTGCAGTTCGGCGCGGCCGGTCACGCCGAGCTTGCTGTAGATCCGCTGGAGGTGGTTTTCCACCGTGCGCGCCGAGAGGAAGAGCCGTTCGGCGATGGCCCGGCTGCTCGCTCCCGCCGCCGCCAGCCGGGCCACCTGCCACTCCCGCTCGGACAGCGACGGCATGCCGGCCTGCAACGCCGGGGTGCGGACCAGATCGCAGCGGCCGAGCAGGTCGGCGAGCCGTTCCCGGGCGGCCGCCGCGGCTGGGGACCGTTGCTCGCGCAGCCGGCGCAGCGCGGTGGCGGTCGCCTCGGCGGCGTAGACGGTCAGCTCCAGCGCGGCGAATCCGTCGGCGACGGCCAGCAGTTCGTCGGCGGAGCCGCCCGCGGCGGCCCGGGCGTGCCGGGCCAGCAGCGGCGGCAGCATCCCGTCGACCCGTTCGGAGAGTTCGGCCAGCCGCTGGGCGACGGTACGCCGGCTGCCGTCGGAGCAGGTCGGGCCGACCTGGGCGTCGGCCTGGTCGAGCCGGACCAGATCGTGCAGCACGTGCACCTCGTGGCCGGCGAACCCGTCGGTGCGCAGCCGCTCGGCCAGCGAGGTCAGCTGCTTCACCGCGCCGGCGGAGTCGCCGCCGGCGGCCAGCACCGCGCCGCGGGCCTGCTCCAGCCACGGGTAGAGCACCGCCATGCCGGGCGCCTGGGTGCGGTCGGCCTCGGCCATCGCCTCGGCCGCCTGCGCCGCGTCGCCCCGCAGCGCCGCCGCCTGGGCCCGCTC
The DNA here is from genome assembly GCF_900090235.1 of Micromonospora echinaurantiaca. Taxonomy (NCBI): domain Bacteria; kingdom Bacillati; phylum Actinomycetota; class Actinomycetes; order Micromonosporales; family Micromonosporaceae; genus Micromonospora; species Micromonospora echinaurantiaca. Next base: position 5,124,990 of record NZ_LT607750.1, on the reverse strand, counting down.
GGCCTGCGCCAACCCGGCGTAGACCCGGCTGGTGGCCAGCACCGCGCAGGCGCCGAGGCTGGTCCGCAGCGCCTCGTCGCTGCGCCCGCGCAGCCGGGCCGCGTACGCCTGGAGGATGGCCAGGTAGCCGGTGCCGAGCCGGAAGTCACCCGCGCCGGCCAGGTCGGCGAACTCGTCGGCCACGATCGCGTCGATGCCGGCCAGGTCGCCGGCGAGCGCCAACCGGGTGCCGCGGGCCAGTTCCAGGGCGAGTTGCAGGTACGGCATGTCGGCCCGCCACCGGGCCGCCTCGGCCTGCACCTGGTTGATCGCGGTGGCGCTGCGGCGCAGCTGGCCCTGCGCGGCCTGGAGGTAGGCGATCGTGCTGCGGGCCAGTTCCCGGGCCGCGACGCTGGCCGCCGGCCGGTCCAGCACGGTCTGCCCGAGCCGCAGCGCGATGGCGGTGTCCAGCCGGTGCAGCCGCATGATGGCCTCGAAGGCCAGCACCCGGGCCTGGTCGGCGGAGTCCTGCAGGGCCGCGCCGCGGGCCGAGATCTCCTCCACCGTGGACTCCCGGCTCAGCCCCCAGTAGCTGACCATGCCGCGCACGGTCAGCCAGCGGCTGAGCCGCCGGTCGCCCTCGATGTCGGCGGAGACCGCGTCGAGCACCGCGATCGCCTCGTCCGGCCGGTCGGCGAACATCAGGATGGTGGCCAGCAACTCCGCGGCGTCGAACCCGCCCCCGGCGTCCAGCGCCGCGCGGGCCAGCCGGGTCGCCAGCGGTACGTCGTACCGGGCGAACGCCTGCCCGGCCGCGTCGAGCAGCATGGCCGGGTCCTGTGCGGTGCCCGAGTCGAGCCGCCAGACGGCCACCCGGAGCAGGTCGTCGCGGCGGCGCTTGCCGACCTGCTCCAGCAGCTCGGCCAGCCGGGCCTGCAGCCGGCGGGTCCGGCTGACCGGGCACTGCCGGCGCATCACCTCGCCGTAGAGCGGGTGGGCCAGCCGGACGTTGAGCCGCCGGTCGTGCTGGACCATGGTGATCAGGCCGCGCTCCTCGGCGGTCTCCACGTCGGCCGGGTCGACGGCCTGGTTGAGCAGGTGCAGGCCGAGCGGCTCGCCGAAGGCGACCAGCTCCACCACCGCCCGTACGCCCGGGGTGAGCTGGCCGATCCGGGTGTCGATCAGGTCGGTCAGGCTGGGCGCCAGCTCGAACCGGCCGGTCCACTTCCAGATCCCGTACGTGCGGGTCAGCTCCCCGCTGCCGGCGGCGGCGTGCACCAGCTCGCGCAGCAGCAGCGGGTTGCCGGCGGAGAGCCGGCCCAACCGGTCGGCGGAGGCGGCGTCGACCGGACCCTCCAGGATGGCGGCGAGCAGCCCGGCGGTGTCGGCCGGCGCCATCGGGCTCAGCTCGGCGTGGTCGACCAGGTCGTCGGTCCAGAGTGCCCGGATGGGCAGCGGGATCTGCTCGCCGTTGCGCAGCGTGCCGATCACGATCGCGTTCTCGGCCCGGGCGACCAGGTGCACCAGCGCGGCCGAGGGTGGGTCCAGCAGGTGGGCGTCGTCGATGGCGAGCACGATCCGGCGGCCGGCGGCCTGCTGTTGCAGCACGTCCACCGCCCAGCGCAGGATGCCGGCCGGGGAGAGGCCCTGCGGCTGTTCGGCCGGGAGCACCTGGACCAGCCCGCCGAACGGCAGCGCGGCCGTGGTGGCGCTGGCCGCGATGGACCAGATCGCGTACCCGTCGCGGGGGAGGGCGGCCACCCCCTCCCGCAGCAGCCGGCTCTTGCCGATGCCCGCGCTGCCGCTGAAGAAGATCCCGCGTCCCTCCGTGCCGGTCACCGCCGACAACAGACGGTTGAGCTCATCTGTTCGGCCGACGAAACTCCACCGACTCATCCGGGCAGCATATCGACCGGATTCCGTCCGCGTGCAGACCGTCACGCACCGAAGTTGAGTAATCTAGTGATTACTGCTGAGTATCCGAAGTGTTCGGCCGGGGAGTCAAAACGCCCGTACGCTTCCGGCATCCGGGGGTGCGAACCGGATTTTCCACGCGGCCGGCCGCAACCGGCCGCCTGCCTTGGAGGCCGTCTACCGATGAAGTCGGGTCCTCTTCCTGGTGTCGACATGCCCGATGACACGGCCGGGCCTGCCGACGCGCCACGGTGTGGGCCGTTGCCCACCCGGCTCGGGGTGACCGAGCCGGGGCCGCAGGAACCGCTGGCCGTGGTTGCGGCCGGGCCGGCCGGCGCCGGTCGGCCGGAGGTGCTCGCCGGCCTGCTGCGGGTGCACCCGGCGATGCTCGCCGTGCCCGCCGGCAGTTGGCTGGTGGTGCGGCATGCCCGGGTGTCGACCCGGGCGGCGTACGTGCCCGGCTACCGGCAGCCGCACTCCTACGGCGCCGACCCGCTGGCCGCCGGTCCGGCGCTGGCCCGGCCACCGCGTCGGGTGGAGCTGAGCCTGCCGGATCCGCTGCTGCGGCACTTCAACGTGGTCGACACGCCCGACACCGGGGCCCTCGGTGCGGCCGGCGGCCCACTGCTGCTCGACGCGATCGGTCGCGCGGGCGCGTTGCTCTTCGTGATCGCCGCCGACCAGGCGTTCACCGCCCCGGAACTCAACCTGCTCGCCGAGGTCGCCCGGGCCGAGGTCGAGGTCTTCTTCGCGGTCACCCCGGCCGCCACCGGCTGGGCCCCGGTGCCTGACGGCGCGGCGACGACGGAGGACGCGGGGGCGTCCGTCCCGCCGGCCGGCACCGGGGCCGTCCCTCACGGTCCCGGCGCCGAGACGGTCGATTCGGTCGCGGTCACCGTCGCGGCGCACCGCGCGGCCCTGCTGTCCGCGGTGCCGCGGCTGGCGGACGCCCGCTGGTTCCCGGTCGGCGGCGACGACGGCGCCGACCTGCGTCGGGCTCTGGTCGGTTGGGCCGCCGACGAGGGGCTGCGCCGGGCCAGCGCCGAACCGCCGGTGCTGCCCGGCGCGCACGGCCGGGTGCCGGTGCTCGCCGAGCCGGGTGACTGGTCCGAAGGGCTCGACCGGCGGGCCCGCTCGTGCGCCCGGCGGATCCGTCAGCACCTCGCGCTGGAGTTGGCGAACACCCACCTGCGGGTGGTGCAGGAGATCGTCTTCGGGGTCGGCTGCGCCGGCCTGCCGCAGTTGCTCGACCGCGAGATGGAAGCGCTCTCGCTGCTCGCCACCGCCCAGTGCGACCAGGCCGTGCGGGGCATCGTCGAGGAGTGCGCCGGGCTGGTCTTCGGCGTGCCGCTGCCCGAGGGGGTACGCCGGCGGATCCTGGCTGCGGTGCGGTGGGGCCTCGCCGACCACCCCGCCGGGCAGGACCTCGACCGGGTCCTGCTGGTCACCAGCACGGCCGGGGTGGCCGGGCTGACCGGAGCGGCGGCGGTAGACGCGCTCGCCGGCTATCCCGGCGCGCCCCGGGCCGAGGTGCTGCCGCCGGTGGCGGTCGCCCTCTCCGGCGGTTGCTGGCAGCACTGGCGCAGCCCCGGCAACGACGACGCCAACGCCGCCCGCGCCTGGGCCCAGCGGGCGCTGCGCGAGATCGAGCTGGAGCTGTCCCGGGAGGTCTCCCGGCGGTTCGAGGTGGTCCGCGTCTCGCTTTCCGCGGTGCTGGCCGATGCGGTCGACCACGGCATCCTGCTCGCCTGACGGCGGCCCCGCAGCCCCGGCCGGCCGCCCCACCGGGGGTGCCGCCGCGCTCACCCGACGCGTGGTGCGGGCGGCCGCTCATGGTGATCCGCACCGGCCCGGCGTTCCGGTTCCTCGGTTCGCCGACAGCGGTGGCACCATGGGGGGCATGACGGCTCCGCAGGTTGCACCGGTCGAGACGCCGGACACCGAAGAGGTGCCGGCTGCCGACCGGCCGTGGGTGACGATCGTGTGGGACGACCCGGTCAACCTGATGACGTACGTGACGTGGGTGTTCCAGAAGCTCTTCGGCTACAGCCGGGAGAAGGCCGAGCGGCTCATGCTCGACGTGCACCACAAGGGGCGGGCGGTGGTCTCCAGCGGCGCCCGCGAGCGGATGGAGCACGACGCGTCGCAGCTGCACGCGTACGGGCTCTGGGCGACGGTGGACCGCTCGTGAGCGCGGGGAGTGAGCCGGGTTTGCGAGCCCCGCAGTCGCGAACGGGGATGGTGCTGTGAGCATGTTCCGCCGCCAGAGCGGCCGCTACGTCGCCACCTTCGCCGCCGACGAGGTACGGGTGCTCCGCAAGGTGGCCTCCGAGGTGGTCGGCCTGCTCACCGACGGCTTCGACCACTCCGACCCGGTGGTCTGCCGGCTCTTCCCCGAGGTCTACCCGGACGACCCGGGCGGCACCGCCGAGTTCCGCCGGTACACCGAGGGCGACCTGAAGACCGCCAAGATCGACCAGGCCGGGGCGATCCTGGCCGCGCTGCCCGGCGAGGCCGGCGGCGAGGTCCGGCTCGACGCCGAGGCGGCCGAGGCGTGGCTGCGCGCGCTCAACGACGCCCGGCTGGCGATGGGCGTACGGCTGGAGATCAAGGACGGCACCGACCTCGGCGAGGAACTCGACGACGCGGTGGCCGAGGATCCGACCTCCAGCCGGGTGTTCCAGCTGTCGGTCTACGCGTACCTCGGATATCTCCAGGAGTCGCTGCTCAACGCCTTGATCGACTAGGCGTGACCGGCACCACCTTAAGCTGCCGGCCGGCACGGGTTAGGCTGGAACGCGTGCTGAGCATCGACCGGTCGATCGTCGACGCGATCGTCGCCCACGCTCGTCGGGACCACCCCGACGAGGCGTGCGGCGTGGTCGCCGGTCCCGCCGGCAGCGACACCCCCACCCGGCACATCCCGATGGACAATGCCGCCCGCTCGATGACCTTCTACGAGTTCGACTCGATGGAGCAGTTGCGGGTGTGGCGGGAGATGGACGACCGGGACGAGGAGCCTGTCGTCATCTACCACTCGCACACCGCCACGGAGGCCTACCCGTCCCGGACGGACGTCTCCTTCGCCGGTGAGCCGGGCGCGCACTACCTGCTCGTCTCCACCCGGGAGCCCGACACCGAGGAGATCCGCTCGTTCCGGATCGTCGACGGCGTGGTGACCGAGGAGCCGGTGCGCATCCTCGACGCGGGGGTGGACCCGCATGCCGTGCAGTCCTACATGTTCGGGCAGAGCCCGGCGACGGTCGACTACGAGTGTTCCGGCCGCTGACCCCGGCGCCGTAACACCCGTTTCACGTCCCGTCACCGTCCGGCACACCCGAAAGAGGAGCACGACAATCATGGCCATCGAGGTTCGCATCCCCACCATCCTGCGCAGCTACACCGGCGGCGCGAAGGTCGTCGAGGGCACCGGCGACACCCTGGGCGACCTGCTCGCCGACCTGGACTCCCGGCACGCCGGGCTGCGCGGCCGGCTGGTCACCGAGGCCGGCGCGCTGCACCGGTTCGTCAACGTCTACGTCAACGACGAGGACGTCCGGTTCCTCGGCGCGCTCGACGCCAAGCTCTCCGACGGTGACAGCGTCACCATCCTGCCGGCCGTGGCCGGTGGCGCGTTCGGCTTCGCGGCCGCCGCCGCGATCGCCCAGCACGCGCTCGCCACGCGGGCTGGCGGCCGCATCCCGACCGCCCGCTGAGGCGGCCGCCATGGCGCGGTACGACAGTCTGCTCGACGCCTGTGGCGGCACGCCCCTGGTCGGGTTGCCGCGGCTCTCGCCGACGGTGCCCGACGGGGCGCCGCCGGTACGCCTCTGGGCCAAGCTGGAGGACCGGAACCCGACCGGGAGCATCAAGGACCGGGCTGCGCTGTTCATGGTCCGCGCGGCGGAGGAGGCGGGCCGGCTCCGGCCGGGCGACACCATCCTCGAACCGACCAGCGGCAACACCGGCATCTCGCTGGCCATGGTGGCGAAGCTGCGCGGCTACCGGCTGGTCTGCGTGATGCCGGAGAACGTCTCGACCGAGCGGGTGCAGCTGCTCCGGATGTACGGCGCGGAGATCATCTTCTCGCCGGCCGCCGGCGGCTCCAACCAGGCGGTCGCCACCGCCAAGCAGATCGCCGCCGAGCACCCCGACTGGGTGATGCTCTACCAGTACGGCAACGAGGCGAACGCCCGGGCGCACTACGAGACGACCGGGCCGGAGCTGCTGCACGACCTGCCCACCATCACCCACTTCGTGGCCGGGCTGGGCACCACCGGCACGCTCATGGGCACCGGGCGCTACCTGCGCGAGAAGGTCGACGGGATCCAGGTCGTCGCCGCCGAGCCGCGCTACGGCGAACTGGTCTACGGCCTGCGCAACATCGACGAGGGCTACGTGCCGGAGCTGTACGACGCGACCGTGCTGTCCCGCCGCTTCTCCGTGGGCACCCGGGACGCCGTGCTGCGCACCCGGCAACTGGTGGAGGTGGAGGGCATCTTCGCCGGGTTCTCCACCGGCGCCATCCTGCACGCCGCACTGGCGGTGGCGCACGAGGCGGTCCGCGACGGCCGGCGCGCGGACGTGGCGTTCGTGGTCGCCGACGGCGGCTGGAAGTACCTCTCCACCGGCGCCTACGGCGGCACGCTGGCCGACGCCGAGGACGCTCTGGAGGGGCAGCTCTGGGCCTGATCTGGGCGCGTTGGACGACGGGGTCATCGGCGGGGACGCCGGTGGCCCCGGCGTGTCCCGGCCGCGGGTCGGAGCGGGTGTCACGTTGGTGACAACTTCCAGCGGATCATTCTTGCCCGTGCGCGCGCCAGCGTAGGCTGCGCAGCGTGGCGTACGCGTCGGTAGAGATCATCGACGGAGCCCGGGCCGGCGCGAGCACTACACAGCGTGACAGTGAGACAACCTCATGCGACTGACGGTGCTGGGCTGCGCCGGGAGCTTCCCCGGGCCCGAGTCCCCCTGCTCCGCGTACCTGGTCGAGGCCGAGGGCTTCCGGCTCCTGCTCGACTTCGGGTCGGGGTCGCTGTCCACCCTCCAGCGCTACGCCGGGCTGAAGACCCCGGACGCCATCCTGCTGAGCCACCTGCACTGCGACCACATCCTCGACGCCGCGTCGTACGTGGTGGTCCGCCGGTACGCCCCGGACGGCCCGTACCCGCCGCTGCCGGTGTACGCACCGGCCGGCGCACCGGACCGGCTCTCGGCCATCTACGGCCAGGACGACGGCACGGTCGAGGACGTCTACCAGTTCTACGCGCTGGAGCCGGGCACCTTCCCGATCGGCCCGTTCACCGTCACCGTCGACCGGGTCAACCACCCCGTCGAGACGTACGGCGTCCGGCTGGAGCACGGCGGCCGGGTGCTCTGCTACTCGTCCGACACCGCGCCCTGCGACGCGCTGCTGCGGCTGGCCCAGGACGCCGACGTCTTCCTCTGCGAGGCCAGCTACCTCGACGGCGTGGACAACCCGCCGGACCTGCACCTGACCGGCCGGGAGGCCGCCGAGGCGGCGACCAAGGCGGGCGTGGGCCGGCTGCTGCTGACCCACCTGGTGGCCGCCTGGGGCAGCGAGGCGCACACCGTCGCCTCGGCCGCCGCCGCGTACGCCGGACCGCTCGAGGTGGTCCGCCCCGGCGCCGGCTACGACATCTGACGCCCGCGGCCGGCGGCCACCGGTCGGTTCGGGACACCCCGGGACGGTTCGATCACCGCATTGCATAGGGTGCAGGCATGGCGCGACCTGACGGGCGGCGGCCCGACCAACTCCGACCGGTGACGCTGACCCGGGGCTGGAGCACCCACCCGGAGGGCTCGGTCCTGGTGGAGTTCGGTGACACCCGGGTGCTCTGCACCGCCAGTGTCACCGAGGGGGTGCCCCGCTGGCGCAAGGGCTCCGGGCTCGGCTGGGTCACCGCCGAGTACGCGATGCTGCCCCGGGCCACCAACACCCGCTCCGACCGGGAGAGCGTCAAGGGCCGCGTCGGTGGGCGTACCCACGAGATCTCCCGGCTGATCGGCCGCAGCCTGCGGGCGTCCATCGACCTCAAGGCGCTCGGCGAGAACTCGATCGTGCTCGACTGCGACGTGCTCCAGGCCGACGGCGGCACCCGGACCGCCGCGATCACCGGCGCGTACGTGGCCCTGCACGACGCGGTGACCTGGCTGGCCGAGCGCAAGGCGCTGGCCGGCAAGCCGGAGAAGGTGATGCACCGCTCGGTGGCCGCGATCAGCGTCGGTGTGATCTCCGGCGAGCCGCGGCTGGACCTCAACTACGCCGAGGACGTGGCCGCCGAGGTCGACATGAACGTGGTCTGCACCGGCGCCGGCGAGTTCGTCGAGGTGCAGGGCACCGGGGAGGCGGGCGTGTTCGCCCGCGAGCAACTCGACGCCCTGCTCGACCTGGCCGTGGCGGGGTGCGTGGAACTGGCCGAGGCTCAGCGGAAGGCGCTGTCATGAACAAGGTCCTGCTCGCCACCCGTAACCGCAAGAAGCTCATCGAGCTGCAGCGGATCCTGGACGCCGCGCTCGGCGCGCACCGGATCGCGCTGCTCGGGCTGGACGACGTCGAGGAGTACCCGGAACTGCCGGAGACCGGCCTCACCTTCGCCGAGAACGCCCTGATCAAGGCGCGGGAGGGCTGCCGACGTACCGGCCTGCCGACCATCGCCGACGACTCCGGGCTGGCGGTCGACGCGCTCAACGGGATGCCCGGGGTGTTCAGCGCCCGCTGGGCCGGCCGGCACGGCGACGACCAGGCCAACCTCCAGCTGGTGCTGGACCAGATCGGCGACCTGCCGGATGAGCACCGCGGCGCGTCCTTCGTCTGCGCGGTGGCGCTGGTCCTGCCCGGCGGCAAGGAGCACCTGGTCGACGGCCGGCAGCCCGGTCGGCTGCTGCGGTCGCCGCGCGGCGACGGCGGCTTCGGCTACGACCCGATCTTCCTCGGCGACGGGCAGGACCGGACCAACGCCGAGCTGACGCCGGAGGAGAAGGACGCGATCAGCCACCGCGGCAAGGCCCTGCGCGAACTGGCCAAGCTCGCCGCCAAGGTCCTCCCACCCACCCCCTGACCCCGCCCCACGCACGCGCCCCGCGCTCGTTCACGGAAAGAGTGGCTGTTCCGCGTCGGACAGCCACTCTTTCCGTGAACGAGGCGGCTGTGCCGCGGCGGGGTGGGGATCAGCCGAGGGGGCCGATCTGGCGTTCGATGGCGGCCCGCAGGTCGGGGCCGGTGAGAGCGGCGCGGGCGGCCTCCATCAGCGGGGCGAGGAAGACGTCCGGCCCGGGCTCGCCGGCGATCCCGCCGAGCGCCTCGACCGCCGCCCGGCCGGCCGGTGACGGGGTCAGCGGCGCGCGCAGCTGGAGCCCGCGCACCGCCGACAGCAGCTCCACCGCGAGCACGCTGGTCAGGTTGTCCAGCACGGTGCGCAGCTTCTTGGTCGCCGCCCAGCCCATCGAGACGTGGTCCTCCTGCATGCCGCTGGTCGGCAGCGAGTCCACCGAGGCGGGCGCCGCCAGCCGGCGGTTCTCCGCGACGATGCCGGCGGCGGTGTACTGCGCGATCATCAGCCCGGAGTTGACCCCGGCGTCGGGGGAGAGGAACGCCGGCAGCTCCCGGGAGCGGGTGACGTCCAGCAGCCGGTCGACCCGCCGTTCGGCGATCGCGCCCACCTCGCTGGCGGCGATGGCCAGGAAGTCCGCCGCGAAGCCGAGCGGGGCGCCGTGGAAGTTGCCGGTCGACTCGACCCGGCCGTCCGGCAGCACCACCGGGTTGTCCACCACCGACACCAACTCCCGCCCGGCCACCGTGCGGACGAACTCCAGGGTGTCCCGGGCGGCCCCGGCCACCTGCGGCGCGCACCGCATCGAGTACGCGTCCTGCACGGCGTGCGCCAGGTCGTCGCGGTGCGAGTCCATCACCCGGGAGTCCTGCAACAGCCGGTGGATGTTCGCCGCCGAGGCGGCCTGCCCCGGGTGCGGCCGGATGCTGTGCAGCTCGGGCAGGAACGGCCGCTCGGAGCCGAGCATCGCCTCGATCGCCAGCGCGGCGGTCACGTCCGCCATGGTGAACAGGTGCGCGGCGTCGTGGACCGCCAGCAGCAGCATGCCGAGCATGCCGTCGGTGCCGTTGATCAGCGCCAGGCCCTCCTTGGCGGCCAGCTCGACCGGCTTGAGCCCGGCCCGGCGCAGCGCCTCGGCCGCGTCGACCCGCTCGCCGGCCGGGCCGAGCACCCAGCCCTCGCCGAGCAGCACCAGCGCGCAGTGCGCCAGCGGGGCCAGGTCGCCCGATGCGCCGAGCGAGCCGTGCTCCGGCACCCACGGAGTGATGTCGTGGTTGAGCAGGTCGACCAGGGCCTCGGCGACCAGCGGGCGGACCCCGGAGCGGCCCAGCGCGAGCGAACGGACCCGCAGCAGCATCATCGCCCGGACCACCTCGCGCGGCATCGGCGCGCCCACCCCGGCGGCGTGCGAGCGGATCAGCGCGTGCTGCAGCTCGGCCCGCCGCTCCGGCGCGACGAAGGTGTTCGCGAGTGCCCCGAAACCGGTGGAGACCCCGTAGACCGGGCGGCCGGCGGCCTCGATGCCGTCCACGATCGCCCGGCTGGTGGCCATCGCCTCCACCGCGGCCGGGTCGAGGACCACCTTCGCGGCGCCGCGGGCCACCGCGAGCACGTCGGCGGGGGAGATTCCGGTGGACTGAATGGTGACACTCATGCCGCCGCCTCGCTTCGCTCACCGGCGGCACGAGCCTCGTCGCGGCTGTGCTCGATGATTCGTTCGCCTTGCTCACTCATTGGGGCACTCCGTTGTGCAGGACCTGGCGGATCAGTGGCACACCGGGCCGGTAGGCCAGGTGCAGGTGGGACGGGGCGTCCAGGACGACCAGGTCGGCCCGGGCACCGGGGCGCAGCACCCCGATGTCGTCGCGGCGCAGCGCCCGCGCGCCGCCGGCGGTCGCGGCCCAGACCGCCTCCGCCGGGGTCATCCGCATCTCGCGGACGGCGAGCGCCACGCAGAACGGCATCGAGGAGGTGTACGACGAGCCGGGGTTGCAGTCGGTGGCCAGCGCCACGGTGACCCCGGCGTCGAGCAGCCGGCGGGCGTCCGGATAGGGCGACCGGGTGGAGAACTCGGCGCCGGGCAGCAGGGTGGCCACCGTGGTGGTGTGCGGCCCGTCGCCGTCGCCGGGGTCGAGCCGGGTCGAGGCGAGCGCGTTGACGTCGGCGTCGGTCAGGTGGGTGCAGTGGTCGACGCTGGCCGCGCCGAGCTCCACCCCGAGGCGTACCCCCGGGCCGGGGCCGAGCTGGTTGGCGTGCACCCGCACCCCGAGCCCGGCGGCCTGCCCGCAGGTCAGGATGGCCCGGGTGTGGTCGGCGTCGAACGCGCCCCGCTCGCAGAAGACGTCCACCCAGCGGGCGTACGGCGCGGCGGCGGCCAGCATCGGCCCGCACACCAGCCCGACGTAGTCGTCCGGACGGTCGGCGTACTCGGCCGGCACCACGTGCGCGCCGAGGAAGGTGGTCTCGTCGGTGACCTCGGCGGCGATCCGCAGCGAGCGGGCCTCGTCGGTGACGGTGAGGCCGTACCCGCTTTTGACCTCGATGGTGGTGGTGCCCTGCCGCAGCGCCTCGCCGCGCAGCCGCCGCACGGTGGCCCGCAGCTCGTCGTCGCTGGCCGCCCGGGTGGCGCCGACCGTGGTCCGGATGCCGCCGCCGGTGTACGGCTGCCCGGCCATCCGGGCGGCGAACTCGGCGGCCCGGTCGCCAGCGAACACCAGGTGGGCGTGGCTGTCCACGAAGCCGGGCAGCACCGCCGCCCCGCCGGCGTCGATCCGCCGGTCGGCGGCCGGCGCCTCCCGGGCCGGGCCGACCCAGACCACCTCGCCCGCCTCGACCAGCACCGCCGCCCGGCGGCGCAGGCCCAGCGGGCCGCCCTCGCCGTGGCCGGGCACGTTGGTGACCAGCTCACCGATGTTGTCGACCAGCAGCGTGCTCACGGCGTCACCTCGGTTCGCGACTGCGGGGCTCGCAAGACCGGCTCACTCCTCGCGCTCACGGCGCCACCTCCGCCACGGCGCGGCTCAGCTCGGCCGGCACGTCGACGGTCAGGTGCCGCCCGTCGCGCACCACCGGGCGACCGTCGACCAGCACGTGCGTGACGTCCGCCGCGCCGGCCGCGAAGAACACCCCCACCGGTGGTACGCCGGCGGTCCGGGCGCTGTCCAGCCGGACCGTGACCAGGTCGGCCCGGGCCCCGACGGCGATCCGCCCGGCGTCCGTCCAGCCCAGCGCCGCGTGCCCGTCGGCGGTCGCCGCCGTCATCAGCTCCACGGCCGCGAAGTGCCCCCGCCGGCGGGTGCGCAGCCGCTCGTCCAGCTCCACCGCGCGGGCCTCCTCGAAGAGGTCCACCACCGCGTGGCTGTCGCTGCCCAGGCTCAACGGCATGCCGGCGTCGGCCATCCGCCGGGCCGGGCCGATGCCGTCGGCCAGGTCGCGTTCGGTGGTCGGGCAGAGGCAGACCCCGCTGCGGTGCTCCCCGAGCAGCCCCAGGTCACCGCTGGTCAGGTGGGTGGCGTGCACCGCGGTGGTGGCCGGGCCGAGCACGCCGTGCTCGGCCAGCAGCCGGGTCGGGGTGCAGCCGTGCAGCGCCCGGCAGGCGTCGTTCTCGGCCGGCTGCTCCGACAGGTGCACGTGCAGCGGCGCGTCCCGCTCCCGCGCCCACCGGGCCACGGTGCTCAACTGCTCGGCGGGGACGGCCCGTACAGAGTGCACCGCGGCGCCGACCCGGGCGTGCCCACCGGCCGGCGTGAACGCCGCCGCCCGCTCGCCCCAGCGCACCGCGTCGCCGTCGCCGAAACGCCGCTGCGGGCCGGTGAGCGGCCGGCCGTCGACGCCGGCGGTCAGGTAGCAGGTGTCCAGCACGGTGATCCGTACGCCGGCCTGGGCGGCGGCCTCCACCAGCGCCTCGCCCATCGCGTTCGGGTCGGCGTACGGCGCGCCGTCCGGGCCGTGGTGCAGGTAGTGGAACTCGCCCACGCAGGTGATCCCGGCCAGCGCCATCTCGGCGTACGCGGCCCGGGCCAGCGCCAGGTACGAGTCCGGGTCCAGCCGGGTGGCGACCGCGTACATCTGGTCGCGCCAGCTCCAGAAGTCGCCCCGGCCGCTTTGGGTGCGCCCGCGCAGCGCCCGGTGAAACGCGTGCGAGTGCGCGTTGGCCAGCCCGGGCAGGGTCAGGCCGGGCAACCGGACGGCGTCGGCGTACACCTCGACGCCGGCGGTGACCCCGGCCCGGCCGGCGGTCAGCGGCGTCACCGCGCTGATCCGCCCGTCGGCCGTCTCGATCAGCACGTCCGGGGTCGGTTCGGCGTGCTCGGGCAGCCAGGCGTACTCGGCCAGCCAGCGGCTCGCGGTCATCTCCGTCGCCCCCTTCGGAGCTGAATCGTCCGCGCCCTCGCGCGGCCCGGGGTCGCCCGGGATACCCGCCGGTCCGCCTGGATCGTCCGCGACATCAGCCCCGCAGGGCCCAACGACCCCGGTCCGCCAGCGTGGCTCAGGCGCATGCCAGCTCCTGGAGCACCCGGGCCAGCGCCCGCACCCCGGCGGCGCAGTCGGCGTCGGTGGCCCACTCCGACGGCGAGTGCGAGATCCCGGTCGGGTTGCGCACGAAGAGCATCGCGGTCGGCAGGTAGCCGGCGAGCACGCCCGCGTCGTGGCCGGCACCGGTGGGCAGCACCGGCGCGTCGAGCAGCCGGGCGAGCCGGTCGGCCAGGCCACCGTCGAAGGCCACCAGCGGGGTCGCCGACTCCTCGGCCAGCGTCACCTCGGTGCCGTCCCGGTGCGCCCGCTCGACCGCCTTGCCGTGCACCGCGGCCACCAGGCCGGCGAGCGTCTCCGGCTCGGCCGCCCGGGCGTCCAGCCACCCGGTCACCCGGGACGGGATCGCGTTGGTGGCGTTCGGCTCCACGGTCACCCGGCCCATGGTGGCGTGCGCCCCGCGCAGCCGCGCCTCCTTGTTCGCCGCGAGCACGGTGAACGCGTAGGTGAGCATCGGGTCGTGGCGGTCGGCCATCCGGGTCGTACCGGCGTGGTTGCCCTCGCCGAGGAAGTCGAAGCGCCAGCGGCCGTGCGGCCAGATGGCGCTGGCCACCGCGACCGGCGCACCGGTCTCGACCAGCGCCCGCCCCTGCTCGACGTGCAGCTCGACGAAGGCCGAGAAGCGGCCCAGCAGCTCGGGCTGGGCGCCCGCCGGCCGGGCGCCCAGCGCCTCGGCGAAGCTCACCCCGGCGGAGTCGCGCAGCCCCGCCGCGCGCTCCAGCGCCAGCTCCCCGGTGAGCAGCCGGGAGCCCAGGCAGGGTACGCCGAACCGGGCCCCCTCCTCCTCGACGAACGCGGCGACCACCAGCGGCCGGACCGGCGCCACGCCGGCCGCCCGCAGCGCGTCCACGGCGAGGAACGCGCTGACGATGCCGAGCGGCCCGTCGTACGCCCCGCCGTGCGGCACCGAGTCGAAGTGGCTGCCGGTCAGCACCGCGTCGCCCGCCTCCGGGTCACCCCACCAGGCGAACAGGTTGCCGTTGCCGTCGTCGGTGACCGGCATGTCCCGGCGGCCGGCCTGGTCGCGGAACCAGGCGCGCAGGTGCAGTTCCGGCTCGGTCAGCGCGTAGCGCAGGTAGCCGCCGGTGCGGCCGTCCCGACCGACCGGCGCGATCTCGTTCCACAGCGCGCGGAACCGGCCGACCAGGTCGTCGGAGGCGCTCATGCCGGCCCTCCGCTGCGCTCCGGGCCACCCTGAGGCACGTTCGCCCTGAGTCGATGATTCGCTCGCTGGCGCTCGCTCATTTCTCCGCCATCGGGACGCGCACGCCGGTACGGGCGGCGACCTCGCGGGCGTCGTCGTAGCCCGCGTCGACGTGCCGGATGACGCCCATCGCCGGGTCGTTGGTGAGCACCCGCTCGATCTTCTGCCCGGCGAGCGCGCTGCCGTCGGCGACGCAGACCTGCCCGGCGTGGATGGACCGGCCGATGCCCACCCCACCGCCGTGGTGGATGGACACCCAGGACGCCCCGCTGGCGGTGTTGACCAGCGCATTCAGCAGCGGCCAGTCGGCGATCGCGTCGGAGCCGTCGGCCATCGCCTCGGTCTCCCGGTAGGGGCTGGCCACGCTGCCGCAGTCCAGGTGGTCCCGGCCGATCACCACCGGCGCGGAGAGCTCGCCGGAGGCGACCATCTCGTTGAACCGCACCCCGGCGGAGTCCCGCTCGCCGTAGCCGAGCCAGCAGATCCGGGCCGGCAGGCCCTGGAAGGCGACCCGCTCGCCGGCCATCCGGATCCACCGGGCCAGCGACTCGTTCTCCGGGAACAGGTCGAGGATGGCCCGGTCGGTGGCGGCGATGTCGGCCGGGTCGCCGGAGAGCGCCGCCCACCGGAACGGGCCCTTGCCCTCGCAGAACAGCGGCCGAATGTACGCCGGCACGAAGCCGGGGAAGTCGAAGGCCCGCTCGAACCCGCCGAGCTTCGCCTCACCGCGGATCGAGTTGCCGTAGTCGAAGACCTCCGCCCCGGCGTCGAGGAAGCCGACCATCGCCGCCACGTGCCGGGCCATCGACGCCCGGGCCCGGTCGGTGAACTCGGCCGGCTTCGCCGCCGCGTAGTCCCGGGCGTCGGCCAGCTCGACCCCCACCGGCAGGTACGACAGCGGGTCGTGCGCGCTGGTCTGGTCGGTGACGATGTCGATCTCGACGCCCCTGACCAGCAGCTCGGGAAAGACCACGGCGGCGTTGCCGACCACGCCGACGCTCAACGCCCGGCGCTCCCGCTTCGCGGCGAGCACCCGCGCCACCGCGTCGTCCAGGTCGTCGGCGATCTCGTCGAGGTAGCGGTCGTGCACCCGCCGTTCCAGCCGGCTGCGGTCCACGTCGACGATCAGGCAGGCGCCGCCGTTCATGGTGACGGCCAGCGGCTGGGCGCCACCCATCCCGCCGCAGCCGGCGGTGAGCGTCAGCGTGCCGGCCAGCGTCCCGCCGAACCGCTTGGCGGCCACCGCGGCGAACGTCTCGTAGGTGCCCTGGAGGATGCCCTGGGTGCCGATGTAGATCCACGAGCCGGCGGTCATCTGCCCGTACATGGTCAGGCCGAGCTGTTCGAGGCGGCGGAACTCCGGCCAGGTCGCCCAGTCGCCCACCAGGTTGGAGTTGGCCAGCAGCACCCGGGGCGCCCACTCGTGGGTGCGCATGACCCCCACCGGCCGGCCGGACTGCACCAGCATGGTCTCGTCGTCGCGCAGGTCGGTCAGCGTACGGACCAGCGCGTGGAACGACGGCCAGTCCCGGGCGGCCTTCCCGGTGCCGCCGTAGACCACCAGGTCGTCGGGGCGCTCGGCCACCTCGGGGTCGAGGTTGTTCATCAGCATCCGCAGCGCCGCCTCCTGCGGCCAGCCACGGGCGGTGCGGTCGGCGCCGCGGGCGGCGCGGACAACCTGGGACATCTCGGTCTCCTCTCAGCCGAGGAACAACTGACGGCGGGCGGCGGACGCCTCGAACGCCTCCAGCCGGCGCTGGGTCTCGGCCGGTGCGGCGTCGCAGATCGCCTGGAGCAGCACCATGGCCAGCGTCATCGGGGCGGTGTGCAGGTCGAACACGAGTTGCGCGCCGACCGCGGCGGGCAGCACCACGTCGGCGTGCTCGGCGGCCGGGCTGACCGGCGAGTCGGTGATCGCCACCACGCGCAGGCCGGCGGCCCGGGCCTCGCGCAGTGCGTCCAGGGTCTCCCGGGGGTAGCGGGGGAGCACGAAGGCGAGCAGGGCGGACGCCCCGGCCTCGGCGGCCTGTTCCAGGCGGTCGGTGAGCAGGCTGCCGCCGTCGTCGAGCACCCGCACGTCCGGGTGCACCTTGGCGGCGAAGTAGGCGAAGTACGCGGCCAGCGGCGCGGCGGCGCGCAGGCCGAGCACCGGCAGCGGGCGGCTGGCGGCCAGCAGCCGGCCGCTCTCGGCGATCGGCTCCCGGTCGGTGAGCTGCCCGGCCAGCCGGTCCAGGTTGCCGATCTCGGCGCGTACCGCCTGCTGGAGTTCGTTGCCGCCGCCGTCCGGCCCGGCGGTGGTGGCGGCGGTCAGCTCGCGCAGCCGGCGGCGCAGCGCCGGGTAGCCGTCGTGGCCGAGCGCGACCGCGAACCGGGTGACCGACGGCTGGCTGACCCCGGCCAGCTCGGCCACCTCGGCCGCCGACAGGTAGGCCGCGGCCGGGGCGTGCTGCACCAGGCAGTGCGCGATCCGGCGCTGGGTGGGAGTGAGCCGGACCCCGTGGAACAGGTCGAGCACCTGCTCGCTGGGGGCGACGGCAGTTCCCTCATTCACGTTGCGACTCTATGCATGAAAACTTTCAGAGCGCAAGGCCGCCCTCCGTGCGCGCCGCCCGGGGCGCGTCCCGGCCGGACCGGAGGTCCACAGTGGATTCCGCAGGTCGGACCTGGCGTCCCGAATTGTGTCGGGCCGGTGACCGGCGGGCGGAGAGGCGAGCGCCGGCTCTGTAGGATCCGCACGGCGATTGAACAGAGGAGTTGGCATGCAGCCGGTTGGCCCCTACAGGTTCACCCACGTGCTGGGCGGGTCGGTGGTCGGGAAGGCGTGGGCGGCCATCGACTCGCAGGGCCGGTTCGTCACGGTCGCCGTGCTGGAGGGCGCCGCCGCCGCCGACCAGCGCTGGCGGGAGGCGTTCGCCGGGATGGCGGACTCGCTCGCCCAGCAGCCGGGCGGGCAGGCCTACGCGTACGCCGACTTCTCGGCCGAGTCGCCCTGGGTGGCGTACCCCTCGGAGGCCGGGCCGGGCGCGGAGAGGCTGCTGCGCGCGCTCAGCGCGGACTACCAGCCGGTGCCCACCGACATCGGCGCCGAGATGCCCGTCTCCGGCGCCCCGCAGACCATCCCCAACCCGCCGCAGCCGGTGTCCGGCGAGCCCCAGCCGACGTCCGGGGCACCGGTCATGCCGTGGGCGATCCAGGTCGGCCCGGTCTCGGCGCAGCCGGTCTCCGCGCAGCCGGTCTCGCCGCAGCCGGTGTCGGCCCAGCCCGTCTCGGCGCACCCGGTGTCGGCGCAGCCCGTCTCGGGCACGCCCCAGTCGCCCGGGCCGCACGCCACCGCGCCGGCCGAGCCGACCTCGTACGACCCGTTCGCCGCGCCGGACCGCCGGATCAAGCCCTCCGAGCCGCGTCCCCGCCGCACCGGGCTCTGGCTCGGCATCACCGCGCTGGTCCTGGTGGTCCTCGCGGGCGTCGGCGGTGCCATCGTCTGGGCGAACTCGGGCGACCCCAAGAAGTCCCCGCCCCCGTACACCCTCGAGGAGCGGGCGGTAGCGATCGCCTCGCCGTCGCTGGTCTACGTGGAGGTCGTCTACACCGGATACCTGCGGGACAAGGCCACCAAGACCCCGCTGCGGGCGGCGCCGATCACCTTCAACCGCCGCTGCAGCGGCTTCGTGGTGAGCACCACCGGCCACGCGTTCACCAACGGCCTCTGCGTGCGGCCCGCGGCCGACACCGCGACCCAGAACGCCCTCTACTCGCTGGGCCGGATCCTGATCGAGGAGAAGAAGCTCGAATCCGCCAAGCTCGACGAGTACGTCGCGACCAACCTGAAGAAGAGCGTCTTCACCGGCATGGACGCCGGGCAGGAGCCGGAGGTCCGGCTGTTCGGGCAGTTCAACGTGGCCAAGGGCAATGTCACCGACAGCCCGGCGATCCCGGGCGAGATCGTCCGGACGTGGGATCCCGAGATGGGCAACGTCGCCCTGGTCAAGCTCGCCCAGGAGCGTCTCCCGGTCGCCGAACTGAACACCACGGACGCCGTCCAGCAGGGCACGCAGCTCGTCTCGGTCGGCTACGCCACCAGCGACAAGGACCCCCTCACCGCCACCTACACCGTGGCGTCGAAGCCGGTGATCGTGGCGGGCTCGGGCAGCGTCGGGCAGGTGTCCGGCCACCGGGTCAACGGTGACGTCGGGATCCACTCCCGAGGCGGCCTGGTCATCGACACCAGCGGCCGGGTGGCCGGCATCCTGGACAACGACGAGGAGCTGCCCGACAAGGCCAACCGCGCCGTCGTGCCGGCGGCCACGCTGGCCGCGATGCTCGGCGAAGCGGGTGTCACCAACGAGCTCGGTGACACCGACCGGCTGTACCGCAGCGGCCTCGACGCCTACTTCGCCGGCGACTACGCGGGCGCCATCACCAAGCTCGCCAGCACCACCGACAGCTCGCCCACCAACCTCGTCGCCCAGACCTACCGGCAGCACGCGGCCGACCGCCAGAAGATCGGGAACGGGGACTGAGCCGGAGCCCGGTGCCGCCGCCCGTAGCGGGCGCGGTGCCGGGCCGGTCCCGGTCGTCCGTCGTCGCCGTTACACCCGGCCGCGGACGAGTGGTAGCAGCTTCGGCTGGTATCCGTTGAGGTACTGGGCGGGGTCGGCCCGCAGCACGGAACCGAGTAGCGTGCCGAAGACGTCGCGGAAGTCCGTCGTCGCCTTGAGGTCGCCGTCGTCCAGGTCGGTCAGGCTCGGTTGCTCGCCGTAGAACCCGCCGGCGATGCCCGGGCCCATCACGAGCAGCGGCCCGGCCGTCCCATGGTCGGTGCCATCCGAGGCGTTGGCCCTGACCCGGCGGCCGAATTCGCTGTAGACGGCCACGGTCACCCGCCGACCCGCCTTCGTCTTCGCCATCCGGTCGAGGAACGCGGAAAGCGCCTCGTCAAGCTGCTTCAGCAGCCACTCCTGGCCGACTCGCTCGTTCGCGTGGGTGTCGAAGCCACCCAGGCTCACCGAGTAGACCCGGGTGGGCACGCCCGCCTCGACGCACCGGCTGACCAGGGCGAGCTGGGCGGCCAGGGAGCTGGCTCCACCGGTCGCGGTGGCCGGCAAGGGCGGAAGTTCGGCCACCTCCGGGGGTGCCGGGCTGTTCGCGGCCTGTTCGACGAGTTCGTTCACCCGGAGGAAGTCCTGGTACGACTCCGCCGCGCGCACCTGCAGCTCCGACTCGCCGTCTTGGAGCCGCCCGAGCGCGGCGACCAGCTCCGCGTCGACCCCACGGGGTAGTTGCAGCCCACCGACGGCCACACAGGCGCCCACCCGCGTCTCGCCGACGAGCAGCGGCGGGAGCGCCGGCTCGAAGCTGACCGCCGCCTCGGCGTTGGCGTTGGTGCCGTCCAGCCACCGGCCCACCCAGCCGGTGGGAACGGGCGCCTCCGGTGACCCGGTCTGCCAGATGTCCATCGACCGGAAGTGGCTCCGGTCGGGCCTGGGGTAGCCGACGCCGAGCACGACGGCCAGCTGCCGGCTGTCCCAGCACCGCTTCAGCCCGGTCAGCACCGGGTTCAGCCCGAGCGAGTCGTCGAGATGCAGCACCTTCTCCGGGGCGTAGGCCAGCTCCGGTCGGGCGGAGTGGTACGCCGGGTCCGCGTACGGGATGACGGTGTTGAGCCCGTCGTTGCCGCCGTAGAGCGTGACCAGGACCAGCTTGTCGGTACCGTCGTCGGCATCCGCCTCGTGGTTTCCCCTGGCGGTGGCGAGCAGCTCGGCAAACCCGAACCCGCTGGCGGCGATCGCGGCGGCGCCGCCGGCCCCGGCCGAGGCGAGAAGGAACTTGCGTCGGGTCAACGGGTCCATGTCAATTCACCAGGTACTCCGGGCTGGCCAGCCCGAGGATCAGGAGCTGTCGCGGATTCTTCGCCTGCTTCAAGGTCTGATAGGTGCGGTTGGTCCAGGTGTCGATGGCGAGGACGGTCGCCAGCCCCTCGGCGGTGAGGTGGTCGAACTCGGCCAGCCCGGCGAGCAGGTCGGCCAGACCGAGGCGGACCTGGGCCGCCGCGGAGTTCAGCCAGGCCGCTCCGCTCGGCCAGCCACCCACGCTCTGGGGTGCGAAGGGAACCTGCCCCAGCCCGGTCAGTCCACTCACCACCTGGTGCAGCGTCTGCTCGGAGAAGTGGGCCGGCCGGATGTTCAACTGGCGCATCGCGCCGATCAGCCACTCGACCGGCTGCTTCACCAGCCGGTGCCGGCCCGACCGGAACTGCTCGTCCTCGAAGAGGACCCGGAGCATGTTCAGGCCCACCGGGAACGCCGAGGTCAGTTTCTCCTGGGTGGACCGGGCGATCGGCGCGGACGAGGAGACGTACCGGAACCACAGGCGGGCGGCGATGAAGCGCGCACAGGCCGGCTGCTTCGCCAGGTGGTCGACCAGGGTGTAGGCGTCGAACCGTGCGGTGGTGCCGAGGATCTTCTTGCGGCTGGCGTCGTGGTCGGCCGGAAAGAAGATGGCCGTCTCCGGGACGCCGAGGTCGGTCTTCCAACCGGTCAGCGCGCGCCCGGCCTCCTTCACGTCCTGCTCGGTGTAGTTCCCGATGCCGAGCATGAACAGCTCCATCAGTTCCCGGGCGAGGTTCTCGTTCGGCGCGTGCTTGGTGTTGAGCTGCCCATCCAGCCAGTAGACCAGCGCGGGATCGGAAACCAGCTTCCGCGCCATCACCCGGAAGTTCGGCGAGCTGCGGATCTTCCGGTGCTGCGCGAGCATGAACTGGGGACTGCCGACCTTCCGGATGGAGGTGGCCCAGTGCCCGTGCCAGAAGAACAGCAGCTTCTCGTTCGCCTGGTGGTCCGCGACCGTCATCCGGTCCAGCCACCAACGGATGATCGCGTCGGTGTGCTGCTTCCGGAGCGACTCCGCCGCGGCCCGCTGCTCCGTCGTCGGATCAGGAAGATCGTCGAAGGGATCCCGGCCGAGCTCCGGCATCGGTGAGGTGGCGGCGCCCCGGTCCGGCCCGGCGGGCGCCATCAGCCGGGCCACCGTTGCCCGGTAACCCGCCTTCTTCGCGGCCGCCAGCTCAGACGCCGTCGGACCGAAGCCCGCCCGCCGCAACAGCATCCCGACGTCGTCGTGCATCCTCGTCGCCCTAGGGAAAGGTCGCCGGATCTCAGAACCGGTCCGGGTCGTCCACTGCCTGTGGTGGGACCAGGCGCGAGCCAGTCTAACGGACCATGCTGTGCCACCCGTACCGGCAGCTTCCTCCACGGACCGGGCCGGTACCGCGGAGGGGGTCCGTCCGATCCGGACGGTGTCGCTACCTCGTCCCGCCGACCGCGATCAGACCCAGCAGGTTCGCGCGCATCCGTCGCAGCGCGTCCACAGTGGTCGGCAGCTGGTCGGTCCGGGTGGTACCGACCCGGGCGACGACCACCGTCGCGTCCGTGGCCGTCACCAGGAACGTCGCCTCGGCGTCCGACAGCAGCGGCGGACCGTTGACGATCACGAAGACCTGACCCAGCCGGAACGACTGCATCAGGTCGGCGATCTTGTCGGGCTGGAACAGCCGCTCGGTCGGCCCCGACTCGTCCCGGCCGGCGGGGAGGAGATAGAGCGGGAATTCGGCACGCCACTGAACCGTCACGTCGTTGACGGACGCCTCACCCCGCAGGACGTTCGCCAGTCCGGTCTCGTTGGGCACGGCGAACAACTCGTGGATCTCGGGGTTCCGCAGGTTCCCGTCGATCAGCACCACCGTCTCGCCGGCACGGGCGAACGCCACCGCCAGGTTCCCGGCGGTGAGTGCGCCACCATCGTCGCCGGCGGAGCCGATGACCGTGACGCTGGTCAGCCGTTCGCCGACCGCCTGGACCCGCAGAGTCGCCCGCGTCTGCCGCAGTGCCTCCGCGCGGGCGGACCGCTCGTCGGGCGCCAGGAGGCGGGTCGCTCCGGGAGCGGCCTCGACCACCCCGACCAGGGTCAGGTCCGCGACCTCGGCGGCGTGGTCCGCGTCCCGCACGGTGCGCTCCCGGGCGTACGCGGTGACCGCCGTCACCGTGCCGACGATCAGCCCGCCGGCAACGGCGAGGCCGATGTTGACCACGGGTTGCGGCGACTCCGGCGCCGACGACGCGGTCGCCGGGCGGACGACGGAGACCTTGACCGGTGGGCTGTCGATCCCGGTCGGCTGCTCCAGCCGGCCGATGAAGCCGGGCATCTCCGCCCCGATCGCGTTGGCGATGTCCCGGGCCCGCCCGGGCTCCGGATCAAGGACCTCGATGTTCAAAATGGCGGTGCTCGCCTTGCCCGTGACGCTGACCCGGGACAGCAGCTCCTCCGACGAGTACGGCAGGCCCAGCCGCTCGATGACGGTGGTGGCGACCTCGGGACTGTCGGCGATCTCGGAATACGACCGGACCCGTTGCAGGATGTAGTTTCCGCCGGTGTCGAGTTGACGAATGTCCTTGGTGGGGAAGTTCGGCGAAAAGAAGAGTTGCACCTCCGCCTTGTACATCGGCGTCTGCAACAGGGTGGCCAGGCCGCCACCGGCCGTGCTGATCAGGAGGAGTGTGAGCACCATCCACCGGCGTGCGCGCAGGGCCTTGAAATAGTGCCGAGGCGTCAACTCGACCCACTGACGTACGGCCCGGCGGGAAATGTCGACGACGCCGCGAAGACCACTGCGGTCCCGTAGATCATCCGTTGGCCGACCGGGCGTCCTGGCTGGCAGCAGCTTGCCGGAAAGCCTCACTCTTGATCCTCATCTGCGTCGCTGGCCGCCTGGCAGGAGCCAACAGTCAACTCGTGCGCACGAGCCGCGGCGGCCGTCATCCTAGCAGTGCTCCAGCCGCCGCGAGTTTCGCTCATCCGGCCCGGGCGAGCGGGACTTTCGCCATTCCGCGCACCCCCTGCTGAGTGCCGTTTCGACGACCCGGGGAAATTGCCAGGCCGGCCGCCAGGATCAGGACGGCGGCGGCACACGGCCACAGGTAGAAGTCGAAGAAGAAGATTTGCGCCGCCATTGCCGCGACGAGCATCCGGGCAGCCAACGACCTGGATTTGACGAACAGCGCGACCAGTATGGCGACGAACGGCAGGAGCGCGATCAGGCCGAAGTCGTACCACAGCGTGAGGTAACTGTTGTCGAAGGTCTGGGCCAGGAAGTCGCCGATACCCACCTGCTGGAAGTACCGCACGTGCGCCTCCGGCCCCAACCCGAACAGCACGGTGTCGACGCGGTCCCACAGGCCCGACCACGCCACGTCGTAGCGGCTGTACCGCGCGGTGGCGGAGGACGAGCCGGTCACGTTGGACAGGCGGGAACGGAGGATGTCGACCGCGCCCCGCACCGGCCCCGGGCCGGCCAGCACCAGCACCCCGCCGGCGGCGACGAAGGCCGCGACCAGGCCGACACCCCGGCGGGTCACCTTCCGCTCCTGCGACAGGTACCAGACCAGCAGAGCCCCGGCCATGCCGATCCACGCGCTGCGCGAGCCGGACAGCAGCAGCCCCACCGCACCGGCGGCGAAGGGCACCTGCCACAGGCGGCCGCGCAGGGCGAGCGTGACGCACATCGACATCATGCAGTACGTGCCGTACACGATCGGGTGGCCGATCGTGCCCACCGACCGGCCGGCGCCCCCGGACGAGGTGAACGCGTTGCTCGTCGCCAGCGCGTCGAGGACCGGCCAGGTCCCGCTCGCGCGCTGGTAGACAGCGAGCAGCGCGATGGGCACACCCAACCAGGCGACGGCCGTGGCGACCCGCTTCACCAGCTCCGGGTCGCGCCGCGCCTCCTCCACCACGTGCCAGCCGATGACGGCGTAGCAGACGAACGGGATGAGGGACACGATCAAGGTCTTTGGCCCGTGCCAGTGCACCAGGCCGGCGACCACCCCCGTCACCGGCAGCACGAACCCGGCCATCCCGACGGACGCGAGCGGTCGGTCCGGGTCGAAGCGCTGGATGCGACCGAACAGGGCGATCGCGGTGGCGGCCAGCAGGACGACCCACACCGGTTCGGTGGGGTAACCCGGGTCTGCGGTGACCGGCACCAGCAGCAACACCGCGAACAGCGCGTACATCAGCCGGGACGGGGTCCAGAGGCCCCAGACGAGCAGGGCGGCCAGCCCCAGCACGGCGAGCAGGACGGGGTGCCAGCTCGCCAGCACGCCGACCGTGAGGGCGAGCACCGCCGGCAGACCGAGGGCCCGCACCGACGCCGTCATGCCCGTCCTGCCCGCACTTCTTCCAGGTACGAGACGAAGGCTCCCGCCGACGACGGTGCGTTGTTCAATTCGTTCGCCCGCAGCAGTGCGTCGTTCGCGAGCCGGTCGAACGCCCCGTCGCCGGCGGCGAGCGCCAGCAGGGTCCGCGCCAACGCCTCGGCGTCGGGCGCCACCAGCACCCCGCCGCCGCCGTCGAGGATCTCGGTCGTGGCGCCGGCCCGGTAGCCGATCACCGGCGTACCCGACATCAGCGACTCGACGGTCACCCGGCCGTACGCCTCGTTGCGGGAGAGCATCAGGGTCGCGTCCGCCCACGAGTACAGCGCGTGTGGATCGTCCGTCCACTCGGATGCCTCGACGAGGTGGCCGACCCCGTGCTCCTCGGCGAGCGCCTGGACGGCCCGCCGGGCGGCGCCGTCGCCCACGCCGGCCAGCTTCAGATGGAGCGGCCGCCCCGCCCGCAGGCACCGCCCGAGCGCCTCGATCGCGTCCGCCTGACCCTTCTCGGGCGTGTAGCGCCCGAGCAGGACGAGTCGTTCCAGCTTCCCGGGACCGGGCCGCCGGGCGGCCACCGGCGCCGCCTGTGGCGCCACCGACGGCGGAACCACCCGCAGTTTCGGTCCGGCGGCGGGGGCCGCGCTCAGCAGTTGCCCGGCGACGTACTTCGAGATCACGACGACGCCGTCGGGTAGGGAGGCGATGATCCGGGCGATCGTCCGTCGGGGCAGCGCCGACCGCAGGTTCGGGTTGCTCAGCAGGCTCTCCCTGATCGTCCAGACCTGGCGGACGCCCGCCATCCGGGCGGCGATCGCCCCGGCCGGGACGACCGCCGAGTTGGTCACCACCAGGTCGGGCCTGGCCCGCCGCAGGTGGCGCCAGTACCGGGGTACGGAGACCGCCGCCTGGGCCGATCGGACCAGCCCGACCACCGGCGTGTGCCGCTTTCCCATCCAGAGCCGCGTCGGCAGGACCACGACGTCCGCACCCACCCGGGCCAGCTCGGCCCGCAGCGGGCCGTCGTCCGGCAGCGAGACGGTGACGCGGTGACCACGGACCTCGACCGCCTCCCGCACCAGCGCGACCAGTGACCGTTCCGCGCCCATCAGCTCGGCGGAGTGACTCACGAACAGGATGTGCACGCTAGAACCTCTCGGTGGGGCCGTGGATGCCCCGTACGCCGTCCCAGTAGCCGGCCAGCACCGCCAGCGAGCTCCGTCTGCGCGCCCGGCCACCGGCGGCGATCCGGAACAGGGCGTTCGCCACGTTCTTGTAGTGGATCGGCTCACCGATCAGCAGCCGCCGCCACGGGTGGGGGTAGTGCTTCCACACGTACAGCACCTCGTTGCGGTGGTGGTAGTAGCGGGCCCGAGGACTGGACCCGCTGAGGCTGGCACCCCGCTGGTGCCACACCTCGGAAGCGCACACGAACCCGATCCGGCCGCCCGCGTCGGCGATCCGCCGGACGAGGTCGAACTCCTCCTTGTAGTGGAAGAACCGTTCATCGAACAGGCCGACCCCGGTGACCGAGGAGAGCCGCAGGAGCAGTGCCGCGCCGGTGACCATGTCCACCTCGTGCGCCGCCTGGTCGCAGCCGGCGCACCGGACCGGGCGGACCTTGCCGTTGGGCAGCATGGCGGCGACGACGTAGGGTTCGGCGTCCGGATCGTCCGGCGCCGCTGAGGTCGTCTGCAACGACGTCGACACGTCGAAGCGGTCAGCGTGCCGCAGCAGCGTCGCCAGCGCGTCCGGCCGGGGGACCGCGTCGGCGTTGAGCAGCCAGACCCGGTCGGCGCCGCGGGCCTCCGCCTCGCGGATGCCCGCGTTCATGCCGCCCGCGTAGCCCAGGTTGCGGTCCAGCCGGAGCAGGGTGAACGGCTCGGCCACCCGGTCGAGCTTGCCGATCGAGTCATCGCTCGAACCGTTGTCGACGACGATGACGTCCGGCACGTGGCTGCCGCCGAGAACGGCCCGGAGGCACCGGATGGTGTCGTCCGCGCAGTTCCAGTTGAGGATCACTGCGACGACTCTGTCAGACAACGTTGCCAACCTTAGGTTCGCTGGAATCCGCCTGGGGAGCTGCCGTGACCTGCGGCTCGGACCGCTTGCGCAGCACGACGGCGGTGACTGTGCTGTGCAGCGCGAACAGCCCGACGGAGATGACGGCGACACCGGCGGCGCCGAACTCGGGGGCGGTGAACGAATAGCCCACGACCGCGGCCAGGGCGGTGCCGGCCGCGATCACGGCGGTCGCGCGTTCGCCACCGAGGTTGACCAGCCGGGCGCTCAGGATCTTGCCGAAGGTCACCGCCACGCTGCGCGCGACCAGGATGAGGCCGAGCAGGAGCGCCGCCTCGTATCCGCTGGTCAGCACCCCGATCGCGGCCAACCCGACGAGGACCAGCAACCCCATTCCGACGGCGAGGTACAGCGCCCGCCGCAACACGCCCTGCAGCCGCTGGGCCGAGCCGTCCGCATGGTCCCCGAGGGTCCGCTGGGCCGCCACCACCGCGCCGGCCTGGGTGAACTCGATCGCCGCCACCGCCAGCGAGTACACGGCGAGCACGTCGGGCCCCTGATGACGGGCCAGCGCGAGCTGGTCGAAACGGTAGGTGAAGACCTGGGCGACCGCTCCCGCGTGGGTGAGGCCCAGCCGGGCGAGCCGCTCCTGCTCCGGCGCCGGCCGGCGAGCCATCCGGACCAGCGACAACCCGTGCTTCGTCCAGAGCGCGACCGCCATCAGCGCCTGGCACCCGAGCCAGGCGAGCAGCCACAACTCCGCGTCCTCGACGGCGGCGACGATCAGCACGAGATAGAGCGCCGGCGCGATGGCGGCGAACGCGGCGCGATACCGGTAGACGCTCAGGAACTGGCCCAGCGTGAGCCCGGCCGCGGCCGGAATGTTGCTCGCCGCGATGCACGCGGCGCCGACGGCGGCGATGCCCGGATTCGCCTCCTCCGAGTAACGCGCGAAGATCCACGCCAACGTCGCGGTCAGCGGCACCGTGCCGGTGTAGATCGCCAGACTGCGGCGACCGGCCGTCTCGTCCAGCCACTGCCGGCCCTGGGCGAGCAGGAACGTCTCCAACGACAACCCGCCGACGGCGACGCCGATGGTGGCGCTGGTCGTCGTCGCCACCAGCAGACCGCGCTCGGCCGGTGGCAGCGCGACGCTGAGCAGGATGGCGACGCCGGACATCGCCAGGGCGGAGAGGTACATCATGGTGGCGCTGCCGGCGGCCTGCCGGACCGAACCACGCAACGACAGGGTCATGCCCGCAACCCCGCGACCGTTCCCCGGACCACCGCGCTCGCCGCCCCCGGGCCGGCCACCAGCAGCGCCTTCCCCGCGTAGAGCAGCCGGGCGACGGCCGCCAGGGGCAGCCGGCGGCCGTAGTGCCTGCGGAAGAAGATCATGCAGCTCCGGCTGGCGTGGAAGTAGGTGATCAGCGACTTGGCCTTCATGTCCCTGCTCGCGCCCGTCGCGCCGCCGCCAGCGTGCTCGACCTCGAGGCCGGAGACGACGGTGACCGGGATGCCGAGGCGCGCGCACCGCACGGCGAGGTCGGCCTCCTCGTAGAAGAGGAAGAAGTCCTCGCTGAAGCCGTTCAGCTTCTCGAACGCCAGTCGGGTGATGAGGAGCGAGTGGCCCGCGACGTACGTCAGCCGGCGTGACCCCGGGGTGTCGGCCGACGGCTGCCCGCTCTGCCCCGTCCAGAGGTCGAGCGCGCCCAGGTCCGGGCGGGTCAACCCGGCGGCGTCGGTGCTCGTCGTCGCGCCGATCGCGAAGTCCCCGGCGCGGCACACCTCCAGCGCCGCGGAGAGGTCGCCGCCGGTGATCCGGGTGTCCGGGTTGAGCACCCAGATCACGTCGGCGCCCTGCTCCAGGAGCCAGCGCGCGCCGATGTTGTTCCCCGCGGCGTACCCGACGTTGCCGTGACCGTGGATCACCCGGGCCGACAGCCCGTGGCCCCGCGCGACCTCGGCGATCGGTTCGAGCCGCTGGCCCTGGGCGCTGTTGTCGACGATCGCGATCGTCACCCGCGGGCCCTGCGGGCTGGTGTGGGCCGCGATCGACCGGACGAGCTCCGCCGTGTCGTCGGCGCTCAGGTAGTTGACGATGGCGATACCGACGGTGCTCATCGGGCCGTCACCCCGGCGACCCTACGCGACGGCATCGGTCACCCAGGCCGAGAACTTCGCGGCGAACGTGGCCGCGGAGAAGGTGGCGGCGTTGGCCCTGATCCGGTCCGTGTGCAGTTCGCCCAGGCGGGCGGTCAGCGCGGCGAACCGGTCGGGGGTGGTGGAGTCGATGAGGAAGCCGGTCTCGCCGTCGACCACCGTCTCCAGCAACCCGCCCCGGTTGATGCCGATGACCGGGGTGCCGCACGCCTGCGCCTCCACCGGGATGATGCCGAAGTCCTCGTGCACGGGGAACAGCAGGGCGCGCGCCCCCCAGTAGAGCTGGCGCAGGCGCTCCATGCTCGGCATGACCTCGACGGTGACCGGGACGCGGACGCGTTCGGCGAGCCGCCGCAGGTTGGCCTCCTCGGGCCCGGAGCCCGCGATGACCACCGGCAGGCCGGCGGCCTCGGCGATCTCGATGATCAGGTCGAACCGCTTGTACGGAATCCACCGGCCGACGCCGAGCAGGTAGTCCCGGGGCTGGGCCTGGTCCGCGGCGGGCGCGGACGAGAAGTAGTCCACGTCCACCGGCGGGTTGACCACGACGGCGTCCCGTCGCCAGTAGTGGCGGATCCGGGCCTGTACCTCGCGGGAGTTCGCCGCGTAGCTGTGCACGTGCCGGCTGAACCGTACGTCGACGGCCTGGAGCGCGCGTCGGGGGAGGGCGAGCAGCGGGCTGGAGCCGCGGCCGTCGAAGGCCGGACTCCAGATGTACCGGGCCGGAGCGTGGACGTAGCTCAGGTGCCGGGTCGTCTCCGGCGGTCCCAGCTTCACCGTGTGGGCGAAGGCGTGGCTGGACGAGATGACCACGTCGAAGCGCTGCCGGGTGAGGGTCCGCCAGGTCATCGGCATGAGCGGCAGCGCCGCCGCCTTGCTGTGCCGCAGCGGGGTCCGGGCCAGCCACGACTCCCGCAACTGCGGCTCCTCGACGCCCGAGTCCTTCCAGAGCACGAACCGCTCCGCGTGCGGTACGAGGTCGGCGATGTGCCGGAAGACCTTCTCGGAGCCCCCGGTGACGCCGAACCATTCGTGGACGAGTGCCACCGACGAGTCGGCGAGAGCGGGGAGCCCGCCCTGCTGCCCGACCGGCGGGGTCTGCCCGGCGGTGGTGCTCACCGGGCCCCGCCGCCCTGCGGCTGCCGAGCCGGCACCTGCCCGGTCCTGGGCGCGACGACCTCGCTTGTCACCTTGAACTCCCTAACGTTTGACCTGGTCGGCGAGAAGACGGACGGGGACCCGGTGGGCTCAGCGACCGCCACCACGGAAGATCTCCGCCACGGTCCGCAGCACCACCTTGGTGTCCAGCCACAGCGACCAGTTCTCGATGTAGTAGTTGTCGAACCGCGCCCGGTCGGAGATGGGCGTGTCGCCGCGCAGGCCACTGACCTGGGCGAGCCCGGTGAGCCCGACGGGCACCCGGTGGCGCATCGCGTAGTCGGGGTACTCGGCGGAGAACTTCTCGACGAAGTACGGCCGTTCCGGTCGCGGGCCGACCACGCTCATCTCCCCCCGCAGGATGTTCCAGAGCTGGGGGAGTTCGTCCAGCGACGTACGGCGCATGAACCGCCCGATCGGCCCGACCCGCCGGTCGTGCGCGATGGACCAGTTCGTCTGCGACTCGTGCTCGTCGACCGGGCGCATCGACCGGAACTTGATCACCTGGAACGGCTTGCCGTACCGGCCGATCCGCTCCTGGCGGAAGAAGATGCCGCGACCGCCGTCGAGGAAGGTGGCGATCGCGCAGAGCAGCAGCAGCGGGCTCAGCACGATCAGCGCGACCAGCGCGAAGAGCACGTCGGAGGCCCGCTTGACGGCCCATCGCGGGCCGGACAGCGAGGTGTCACCGATCTTGACGATCGGAATCGCGCCGATGTGGTCGGGGTATCCGCCCTGGGTGCGCGAACCCCACAGGCGCGGCACGGCCCAGAGGTCGCAGCGCGAGCTGGCCGGCTGGAGCAGCGTCTCCATCAGGACCGGCTCCGGGCACTCCGGGTCGGCGATGACCAGGACGTCGCACTCCAGCAGCCGGACGAGCTGTTCGAGTTCGCCCAGGGTGCCGATCAGCGGCAGGGCCCCCGCGCCCTGCCGGGACGCCACGTCGACACAGCCGACGAAGCGGAGGCCGTACTGCGGGTAGCGGCGCAGCAGCCGGGCCAGCTCCGCGCCGACCGGGCCGTTGCCGATGACGATCGCGTTGTGCTCCACCCACCGGCGCTTGCGCAGGACGTTGGTGAGCGTCCGGCTGAACGCGCGGCCGACGATCACCAGCCCGGCGGAGAGCGCTACACCGCGCATGAAGCCACCGACGTACGACACCGAGGAGTGCCGCTCGGCGGCGATGATGGCCACCACCGCGGCGGAGGCCAGCAGCCGCCCGCCGAGGATCGGCAACTCGTCCAGGATGCTGAGGTGGCGGCGCGCCCGGTAGAGCCCGCCGGTGGCGAAGATGGCCACCGTCAGCACCGCGTTGGCCAGCGTGCCCCGCCAGTAGGCCTGGCTCATCAGCAGCGGAGTGAGCAGCGCGACGACGTCGATGGGGGCCGTCATCATCCAGGCCCGCAGCCAGCGCGTACGCGTCGAGGCCCGGGAGCCGGCGTACGGCAGCACCGCCGTCGTGTCGAGACCGGCCCGCGTGGTGGCGCGGGCCGCCGGGCCGCTCGCCCGGTCGGCCGGGGCCGCGTTCTCCTCGTCGCCGGCCGCGGTGTGCCGCGGCGGCTCCACCACCTGCTGTGTCGCTCCGCCCAAATGGGACGCCGGCGCAGCCGGACGACTAATCGCCGGTTGGCTTGACATGGTCGATCCTCCCCCGTGACAGCCCTCGGGGCGTACGCGACGACCAGTGGGCGAGGGAAGGATACGACCAGGTCAGCCGCAACGCTATCGCCGGCCTGACAATTCGGGGTCCTACTTCCCGGCAGCCTGGATCTCGGGGACCGCGTCGCGGCGCACCGCGTCGAACAGGCGCTTGGCCCGGCCGGTGTCCGCGAAGACGACGCTCTCGCTGCCCACCCGGCCGGTGCCCTTGACCGGGCAGGTGTAGAACCCGAGGTTGCCGCTGCGCAGGTGCCGGAGCTCCATCGCCAGGTCCAGGATGGACATCGACTTGTCCACCGCCACCGCGTTCGCGGTGGCCTTCATGAACGAGTTCAGCTTGCCCGGGTTGGCCAGCACGCCGCCGGAGGCCGCCTTGTCCAGGATCGCCTTGATCACCTGCTGCTGGTGACGGATCCGCGCGAAGTCGCCGTCGGGAAAGGCGTGCCGCTCGCGCGCGTAGTCGAGCGCGGCGGCCCCGTCCATGGTCTGCCGCCCCTGGGGGAACGTCCGGGTGCCGTTGAGCGAGTACCGCGTGGTGAAGCCCTTCTCCACGTCGATCTCGACGCCGCCGAGCGCGTCGACGATCTCCTTGAAGCCGGCGAAATCCACCATCGCCACGTGGTCCACGCGGACGCCGGTGAACTTCTCCACCGCCTGCACCATCAACGGAACGCCACCCCAGGCGTACGCAGCGTTGATCTTGGCGTCCCGGCCGCCGTGCTGCCCGTCCTTCGACTTCGGCACGTGCACCCAGGTGTCCCGCGGGATCGAGATGAGCTGCGCGCTCGACCGGTCCTTGGGCAGGTGGGCCACGATGATGGTGTCGCTGCGGGAGCCCGAACTGTTCTCCGGGTCGCGGGAGTCACTGCCCAGGATCATGATGTTCATGGCGCCCTTCGCCACGACCTCCGGGCGGGACGCCTCGGGCACGTCGTCGAAGGCGTCGACGCGCTCGATGTCGGAGTTGATCGACCGGAAGTACAGGCCACCGGCGATCAGGCCGCCGCCGCCGAGCAAGGCCACCACGAGCAGCGTGATCAGTGCGACCTTGCGCCACCGGCGCCGCCGCGGCCGCGGCTGCTCGGTCGGTTCCGAAGCTGACTGCTCGTCGAAGAACCGGGTCTCGGGCTCCGCGTACTCCTGGCGATGGCGCATGGCGCGATGCTACTGATTCCGGTTCCGGCTCGCGTACCCACCGTTCGTGCCGATGAGCCCGCCCCGTGAATGAAAACTTTCACACCCACCGTTTCCCTCGGGCTGGTACAACGCTCCGGTGGACGCAACGAAGCTCCGACGGGCCATCGCCCGCACCCCGCTCGCCCCGGTGGCCGCCTTCCCCAAGCGGCTGGCCCGGGTCGCCCGCCACGACGCCAAGGTGCTGCGCACCTCGGCGCGCTGGCTGCTCACGTCGCGCGAACATCACAACTACACCTACGACCTGACCAAGCTGAGCCGGCACCACCTCGCCTGGTTCGTCAGCGTGGTCTGCGACATCCCGGTCAAGCAGGTCCGCGCGTACCTCGACGAGATCGAGTCCGACGACACCCTGCGCCAGCACATCCAGCAGGCCACCGCCGGCGCCGCCCGCCGCGGGCTCGCCGACAAGCAGGTCCGCTACGCCCGCCGGATCGGCTGGTACGCCATCGTCCGGGCCAGCCGCCCGACGCACGTGGTGGAGACGGGTGTCGACAAGGGACTCGGCAGTTGCGTGCTCGCCGCCGCGCTGCTGCGCAACGCCGCCGAGGGGCACACCGGCCGGGTCACCTCGCTGGACATCAACCCCGAGGCCGGCTATCTGGCCCGCACCGCCCCCTGGGCCGAAGTGGTCGACCTGGTGATCGGCGACTCGATCGCCTCCATCGCCGCGCTGGACCGGCCGGTGGACCTCTTCCTGCACGACAGCGACCACAGCCGCGCCCACGAGCGGCGCGAGTTCGAGGCCGTGGAGAGCAAACTGGCCCCGAACGCGCTGCTGCTCACCGACAACGTCACCGCCACCAACGTCCTCGCCGAGCACGCCGAACGCACCGGCCGCCGGTTCCTCGCCTACCGGGAGACCCCGGCCAACCACTGGTACCCGGGAGACGGCATCGGCGTGGCATGGTGATCGGATGCGGCTGAGCGGGATCCACACGTACCCGGTCAAGGGTTGTCACCGGCTCGACCACGACGACGCGCGGGTGCAACCGTGGGGCCTGGCTGGCGACCGGCGCTGGATGGTGGTCGACGCCGCCGGCGTCGGCGTCACCCAGCGGGAGAGCACCCGCCTGGTCGCCCTGCGCGCCACCCTCCGCGACGGCGGCCTGCTACTGCGCGCGCCGGGCCGGCCCGACCTGGACGTGCCCGAGCCGGCCGGCGGCGCACCGGTCGCGGTGCGGACCTTCCGCAACCGGAAGCTGCCGGTCCCGGCGCTGCCCGCCGGGCCGGCGGCCGACGGCTGGCTCAGCGGGCTGCTCGGCCGGCCGGTCCGGCTGGTCTGGCTGGCCGAACCGACCCGGCACATCCCCGCCGGCGACCGCGAGTACGACACCGGCGACCAGGTCAGCTTCGCCGACGCCTACCCGCTGCTGCTGGCCAGCACCGCCTCGCTCGCCGCGCTCAACGACTGGCTCGCCGAGGCCGGCGAGGAGGCCGTGCCGATGAGCCGGTTCCGGCCGAACCTGGTGGTCGACGGCGCCCCGGCCTGGGCCGAGGACGGCTGGGCCGGGCGGCCGCTGTGGATCGGCGGGGTCCGCTTCCGCGCCGCCGGGCGCTGCGACCGCTGCGTGGTCACCACCACCGACCAGGAGACCGGGGTACGCGGGAAGGAACCGCTGCGCACCCTCGCCCGGTACCGCAAGGTCGAGCAGAAGCTGCTGTTCGGACTCCACCTCGTGCCCGCGACGACCGGCACCGTGGCCGTCGGCGACGCGGTACGCGTCGACGGCTGACCGGCCGTCGCGGCATCGCCGTTCAGGGGCTTGCCGGCGGCGCCCGCGCGGATCGATGATGGCCGAAACGGTCACACCGGCGAAGGAGTCGACATGGCGGTGATCCACCAACCTCGGGTGGCGTGGGACGCGGCCCGGGTGCTCGTCTGGGCGGTGACCGACGACGCCGTCCTCGACCGGCTCGGCGCCGGACTCGGCGACCTGCTCGGGCCCGGCTACGAACAGTCCCTGCGGGACACCCGGGACCGGCTGCGCTGGAACACCGACGGCGACCGGCTGCTGGTCGAGGCCGGACTGTGGCGGGTGCGGCTGGAGGACGCGCTGCGGACCCGCCCGGAGGCCGCCGAGCCGATCCGGCAGCTGACCGAGAACTGCGCCCGGCTGCTGCGCGACCGGCGGGTCACGGGCTAGCTGTCGCGCCGCCCCCGGCCATCGCCGCGAGGCGGCGCGCGAGCAGGGCAGCGGCCTCCCGCAGCTCCGGCGGCTCCAACACCTCCGCCTCGTAGCCCAGCCGGGCCACCTGCGCGGCGAGCCAGTCCAGGTTCTCCCCGCCGACGACGAGCACGCACCACCCGTCGCGATCGTCCTCGACGCGCCCCACCTGCGGCGGCACCAGCTCCCGCACCCGGTCGGGCCCGGCGTGCAGCCGCACCCGGGCGAGATACCGGTACGGCGCCTCGGTGACGGACCGCTGCACGTAGGCGACCGGATCCGGATGTTCCCGCGCCCGGAAGCGCCACGTCGTCGCCACCACCTCGCGCATCCGGTCCAGCCGGAAGGTGCGCCAGTCGTCGCGGTCGACGTCCCGGGCCATCAGGTACCAGCGGCGGCCGGTGGTCACCATCCGCACCGGCTCGACCGTGCGCTCGCGCTCCCCGCCGTCGCGGCCGGCGTACCGGAACCGCACCCGCACGGCGTCCCGGCAGGCCCGGGCGAGCGTCACCAGCAGCTCACCGTCGATCTCGACCCCGGGGCCGACGAGGGTCTCGGTGGCCCCGTGCACCGCCCGCACCTCGGCGCGCAACCGGGCTGGCATCACCTGGTCGAGCTTCGCCAGCGCCCGCAGTGCCGCCTCGCCCGCCCCGGCGACCGTGCCACCGGACGCCAACCGCAGGGAGACCGCCGTGGCGATGGCCTCCTCGTCGTCGAGGAGCAGCGGCGGCAGCCGGGTACCCGCACCGAGCTGGTAGCCACCACCGACGCCCGCCGTCGCGTGCACGGGGTAGCCGAGCGTGCGCAGCCGCTGCACGTCGCGGCGCACCGAACGGTCGGTGACGCCCAGCTCGGCGGCGAGCTCGCCAGCGGTCCAGGACGGCCGCCGCTGCAGCAGGGCCAGCAACCGCAGCACCCGCTCGGTGGTCCCCTCGACGGTCACGCGCACATCGTCGCACGGCTCACGGAACGTTCCTGTCCGCTATCCGCGGGAGGCTGGGTCCATGACCGACCAGACCTGGAACCCGCTGCTCCGAGACCAACTCGCCTGGCACTGGACCAGGCAGCTGCGCGACCGCCTCGACGGGCTCACCGACGACGAGTACTTCTGGGAGCCGGTGCCCGGCTGCTGGAGCGTGCGCCCCGGCGGCGCCGGCGACGCTCCGCTGCGGGCCGGATCGGGCGCGATGACCATCGACTTCGCGGTGCCGCAGCCCGACCCGCCGCCGTTCACGACGATCGCCTGGCGACTCGGGCACGTGATCGTCGGCGTGCTCGCCGTGCGCAACGCCGCGCACTTCGGTCGCGCCCCCACCGACTACCAGTCGTTCGAGTACGCCGCCACCGCCACCGAGGCGCTGGCCCAGCTCGACGCGGAGTACGCGACGTGGCAGGCCGGGGTCGAGTCCCTCGGTGAGGCCGGCCTCGCCCGCCCGTGCGGGGAGGCGGAGGGACCGTACGCCGAGCAACCGCTGGCGGCGCTGGTGTTGCACATCAACCGCGAGCTGATCCACCACCTGGCCGAGGTGTGCCTGCTCCGCGACCTGCACCTGCACACTTACCGGCAGACCTGAGAGGGCGAGGGTTGAGCCGGCGCTCAGCTGACCGTCGCCCGCGCCGATCCGGCCGGGCCGGCGGTGGACCAGCCGCTCGATGCCGGGCTGGTCAGGCGGCGCCGCGGCGGTCGACGAGGTCCAGCCACATCAGGATCTCGTCGCGGTCGTCGCCGGGCGCGACGCGTAGCGCGCCGGGCAGCCGCCCGATCTCCCGGTAGCCGAGGCCGCGGTAGAAGCGGTCCAGGCCGAGGCCGTCGCGCAGCGTCACGTGCAGCGCCTCCCAGCCCAGCTCGCGGCCGATCCGCTCGGCCTCGCGCATCAGCGCGGCGCCGTACCCGCGGCCCTGGGTGCCCGGGTGCACCATCACCCGCTTCAGCACGCACCAGTGCGCCTTCAGGTCGAACCGGTTGTCGCTGAAGATCAGCACTGCGGCCAGCCGTTCGTCCGCGTAGCCGACCAGCAGCCGGTCCGGGCCGCCCACGATGCCGGCGAACGTCGGGTCGGCGGTGGCGCGGACCTCGGCCGCCGTCACCGGCGCTACGAAACCGACGGCACCGCCGGCGTTGCTGACCTCGACCCAGAGCGCGACGATCTGCTCGCGCAGCTCGGGGGTCAGCTCGGGGTCGAGGACGAAACGCAGACTCACGCCCGCCATCCTGGCCCGGACGGCGGTTCGGCAGCCCGCGATCGTGACGCTTCCGACAGCACCGGTTCACGTCGTGACCGGCAGAGATGTCGCGATTGAGACAGCCCTGCCGGCTCGCGACCACACCGTTGGTGCGGGAGAGGGGACTTGAACCCCTACGCCCTCACGGACACAGGTTCCTAAGACCTGCGCGTCTGCCGATTCCGCCACTCCCGCCTGCGTCCGAGAGTCTAGAGCGTCTGGCCGCGGCGGTGTTGAGGCCTTCCTCCCGCAGGATGTTCGAGATCGTTCCGTGACTGACATGGCATCCGCCTGGCAGCTCGCGAAGCAGACGGGCCAGTGGCTTCGGTCCGAGTTCCGGATGCGCGAGCGCTTGGCTGAGCACCAGTTCCCGCCTCACGGATGGCGGCTGGACAGCGGGTCGTGGCGCGACCAGGCCGGCCTCTCGCAAGCGTTCACGCACCTGATACAGGTGGGCGCGGGAACAACCGAGGTCGCGGGCGACTTCCGTGATGGTCAGCTCTTTCGCGTCCACCCGATCGAAGAGCTCGACAAGCTGCTCCTCTCGAAGGTGCGCCTGGGAGCCGGAACGGACTCGCCGCTGCCCGGCCGATCGAGGTGCGGCCTTGACCTCTCGACTCCCAGCCCGCAACCGGCGGTTCCGCCCGGCGTAGGTCCCGGTCTGGCAATGGCAGTTCGGGCAGAGGAGGCGCAGGTTGGGCGGGCGGTTGTCGAGGAAGTCGCCGTTGACGTGGTCGACGTGCAGGGCGAGTGGCCGGCCCTGCCACCTCGGCCCGATGCCGCACTCTTCGCACTCCTCGGGCACGCCGATGGTGCCGAGGGCCCACTTCAACCGGCTGCCAGGAATGCGCCGGGACCCCTCCGGTAGCCGCACCAGCAGCTGCGCGGAGGTCATCCGCCGCTCGCGCCGCCCGGCACCGTTGAGCGCGCCCGTGAAGTGAGAGGTGTCGATGCCGAAGCGTTTCAGCTGGCGGCTGATGTGCGCGTGCGAGCCGCCGCTGACCCGCACTCCGAGCAACCGCATCACCTCGGTGACGCTGCGCGCGACGGCCGCCGCGGCGGCGAGCGCCTCGGGGGTGTACTTGTACCGGACCACGTACGCACCGTAGTGGCCCGGTACGACAGCCTCAGTCCAGCCCGAGGTCCCGGCGCAGCTTGGCGACGTGCCCAGTGGCCTTGACGTTGTAGAGCGCGCGCTCGATCTTCCCGTCGCCGTCGATGACGAAGGTCGAGCGGATCACGCCGGTGACGGTGCGGCCGTACATCTGCTTCTCGCCGTAGGCGCCGTACGCGCTGAGCACGCTCTTGTCGGTGTCGGAGACCAGCGGGAAGGTGATCGCGTCGCGCTCGCGGAACTTCGCCAGCTTCTCCGGCTTGTCGGGGGAGATGCCGACCACCTCGTAGCCGGCCGCCTGGAGCGAGGCGAGCGAGTCGCGGAAGTCGCAGGCCTGCTTGGTGCAGCCGGGCGTCATCGCCGCCGGGTAGGCGTACAGCACGACCTTGCGGCCGCGCAGGTCGGTCAGGGTGAGGGTGTCCCCGGTGTCGGTGGGGAGGCTGAACTCGGGCGCGGGGTCGCCGGGAGAGAGTCGCTCGGGCGCGGTCATGGCTGAGACCCTACCGCCGCCCGGGCCGGCCGGGCCGGTGGCGACGTGTGGCGACCGGCCCGGTGTCGCGCAGCCACCCCAGCGGCTCGCCCCCGACCGGCGAGCGGGGCCGAGGCGGAGCGCGGATGTCGTCGCGTCGTCCCGGGCGAGGATCAGCGTCGGCGCCCGAAGGCGGTGGTGATCAGGACCATGGCTTGTTGCCAGATATTGGCAACAGCGATGTACGGGAAATAGGCTGAGCCCGCCGGCGTGGAGAGGCCCGCCGTCGCGTGGGAGGTCGCGTGGAAACCCTGGCGATGCACATCTCGAACGGGATCATCGACGGTCCCGTCGCCGCGGTGTTCGCGGCGGTGGCGCTGGTCGCGATGACGTTCTGCGTCCTGCGTGGCCGCGCCGACCTGGACGACCGGCTCGCCCCGATGGCCGGCCTCGTCGCCGCCTTCATCTTCGCCGTGCAGATGCTCAACTTCCCGATCTTCACCGCCGGGGTCAGCGGCCACCTGCTCGGTGGGGCGCTCGCCGCGATGCTGGTCGGCCCGTGGGTCGGCGCGCTCTGCGTGGCGGTGGTGCTGGTCGTGCAGGCGCTCGTCTTCGGTGACGGCGGGGTGGCCATGCTCGGGCTCAACATCACCAACATGGCGGTCCTCGGCACCGCCGCGGCGTACCTGCTGATCGCGCTGCTGCTGCGGGTGCTGCCACGCACCCCGGCCGGCCTCGGCGTGACCGCGTTCGTCTCCGCCCTGGTCAGCGTGGTGATCGCGGCGATGGGCTTCGTCGGCCAGTACTGGCTCGGCGGCACCACCGACCTGGGCGGCAACCTGGGCGGCCTGGCCGGCACGATGGCCGGCGCGCACCTGCTGATCGGCATCGGCGAGGGCCTGATCACCGCGACCACGGTGGTCACCGTCGCCAAGGTGCGGCCCGACCTCGTCTACGCGCTGCGCGCCCTGAAGCCGGCCACGCCGGCGCCCGTTCCGGCCGTCGGAGGTGTCCGGTGAGGAAGCGTTCCTGGGGGTTCGTCGTCGGTGGGCTGCTGGTGGCCCTGCTGCTGGCCGGGGTGGTGAGCAACTTCGCCTCGTCGCACCCGGACGGGCTGGACTCGTCACTGCGCGAGGGCTGCACGTTCGACGCCGACGACAACATCACCGGCGGCAACTGCCCCGCGCAGGCGGAGCAGGAGCACGAGATCGGCGGCCCGCTGGCCGACTACGCCGTCTCGGGCCTCGACAACGAGTTCCTCTCCACCGGCCTGTCCGGGGTGGTCGGCGTGCTGCTCACCTTCGCCGTGGCCGGCGGTGCCTTCTGGCTGGTCCGCCGCCGGGGTTCGGCCGCCGCCGAAGGCGGGACCACCACCGCCGGGGGCGAGACCGCCGCCGAGGGCGAGGCCGCCGACGGGCGGCAGCGCGCCGGCACCGCCGGCTGAGCGGCGGTACGACGATGGGCGCCGGGCACGCGCACGTGCTGTACCGGGAGTCCGGCTCACCGGTGCACCGGCTCCCGCCCGAGGTCAAGATCGTGGCGATGGTGGTCTTCACCCTGGCCGTGGTGGCCACCCCGCGCACCGCGTTCTGGGCGTTCGGCGCGTACGCCCTGCTGGTGGCGGTGGTGGCGACGCTGGCCCGGGTGGGCCCCGGCTGGCTGCTCAGCCGGGCCCTGATCGAGCTGCCGTTCGTGCTGTTCGCGGTCGCGCTGCCGTTCCTCGGTGCCGGCGACCGGGTCGAGCTGCTCGGCCTGCGGCTGTCCGAGGACGGCCTGTACGGGGCGTGGAACATCCTCGCCAAGGGCACCCTGGGCGTGCTCGCCTCGCTGCTGCTGGCCGCGACCACCACCACCCGGGACCTGATCGTCGGCCTGGACCGGCTGCACTGCCCGCAGATCCTCACCCAGATCGCGACGTTCATGCTGCGCTACCTGGACGTGCTGGTCGGCGAGGCCCGCCGGATGCGGGTGGCCCGGGTCTCCCGGGGCGACGACCCGCGCTTCCTCTGGCAGCTGCGCGGCTTCGCGGCCGGCGTCGGGGCGCTCTTCCTGCGCGCGTTCGAGCGGGGCGAGCGGGTCTACCTGGCGATGCTGTCGCGCGGCTACTCGGGGCGGATGCCGGCGGTGTGGCAGGGTGCCGGTGCGGCGACGGCCGGGCAGTGGCTGGTCGCGGCCACCGTGCCGGTCCTGGCGGCCGCCGTCGCCGCCACCGCCGTCGTGCTGAGATGATCGGTGTCGTGCAGCCGACACCTCCCAGCCTGGACGTCCGTGGCGTGCGGTACGCGTACCCGGACGGGCACGTGGCGCTGCACGGGGTCGACCTGACCGTGCCGCGCGGCGAGCGGGTGGCGCTGCTCGGGCCGAACGGCGCCGGCAAGACCACGCTGGTGCTGCACCTCAACGGCATCCTGACGCCCACCGAGGGCAGCGTGCGCGTCGGCGGGCTGGCGGTGAGCCAGGACCGGGCCACCCTCGCCGAGGTGCGTCGTCGGGTGGGGATCGTCTTCCAGGACCCGGACGACCAGCTCTTCCTGCCCACGGTGGCCGAGGACGTGGCGTTCGGCCCGGCCAACCTCGGGCTGCGCGGCGCCGAGCTGGCCGCCCGGGTGGACGAGGCCCTCGCCGCGGTCGGCATGGGCGAGCACCGGGACCGGGCCCCGCACCACCTCTCCTTCGGCCAGCGCCGCCGGGTCGCGGTGGCCACCGTGCTCGCCATGCACCCGGAGATCCTGGTGCTCGACGAGCCCTCGTCGAACCTCGACCCGGCCGCCCGACGGGAGCTGGCCGAGATCCTCCGCGGCCTGCCGGTCACCCTGCTGATGGTCACCCACGACCTGCCGTACGCGCTGGAACTCTGCGAGCGCTCGGTGATCCTGGACGCCGGTCGGATCGTCGCCGACGCCCCCACCCCCGACCTCCTGACCGACCCCGACCTCCTCTCCCGCCACCGCCTCGAACTCCCCTACGGCTTCACCCCCACCCCGCGCTAGCGCCCCGCGATCTTGCACTTGCTGCCCGGGCACAAGCGGATGTAACCCGCGAATCGGGGGCCGAAAGTGCAAGATCGACGAGGTAAGGGGCGGCGCGGGGGGATCTGTCAGGGGTGGGGGGTGGGGGCGGTGGTCGGGGTGGGCTGGCGGGAGGCGGCGTGCAGGCGGAGGGCGCCGGCCGCGGCGGCGCCGGCGCCGGCGACGAGGACCAGGGCGACCAGGAGCCGGGCCGTGGTGCCCGGCCAGGGCACGGGGGCGACGGCGCGGGCGAAGACCGCCGCGTTGGCCACCCCGGCGAAGAGCGCCAGGCAGGCGCCGGCCAGCGCCAGCGCGAACTCGGCGGCCGGCCGGCGGGCCAGCGCGTAGACCCCGGCGGCGATCGCGCCGAGCCCGGTGAGCAACGCCCACACCTGCCCGGCGAGCAGGCCGGTGAGCAGCCCGCCGACGCCCCGGGCCCCGGCGTCGACCTCACGGCCCACGGTGAACACGACGGCGGCCAGCCCGCCGGCGACCAGCAGCGCACCGAGCCCGGCCAGCGCCCGCCCGCCGGCCGCGGACCGGGCCGGGAGCAGCCCGAGCGCGCCCACCGCGAGCAGCCCGACGACGGCCGCCGCCCACCAGGGGTACGCGTCCGGCGGCGGCACCCAGTCGAGGGTGCCGCGGATCTCCGCCGGCTCGCCGCCGGCGCGCAGCGGCACCACCCAGTCCCGCACCCGGTGCTCCCGGTCGGGGGCGGCCCGCACCTGCGGCGGCGGCGCCGACTCGCGCCACAGCGCCCGCTGGTCGTGCCAGCGCACCGTCGCCGAGTCGTCGACCCGCCGCCAGTCCGGCGCGGCGGCCGGGTCGGCCTCGGCCGGCAGCTTCGTGTCGCCGGCGAGGGTCCGGTTCAGGTACGTCGCCGGGGAGCGCAGGTTCTCGTACACCCCGTCCGGGCCGACCCGCAGGTAGGGCTCGCCGGAGTAGCCGAGCACCTCCACCGCGGCGTCGCCGGTGTTGGTCAGCTGCAGCCGGGCGCCCGCCTCCACCACCCGTACGCTCAGCCCCGGCCGGGCCGGGGTGACCGACGTGATCGCGGTGCGGTAGTCGGTCCCGTCCGGGGCGTCCGCGCCGTGCGCGGCGGCCGGCGCGGCGGTGGCGAGCGTGGCGGTGAGCGCCCCGGCGAGCACCAGCCCGGCGCGGGTCAGCAGGACGCGGATCACTTCCCGGCCGCCTCCACGGCCGCCCTGATCCCCTCCGGGCTGCGGTCGGCGACCGGCTTGCCGTCGACCAGGATGGTCGGGGTGCCGGTGACGTTCGCCTTGCTGGCCTCCTCGGTGACGTGCTCGGTCCACGGCTCGTACGTGCCGTCCCGCACGCAGGAGCCGAAGTCGTCCCGGTTCAACCCGACGCCCGCCCCGATGTCGATCA
Organism: Micromonospora echinaurantiaca; assembly: GCF_900090235.1. Lineage (NCBI taxonomy): Bacteria > Bacillati > Actinomycetota > Actinomycetes > Micromonosporales > Micromonosporaceae > Micromonospora > Micromonospora echinaurantiaca. The sequence goes on along the minus strand of NZ_LT607750.1, from coordinate 5,081,515 downwards.
ACTCGTCGTCGCTGAGGCCGGCGCCGCCCTCCGGCGGCTGCCGCTCGAAGAGCACGTCGGTGAACTCCTTGAACTTGCCACCCTCCGCCGCGCAGCCGGAGGCGGCCGACGACCGGGTGGAGTAGTCGGTGGTGGAGAAGCGGTTCAGGTAGGCCACCGGGTGGAAGACCACCTTGGCCTTGCCCTCGCTGACCAGCTGGTCGATCGTGTCGCCGCTGACCTGCTGGAACTGCTTGCAGGCCGGGCAGAGGTAGTCCTCGTAGAGGTCGATGGTGACCGGTCCGCTGCCGAGCACGACGCCGGTGCCGGGCTCGTTGGCGCCGGGCGGGGCGGTGAACTCGTCGGCCTGCTGGCTGGAGTAGACGCTCCAGCCGATCAGGCCGGCGACGACCAGCACCAGCACGGCGCCGATCGACACCCAGAGCGTCCGCTTGCGCCGCCGCTCCCGGGCGAGCTGTTCGCGGACCACCCGGGCCGAACCCTTCTGCGCCTTGCGACTACTCATCCTCGTCCTCCACGGGTGCGTCGCCCGTCAGCCAGCCGTCGACCGAGACGGGCGTGCGGGGCCAGATCAGCAGGAATCCGGCGAGTGCCAGGAATCCCAGGTCCCGGAGGATCTCCGGGAGGTAGCTCGGCGCCTGGCCCGGGGCGAGTTGCCCGCCGCTGCCGAAGCAGCCGCAGTCGATCGCCAGGCCCCGGCTCCAGGCCGAGGCGATGCCGGCGATGAAGACCACCAGCAGCGCCGCGGAGACCCCGGCGGCGAGTCGGGTGGCCAACCCGAGCAGCAGCAGTACGCCCAGCGCCAGCTCCACGAACGGCAGCGCGGCACCGACCACGGTCGCCACGTCGTACGGCAGGAGTTGGTAGGCGTGCACGGCGCGGCCGGAGGCGGCCAGGTCGTCGATCTTGGAACCGCCGGCGAGCAGCCAGACGGCGGCCAGGCCCAGCCGCGCGGCGATGCCGAGCCAGGGCCGGATGGCGGGCCAGCGGGCGGCCCGGATGCTCGGTGCGGTCACGGTCATTGGTCGTTCCGGCTCCGGTGGAAGTTCCCGGATCACCCGGCGAGGGCGTCGCCGACCGCCTCGACCAGGTCGGCGCGGGCCCGGGCGACCCGGGAGCGGATGGTGCCCACCGGGACCCCTTCCACCACGGCGGCCTCGGCGTACGACAGGCCGAGCAACTGGGTGAGCACGAACGCGCCGCGCCGCTCGGCGGGCAGCCGGCGGACCAGATCGGCGGCGCCGAGGTGGCCGGCCGGGTCCGGGTGCGGCCGGTCGGTCCAGGCGTGGCTGGCCAGCCGTTCGTCGAGGCGCCGCCGGCGTACCACGGCGCGCAGGTGGTCGGCGCAGGTGCGGCGGGCGATGCCGAGCAGCCAGGTGCGGGCGCTGGAGCGACCCTCGAACGACGGCAGCGCCCGGAACGCCCGCAGGTACGTCTCCTGGGTGAGGTCGTCCGCGCTGTCCGGGTCGACCAGGGCGGCGGCGAAGCGCCACACCTCGGCCTGGGTGAGCCGGACGAACGCGGCCTGGGCCACCGGATCACCGTCGCGGGCGGCGAGCGCCCAGCCGGTCGCCGACTCCCGCCCGGCGGCACCGGCCGGGTCGGCCGGACCGGCGGCGGTGGCGTCGCGCGGGGCGGGGATCACGACAGACCAGGTTACGCGGCGCCGTGCCGGGCGAGAGGGTCGTTCGGCCCTTCCATGTCCTGCGCCACGCCGGGAACTTTTCCCGGTCCCGGGCCGACTACCCGCTCATGACATGCGACGACGTACGCGCGGCGCTGTCGGCGCGGCTGGACGGCGAGGATCCGCGGACGGCGCCGGCGGCGCTGGACGCGCACACCGAGGGCTGCCCGGGCTGCCGGGACTGGCTGGCCCGGGCCGAGCGGGTGACCCGGCTGGTACGCGTGCAGGCGGTGGCCGTACCGGATCTGACCGCCTCGGTGCTGGCGGCGGTCGCCGCCGACCCGCAGGCCGCCGGGCGGACGGCGGCGGCAGCGGCGCGGGCCCGCCGGCAGCTGCTGCGGGTGGCGGTCGCGGTGGCCGCGGTCGCCCAGCTGGCCATCGCGCTGCCGATCCTGCTCGCCGGGCTCGGGGTGTCGGTGGATTCGCACACCAGCCGGGAGATGGCGTCGTTCGACGTGGCGCTCGCGGTCGGCTTCGCACTGGCCGCCTGGCGGCCCGAGCGGGCCCGCGCGTTCGTGCCGGTGGCCCTGGTGCTGGCGGTCTGCCTGGCCGGCACCAGCGCGGTGGACATCGCCAACTCCACCACGGCCCTGGTGCACGAGGTCGGCCACCTGGCCGCCGTGGTCCAGGCGGGCCTGCTCTGGGCGCTCGGCCGGGTCAGCGGCGAGCCGGACCGGCCGTTGTCGGCGGCGGTCGCGGCGGGGCGCGGATGACGCCGGGTCGCCGCGGTGGGGCGCGGGTGACGCCGGGTCGCCGCGGTGGGCCATCGTCGGCGAGCATGATCGGCATGACTGCCGCCATCCGCCGTTGGTCCGCCCGATTGACCGCCACCGCCGGCCTGCTGGTCACCGTCGTCGCCCTGCTGATCGCCCCGGCCGGCCCGGCCAGCGCCCACGCGGTGCTGGTGAGCAGCAGCCCGGTCTCCTCCTCGGTGGTGCCGAGCGCGCCGGCCGAGGTGGTGCTGACGTTCAGCGAGTCGGTACGCAAGGTGCCCGGCAAGATCCGGGTGATCGCCCCGGACGGCGACCGCGCCGACCGGGGTGAGCCGACCTTCGAAGGCTCGGTGGTGACCATCCCGGTGGACCCGGCCGGCGGGCGGGGCACCTACCTGGTCAGCTTCCGGGTGATCTCCGCCGACAGCCACCCGGTCTCCGGGGCGTTCACCTACTCGGTCGGCGCGCCCTCGGCGCCCCCGGTCGACACCGGCGACGACAGCCGCGCCGACCCGGTGGTCGGCGTCGCGGTCAAGGTCGCCAAGTACGTCGGCTACGTCGGGCTGCTGCTGCTCGTCGGCCCGGCGCTGGTGCTCGCCGCGCTCTGGCCGCGGCGGCTGCCCCGGCGCGGTCCGGCCCGGCTGGCCTGGGTCGGCCTCGGCCTGGTGACGCTCTCCACCGTGGCGACCCTGCTGCTCCAGGTGCCGTACACCGCCGGCGGTGGGCTCTTCGAGGTGACCGGGGAGGGGTTGAGCGTGGTGCTGGGCAGCGCCTTCGGCGCCGCGCACCTGGTCCGGTTGGGGCTGCTGGCCGCGGCGGCGTTCCTGCTCCGCCCGCTGCTGGCCGGGCCGGTCGGCCGGGCCGACCTGGTCATCCTGGGCGTGCTGGGCGGGGCCGCGCTGCTGACCTGGCCGGTGGCCGGGCACCCGGCGGCCTCGCCGGCGCCGGCGGTCTCGGTGGTCGTCGACGCGGTGCACCTGGGCAGCATGGCGGTCTGGCTGGGCGGGCTGGTGATGCTCGCCGGCTTCCTGCTGCCCCGGGCCGACGAGCGGGAGCTGGGCGCCATCCTGCCGATCTGGTCCCGCTGGGCGGCGCTCGCGGTCTCCGCGCTGCTGCTCGCCGGCACCGTCCAGGCGCTGATCGAGGTGGCCACCCCGAGCGCCCTGGTGGACACCACGTACGGCCGGCTGGTGCTGGCCAAGATCGCGCTGTTCGCGCTGGTGATCGGCGTGGCCGCGTACTCCCGTCAGCTGGTGCGCCGGCGTACCGGGGTGGAGCGGCCGGGGCAGGTGCGCCGGGCGGTCTGGGTGGAGCTGGCCGTCAGCGCCGTGGTGCTCGGCGCGACCGCGACCCTGGTGCAGACCACCCCGGCCCGCACCGCCGCCACCGACGTGGCCGGCTCCGAGGCCGGCTACTTCTCCACCACCGTGTCCAGCTCCCTCTACTCCCTGCAGATCGAGATCGACCCGGCCGAACGGGGCAACAACACCGTGCACTTCTACGCGTACACGCCGGACAACCGGCCGCAGCCGGTGGTCGAGTGGAAGGCCACCGCCGCGCTGCCGTCGGCCGGGATCGAACCGATCGAGGTTCCGCTGTTGCCGCTGACCGACAACCACGCCACCGGCGAGATGAACCTGCCGGCGGCGGGGGAGTGGCAGCTGCGCGTCACCGCCCGTACGTCCGACATCGACCAGGCCACGGTGACCGCCACCGTGCCGATCCGTTAGAGAGGTCCTCGTTCATGACCCGTCACCGGCGTTCCCTCACTGCCGTCGCCGCGCTGGCGCTCGGCGCCGTCGCCACCGCGGTGTTCGGCTTCGCGGCGCCCGCGTCGGCCCACGTCACGGTCAACCCGAAGGACGCGGCGCAGGGCGGGTACGCCCGGATCGCGTTCCGGGTGCCGAACGAGAGCGACACGGCGTCGACCACCAAGGTGGAGGTGGTGCTGCCGGAGAACGCCCCGGTCGGCTCGGTGTCGACCATGCCGGTGCCCGGCTGGACGGTGACGGTGGAGAAGCGCAAGGTCGACCCGCCGGTGGAGGTGCACGGCAGCCAGCTCAGCGAGGTGGTGTCGAAGCTGACCTGGACGGCCGCCGGGAACGCGGGGGTCAAGCCCGGCGAGTTCCAGGAGTTCCCGGTCTCGCTGGGCCCGCTGCCGCAGGTGGACCGGATGGTCTTCAAGACGCTGCAGACCTACTCCGACGGCAACGTGCAGCGCTGGATCGAGGAGCCGACGCCCGGTGCCGAGGAGCCGGAGAGCCCGGCGCCGGTGCTCACCCTCACCGCGGCCGGCGCGTCGGCCAGCCCCACCGCCGGAGCCCCGGCGGACGACGACGATGCCGACGAGGTCGAGGCCGAGGGCGTGGGCCTGGCGACCGGCCTCGGCATCGCCGGACTGGTCGCCGGCGTGGCGGGCCTGCTGCTCGGCGGGTTGGCGTTCGCGCGTACCCGCCGGGACCCGACGGCTTGAGTCACGAATCGACGCCTCGGCCCGCCGGTGATCCGGCGGGCCGACGTCTTTTCCGGATCCTCGACCGTGGATATCCGCTGATCAAGAGGCCGACGTCGGTAAGGTCGGCCGGGTACTCGGCTACGGAGGGGGACGGAGCGGATGCGGGTCGTGCGGGCGCTGCTCGGAACGGTGCTGTTGATCCTCGGGATTCCGGCGCTGTTGGCCGGTGGCGCGCTCTGGATGCTGGCTCGGCACGCCGACCCCGGCGGCGCGTTCACCGCCCGGTTCGAGCCGGTGCAGACCGCCGGGCACGCGGTGGTGGTCCAGGACGTGGACGCGCTGCTCCGCGCGGAGGCGCCGTTCGCGCGGGTCGGGTCGACGCTCCGGCTGGAGGCGCGTACCGCCGACGGGCCGGCCTTCGTCGGCCTGGCTCCCACCGACGAGGTGCGGCGCTGGCTCGACCCGGTGCCGCACGCCACGGTCCGCCGGGTGGCGCTGTCCCGGGGCCCGCTGCCGGTCCGGCTGGACCGCGCCGGCCCGGCCACCGACCCCGCGCCCGCCGACCCCGCACCCGCCGGCTCCGCGCCTGCGGCCGGTGTCGCGCCCGCCGCCGGTGTCGCGCCGGCCGCGGACGTGGCGCCGGTCGGCCGTTCCTTCTGGGTACGCGAGGGGATCGGCGCCCTGGAGTGGAGTCCGCAGGAGTTGGCCGACCGGCGGTTGAGCCTGGTGGTGATGCATCCTGACGGGCGGGCCGACCTGACGCTGCGGCTGCGGGCCGAACTGCGGTCCGGCTGGACCGCTCCGGCCACGGCGGGCCTGCTGGCCGGCGGGGTGCTGCTGGTGACGCTGGCGCTGCTGCTCCTGCTGCGGCCGGTCCGGCCCCGGGAGGTGGTCTTCGTGGTCGAGCCGGACCAGGTGCCGGTGCTGGCCGGGCGGCTCGGGGTGAGTTCGTTGAGCGGCCTGGGCGCGCAGCCGACCCGGGACACCGACCGGTCTCTGGTCGGCGGGCGGCAACTGGCGGCGGTCGGCGCTGCCGGGGCCACCCGGCCGGCAATCGGGTCGGTGCCCGCCCGCCGGCCGTCCACCCTGGCCGACCTGGCCGGGCCCGGCACGGCGGAGGCCCCGCGCCCGCGCGGGGTGACCCTGACGCTGGCCTGGCCGCCGACCGGGCCGGTGGAGACGGTCCGCCCGGTCGAGGTGGCCTACCGGACCGGCCCCGCCGCTCCGGCGGACCGGCCCGACACCGCGGACTGAGCGCCGGCGCGCCGCCGGCGTCCGTCAGCCCGGGTGACGACGGCGAGCGGCCCTCCGCGCTGCCGACGCGGAGGGCCGCCCTCACCGGGGGATCGGTGCTACCCGAGAGTCGTCTGAGGTAGTTGTGACCAGATTAGCGGTGAACGGTGCTACTCGGGAAGTCCGTCCATTTGATGCGACTTCTCCCGGCCCGGCGCCGACTCCCGCGCGGGTGCCCCGGGTCGCACCGGCAGCGTGACCAGCAGCAGCAGGCTGAGCAGCACGTACGTGTTGCGGACCAGGAACTCCACGGGCGAGTCGGTACGCGCGGGGGCGACCCCCCAGTCGTAGAAGGTGACCACCCCGTACACGATGAGGGCGGTGGTGCCCACCGCCAGCGCGGCCAGCCGGCGGCGGCGTCGGGCGCCGGCCACGGTGGACGGATCGGCGCGCCACGCGGCGTCCGCCAGCACCACCACCGCGGGGATGAACCAGTAGATGTGGTGCGTCCAGGTGATCGGGCTGACCAGCGCCCCGACCAGGCCGGTCAGGGCCAGCCCGGCGAGCGCGTCCCCGGCGCGGGCCGCCCGCGCCGCCCGCCACAGCCCGTACCCGGCGACGACCGCGACCAGCAGCAGCCAGCCCAGCCGGGACGGCTGCTCCGGTGCGGTGATCCGGCTGAGCAGCCCGAACAGCGACTGGTTGCCGGTGTAGTCGGTGCGGCCGACGCGGTCGGTGGCCCACAGCTCGTGGGTCCAGAACCGCCACGAGTCCCGTGGTGCCAGGGCCGCGGCGAGCAGGGTCGCCGCGGCGGCGGTGGCGCTCGCCACGATGGCGGCCCGCCACCGCCGGGTGGCCAGCAGGTAGACGATGAAGATGCCGGGGAAGAGCTTGAGCGCCGTCGCCAGCCCGACCCCCACCCCCGCCCACTTCCGCCCCTGCGGTACGGCGAACAGCAGGTCGGCCAGGATCAGCACGACCAGCAGCATGTTGATCTGACCAAAGGTGATCGTCTCGCGGGTGCTCTCCACGGCGAGCACCAGCAGCACCGCCACCACGAGGGTGAACAGCCGGGGCAGGTGGTGCCGGTCGATCACCGGCAGGACCAGCCACCGGGTGGTGACCACCACGGCGAGCGCGGTCAGCGCCGTGAAGATTGCCACGGTGGCGCCCAGCGGCAGCGCCCCGAACGGCAGCAGCAGCAGCGCGCTGAACGGCGGGTAGGTGAAGTACAGCTCGCCCTGCACCCGGTCCGGCTGGACGTAGTCGTAGAGCGGATTGCCGGCGGCCCACCAGTCCATCGCCCGCATGTAGATCTTCAGGTCGAAGAAGTCGTGCACCAGGCCCGGCAGGTAGAGCGCCGGCAGCACGGCGGCGAGCGCCAGCACGGCGAGGATCCGACGCACCCGACGGCCGCCGCCGGCGTCCTCGGTGGTGACGGCGGGCGGTGCGGCGGGTTTTGCTGGCACGGGCAAACCCTAACGGTCCGCTCGGCCGGGAGCGCGCAGCCGCGCATCGTGGGCTGCGCGTAGGCTGTGCCGGTGGCTGATCTCCTCGTCTGGATCGACTGTGAGATGACCGGGTTGGACCTCGGCAGGGACAAGCTGATCGAGGTGGCCGCGCTCGTCACCGACCCCGACCTCAACGTGCTCGGGGACGGCGTCGACGTGGTGATCCACGCCGACGAGGCGGCGCTGGAGGCGATGCCGGAGATCGTGGCGACGATGCATGGCAAGTCGGGGTTGACCGAGGAGGTCCGCCGGTCGACGGTGACCCTGGCGGAGGCCGAGGACATGGTCCTCGACTACGTCACCCGCTACGTGAAGGATCCGCGTACCGCCCCGCTCTGCGGCAACTCCATCGCCACCGACCGGGGCTTCATCACCCGGGACATGCCGCGCCTCGACGCCCACCTTCACTACCGGATGATCGACGTCTCCTCGATCAAGGAGCTCTGCCGCCGCTGGTACCCGCGGGTGTACTTCGGTCAGCCGCAGAAGGGTCTCGCGCACCGGGCGCTGGCCGACATCCGGGAGAGCATCCGGGAGCTGGAGTACTACCGGCGCACGATCTTCGTCCCGCTGCCCGGGCCGGACGTGGAGAGCGCCAAGGCGATCGCCGCCCAGCTCTGAACCGGCCGCCCGCCGGCGGCGGGTAACCCGCTGGACGCGGCGGGCCGGAGTGCGGCTATGATTGGTCCGCACCCGCCCGGGGCGATCGACCGGGTGGACGGCATGGTGGCTGTAGCTCAGTTGGCAGAGCACCGGGTTGTGGTCCCGGTTGTCGTGGGTTCAATTCCCATCAGTCACCCCACGAACGGAAGCCCCCTCCGCGGAGGGGGCTTCCGTCGTTTCCGGGGCGGCCGGGGCGCCGCCCTCAGGCGGTCGGGCTCGTGCTCGGCGCGACGTCCGGGTCGGCCGTCGCGTCGGCGCCCGGCGCGGCCGGCGGCTCGTACGGCAGGGCGCTGCCCTTGACGTACTGCTCCCAGCTCATGTTCCAGTCCGTCCAGCCGTTGCCGTTCTGCAGCTTCCGCTCGGTGCCCTTGACCACGATCGGGTCGCCGATGCGGGTGTTGGCGAACAGCCACGCACCGTTGGCCATCGAGACGTTCACGCAGCCGTGCGAGACGTTCACCCGGCCCTGCTGCCCCTCCGACCAGGGCGCGGCGTGGATGAACTCGCCACCCCAGGTGAGCCGCTGGGCGTAGTCGATCTTCGTCCGGTAGCCCTCCTCGGGGCCGAGCTCCTCGAAGGTGTCGAAGACCGTCTTGCGCAGCTTCTCGATCACCACCATCGTGCCGCTGGACGACGGCGTGCTCTTCTTGCCCAGGCTGACCGGGATGGTCTTGACCACGGCGCCGTCCTTGCGGACGGTCATCCGCTTGGTCTTGTTCTCCACCGTCATGATCAACGACGGGCCGATCTTGATGTCGACGGTGAGGTCGGCGCGGCCGTACCAGCCGTCGCCCATCGGCAGGCCGCCGGCCTGGACCCGGTAGGAGACGGTGCTGTTGGCCTTCCAGAACTCCTTCGGCCGGTAGCGGATCTCGGTGGGGCTGACCCAGTGCCAGATGCCCTCCTGGGCCGGCGTCGAGGTCACCGTCATCCGGCGCTGGACGTCGTCGCGGTGGTCCTCCGGCACGGCGCGGCTGAACTTGACGATCAGCGGCATGCCCACGCCGACCACCTGGCCGTCGCCGAGGAAGCTGCTCACCCGGACCTGCTTGGACGGCTTCTTCATGGTGGTGAAGGTGCTGGTCGCGGTGGCGGGCCGGCCGTCGTCACCGGTCGCCGTGACGGTGGCGGTGTAGGTCTCGCCGTACTCCAGCGCGCCGGCCGGGAGCCAGCTCTTGCCGTCCGCGGCGAGCTCGCCCTCGACGGCCTCGCCGGCCGAGTCCTTGAGTTCGACGCTGGTCTCCTGGGCGTCCTTCGTGGTGAAGGTGATGCCGGTGGAGGCGGGCACGTCCTTGGCGTCGGCCTGCGGCTCGGTGATGGTGGCCGCGGCCTTCGGCGCGGCGCTCTGGCTGCCGGCCTGCCACCCCGACGGCTTGTCGCCGCCGCCGTCGGTGCAGGCCGTGGTCAGCGCGAGTGCCGCGGCGAGCACTGCCGCCGCGAGCCCGCGGCGCCGCCCACCGTGGCGCTTCAGCTGGTCCTGGACAGCTCGCATGATTCCCTCACAGTCGTGGTCCCCGGTTGCCCATCGTCTCTCAACTGACGCACGGGGAGGGATACCCGTTGCCAGGGGTGCCCTGAAACACCCCGACCATCATGTCGGTAATTGGATATACCCGACACCAACTCCACCCACCCCGGCTCTCCCGCCCACCTTCCGCCCGCCTCCAAACGGTTGATCATGAGGTTGGCGGGGCGGAATGTCGGAATCGGCACCGCCAACCTCATGATCAACGGGGGGTGGGGTGGGGCGGGGGGCCGGGGGGTGGGGTGGGGGGTTAGAGGGTGGGGCCGGCGCCGCCGTCGGGGACCGGGAGGGCGCTGCCCTTGATGAACTCCGACCAGCTCACGCTCCAGGCTGTCCAGCCGTTGCCGGGGGCCAGCCGTCGCTCGGTGCCCTTGATGGTGATCGGGTCGCCGATCTTCGTCTTGCCGAACAGCCACCGGGCGTTGGCCATCGAGACGTTCACGCAGCCGTGCGAGACGTTCTGCCGGCCCTGCACGTGCTCCGACCAGGGGGCGGCGTGGATGTACTCGCCACCCCAGGTGAGCCGCTGCGCGAAGTCGATCTCGGTGACGTAGCGGTTCTCCGGATCGGGGTCGTCGCGGGTGTCGAAGACGGTGGACTCCTTCTTCTCCATCACCACCATCGTGCCGCTGGAGGAGGGGGTCTTCCGCTTGCCCAGGCTGACCGGCAGGGTGCGGACCAGTTGGCCGTCCTCGTACACCCGCATCTGCTTGTCGGCGTTGTCGACCTTCATCTCGAACGCCCGGCCGATCTTGGCCGTGGCCTTCCGGTCGACGTTGCCGTACCGGCCGTTGCTCAGCGGGATCCCGGCCAGCGCGATCCGCACGGTGAGCGTGGTGCCCGGCTTCCAGTACTCCGGCGCCCGGTAGTAGGCCTGGGTGCCGTTGTCGACCCAGTGCCACGCGCCCGGCTGCGGCGGGTCGGTGCTGACGAACATCCGCTTCTGCACCGCGGCCCGGTCCTTCTTCGGGATGCCCGGGTGGAACTCGGCGACCACCGGCATCGCCACGCCGTAGGTCTTGTCGTCGAAGAGGTAGAGCCCGGAGCTGATCATCGACTTGGGCTTGGCCATCGTGGTGAACGTGCTGGTGCCCTGGCTGGTCTGGCCGTCGGCCCCGGTCGCGGTGACGGTGGCGGTGTAGCGGGTGCCCCACTTCAGCGGCGCCGAGGGCACCCACGAGGAGCCGTCGGTGCGCAGCTTGCCGTCGACCTGCTTGCCGTCCGCGGTGGTCAGCGTGACGCTGGACACCTTCCCGCCGTCCGGCAGCTTGGCGCCGATCTCCGAGCTGACCGGCCGGTTCTTCGCCCCGTCGACCGGGCTGACCGACAGCGCCGGGCCGGTCGGGGCGGCCGGAGTCGACGGATCGGCCGAGGCGCCGGCGCTGGCGCTCGGCGCCGCCCCGTCCACGAATTCGGCCTTCTTCGGACCGGCGCCGCAGCCCGTCAGAGCCAGCGATGCCACCAGGCCGAGGGCTCCCACCATCGCCCCGGCCCGCGCGAACCTGCCCATCCCCACCTCTGTTCTCGCGTACCTGGCGGACATCGTGCCGCATCCGCGGCGCTCCCCTGGTCCCCCTGGCCGTAGGACCGGGGTGTTTGTCGCTTTCGCGGCTTAAGCTCGACCGAAGGGGGGAGCCCGGGATCGGATTGGAACCCGGCTCCGCGACCGTGCTAATGTTCTCCCCGTTGCCAGCGAGCGCCGCTAGCTCAACTGGCAGAGCAGCGGACTCTTAATCCGCGGGTTCGGGGTTCGAGTCCCTGGCGGCGCACCAGCAGGAACACCCTCAGGGCCGGTCGGTTAGACCGGCCCTGATCTGTTGGGCGGCCCCTCGAGCCGGCCAAGTCGCTGATCTCGGCGTGCAGCGTGGCGTGTGGCCCGGTCGAGGGCCTCGTCCTCGTGGATCGCGTCGACCCGGAGCACGCCGGCCCCTCGCCGCCGGCAGGCATGAGCCGTTGAACCATCCGCCGGGCGGGAACGAGTTGGACCGCCCGGCCTAGTGGTCTTCCCAACGCAGAGGGCCCATCTCGGCTCGAACGCTGATGTCGCAGTTGCCAGCCCGTTCTTCCATGGATCTCGCCGTAATTAGCTCTGTTCGAGGGAAAACTGGATCGATGACCGAGGGTGGGGCCGGTGGTCGGCGGGAAGGAGGGGGAGGGCGGAATCCGGATCCGCCCAGGCACGACGTGGGGAGGGCTGAAAGCGCCGTGCGAGACGGGCGCCGGGCGAACTTCCTGGAGTTGTTCTTCGATCTGGTGCTGGTATTCGCGTTGGCGGGAGTCGTCTCGCGGGTGGCGCCGGACCTGTCCGCCGACAGCGTCGCCAAGCGGTGGGCGGGCCTGCTGTACATCCTGGTGCTGGTCCTGCCGATCATGTGGCTGTGGACAACCACCGCCCACATCACCAGCCGCTTCGATCCGCGCCGGCCGGTCGTCCAAGCAATGGTGCTGCTCACGGCGTTGGGCGTGGTGTTCATGGCCTCGGCCTTGCCGTACGCGTTCTTCGAGCGCGGCTACGCGTTCGCCGTACCGTACGTCGTCCTTCAGGTCGGACGACCCTTGGTCCTCAACACGCTCGTGCGCGATCGCGCACAACGAAGCCTCAACACACGGTCGGCGCTCTGGTTCACCGTATCGGCCGTGCCGTGGCTGGCCGGCGTCCTGGTTGGGGACTGGAACCGGGTGGGCCTGTGGGCGCTGGCTATCACGATCGACCTCCTGGCGGCCCGCTCCGCCTGGCCGGTGCCCGGTATGAGCCGAACACTGGACAGCGCCTGGGAACCCACCAAGACCCATCACCTCGCCGACCGGTACGAGCAACTCCTGCTGATCGCACTCGGCGAGAGCGTGCTGTCCCTCGGGATCAGCTACACCGACACACCGGTGTCACTGGCCACGACGCTGGCACTCGTGGTCGGCTTCGCCACCACGGTGCTGCTGTGGCGGATCTACTACTACCGGGCCGGGCAGGTGCTCCCCGAAGCTGTCGACTCGGCCGGCGACCAGGTCAGAGCCGGCCGGAACACCGGACGCGCCCACATGCTGATGGTCCTAGGCATCGTGCTCGTGGCCGTTGGCTACGAAATCGTCCTGGCCCACCCGGGTGGCCATGTGCGGCCGGCCTGGCTGGTCGCGATCCTCGGCGGTCCCATCATCTTCGTCGTCGGCCGGATCGTGTTGGAACGCGTGGTCTTCAACAGGCTCGCCCGACGCAGACTCGTCGGCATCGCCACCCTGGCCGCTGCGGCACTGCCATTGATCTTCACCACACCATTGATCGTGGCCATCGGCGCCCTCGCAATCCTGCTCGGCATGGCCCTGGCCGACGCCCGACAGGCATGGGGCCGACCACCAGAGGACGCAGCACCAGCCGGCGTCCACTCGTAGAACACCTGATCCGAAAGGCGCAGCGGCGGCCCGCGGCGCACCAGCGGTTCGTCACCGGCCGGCCCAGCCGCCGGGGCGCGTCGGGGGAGTCAGCTTCGGGACGGGGCGGCGAGGCTGCGGTGGGGTGCCCGGCGAAGGGTGCGGGCGCTCGCCCCGCGAGTGGCCCAGAGCGCGACCGCGATGTACAGGATCTGCTCCGGGATGCGCTGCCACAGCGGGGACGCCGGTTCGTCGGCGAGCGGCACGTCGGCGGTGGCGGCGTAGATGTTCGCCGGCAGCATCACCACGAACAACAGCGCCAGGCAGTAGCCGGCGGCGCGGCGGGTTTGCGGGATGACCAGGCCCAGAGCGCCGAGGAGTTCCAGTACGCCGGTGAGATAGACCGCCGCCGAGGGGAACGGCACCGCGGGCGGCACCATCCGGACAAGGTCGTCGTGGGTCGGCATGACGGTGACGCCTGCCGGGACGAAGTGCGCGCTCGCGGTCATGACGAGCATGATCGCCAGGGCGTGGGCCGCGGCGGCGGGCCAGGTGGCGAACCGACGGACGCCGAGCGCGCCGAGCCCGCGTAGCCCCAGGAGCGCGATGAGGAGAACGGGAAGGGTCATGACGGATCCCATCTAGTCACTGTAAAGATACGATCGAAGCTATCGCCCATCCGCAATCTTGTCAATGACTAGTTAGCCGCCGTGACACAGGCCATCCGGCCCGGGTACGCCCCGACGTTCCAGCCCGGCAGAGCCCGCGCTCAGCCCCACTCGCGGCGTACCTGGGGCTCGCCCGGCCCCTCGGGCGGCGGATCCGTGTCGGTCGTCTCGACCTGGTCCTCCGGCGCGACCCGCGCCGGCAGCTTGCCGAACCGGACGTGCCGCTTGGCTTCGAACTCGTCGTCCGTCGACCGGTCGGGGTGCTTTCGGTCCTCGCTCATCGCCTGCCTCCCTCGCCGGGCCCCATTCTCCCGCGCGCTGATCCGCTCGGTATCCCGGACAACGGGGTGTCGGGGCGTCGTCGATACCGCGACATCGCGGATGTCGTGCGGATCACCCCGGTTCGGTGTCGGCCGTCCCCACTAGCCTCCAGGCATGTCGCTCACCCGGCTCACCCGCGCACAGGCGCGGCGCATCGCCGTGCGCGCCCAGCTGCTCGACGCGCGCCGTCGGGCCGACCTGCTCGCGGTCGTCCGCCAGCTGACGTTCCTGCAGCTGGACCCGACAGCCGCGGTGGCGCCCAGCGCCGACCTCGTCGCGTGGGGCCGCCTCGGCGCCGGATACCAGCCGGCCGACCTGCGCCGGGCGCTGGAGCGCGATCGGGCCCTGTTCGAGCACCGGGCCATGGTGTGGCCGATGTCCGACCTCCGGCTCCACCTCGCCGAGATGGCCGCGTGGCCGCAGGAGGCGCGGCGGCGCGAGTGGCTGCGGGCCAACGACGCGTTCCGCCGGTACGTGCTCGACCTGTTGCGCGACTCCGGGCCGCTGCTGTCGCGGGACGTGCCGGACCGCAGCGTCGTGCCGTGGCCGTCGACCGGCTGGACGAACAACCGCAACGTCACCCAGATGCTGGAGTTCCTCGCCGCCCGGGGCGAGATCGCCGTCGCCGACCGGGTCGGGCGGCAGCGACGGTGGGACCTGGCGGAGCGGGTCTACCCGGCCGGTACGCCGGTCGTCCCGGCGCCGGAGGCCCGCCGGATCCGGGCCGAGCGGCTGCTGCGGTCGCTGGGCATCGCCCGCCCGTCGCTGGTCGGCGAGGCCGGCGAACCGGTGGAGGTCGAGGGTACGTCGGGCACGTGGCGGGTCGACCCGGCGGAGCTCGGCGAGCCGTTCGCCGGGCGCACCGCGCTGCTGTCCCCGTTCGACCGGCTCATCCACGACCGCCGCCGGGCGCTGGAGCTGTTCGACTTCGACTACCGCCTGGAGATGTACGTGCCGAAGGCGAAGCGGCGCTGGGGCTACTTCGCGCTGCCCGTGCTGCACCACGACCAGCTGATCGGCAAGGTGGACGCCACGGCCGACCGCCCGGCATCGGTCCTGCGGGTGGACGCCGTCCATCAGGACGTCCGCTTCACCCCGCCCGTGGCCGCGGCCGTGCGCGCCGAACTGGACGCGTTGGGGTCCTGGCTCGGCCTCTCCGGCGTCGATGTCGCGCCACCCGCCGCGGTGGTTGGGCCGTGACCGGCCGGGTGCCCGGCAGTGGCGGAAAGCCCAGGTCAGCGGGGCTGTCGCGGGAGCGTGGCCGCAGGTGTGCCGGGCCGGCCGGCGGGTAGTCGCCTCACTCCGTCAGCCGAGAGCCGGGAGGTCTGGTGGAGAGGTATCCCCCCGTGGAGGCGCACGGCCTGATCGGTGACCTGCAGACCTCGGCGCTGATCACCAGGGACGGGACCATCGACTGGTTCTGCGCGCCCCGGTTCGACTCGCCGAGCGTGTTCGGCGGGCTGCTGGACCGGCGGAAGGGGGGCCACTTCCAGGCCTCGCCGTGCGGGATCGACTACGTGAGCAAGCAGCTCTACCTGCCCGGCACGCCGATCCTGATCACCCGGTTCCTCAGCGCGGACGGCGTCGGGGAGCTGATCGACTTCATGCCGGTCGCCGGCGAGCGGGCGACCGAGCACCACCGGCTGGTCCGGATGCTGCGGGTCGTCCGCGGCAGCATGCGGTTCCGGATCGACTGCCGGCCGCGGTTCAACTACGGACGTGACCCGCACCAGCTCGAGGTCCATCCGGACGGCACCGTCTTCCGTAGCCCGACCCTCTCGCTCACCCTCAACCCGGTCCGCTACGGCGACCGGCCTCGCCTGCGCGACGAGGAGATCCACCGGGAGCAGGACGGCATCTGCATGACCGCCACCTTCCAGGAGGGCGAGGCCGGGGGCGTGGTGCTGGAGACCGCAGCGCCCACGCCGCCACGCCCGTACGCCCCGATGGAGGTGCGGGAGCTGCTGGAGGAGACGCGTGACTTCTGGCGGCGCTGGCTCGCCCGCTCCCAGTACTCGGGCCGGTGGCGGGAGATGGTCGAGCGGTCCGCGATGACGCTGAAGCTCATGACGTACGCCCCGACCGGCGCGCTCATCGCCGCGCCCACCGCCGGGCTGCCCGAGCAACTCGGCGGCGAACGCAACTGGGACTACCGCTACACCTGGGTTCGGGACGCGTCCTTCTCGGTGCACGCCCTGCTCAGCCTGGGCTTCACCGACGAGGCCAACGGTTACCTGGGTTGGCTCAACGACCGGATCCGGCAGGCGCGGCAGGACGAGTCACCGCTGCAGGTCATGTACCGGGTCGACGGCTCGCCCGACCTCACCGAGGAGGTCCTCGACCATCTGGAGGGCTACCGGGGCTCGGCGCCGGTACGGATCGGCAACGGCGCCGCGCGCCAGCTGCAACTCGACATCTACGGCGAGGCGCTCAACGCGGTGCACCTCGCCGGTGACCGCGGCCTGCACAGCTCCCACCAGGAGTGGCAGCACATCGTGCACCTGGTGGACTGGCTCTGCGCCAACTGGGACCAGCCCGAGGACGGGATCTGGGAGACCCGCGCCGGCCGGCAGGACTTCACCTACGGCCGGCTGATGTCGTGGGTGGCGTTCGACCGCGCCATCCGGCTCGCCGAGCGGCTCGGGCGGCCGGGCGACGTCACCCGGTGGCGGAACGCGCGCAACGCCGCGTACGAGCAGATCATGACGCGCGGCTTCCACCCCGGGCGCGGCGCTTTCGTGCAGCACTACGCGAGCGACGTGCTGGACGCGTCGCTGCTCGCCATGCCGTCGCTGGGGTTCATCGCGCCGACCGACCCGATGTGGCGGTCGACCCTGCGCGCCATGGACGCCGAGCTGGTCTCCGACAGCCTCGTCTACCGGTACGACCCGGGCGCCTCACCCGACGGCCTCGCGGGCAACGAGGGCACCTTCAGCATGTGCACGTTCTGGTACGTCGAGGCGCTCGCCCAGTCCGGTCGGCTCGACGACGCGCGGCTGACCTTCGAGAAGATGCTGACCTACAGCAACCAGCTCGGGCTGTACTCGGAGGAGATCGCCCCCAGCGGCGAGCAGATCGGCAACTTCCCCCAGGCGTTCAGCCACCTGTCGCTGATCAGCACCGCGACCCACCTCGACCGGCTGCTCGAAGGGCGGGCCTGACCGGGGCGCACCGACCGGGCCGGTGACACCGGCAAGACGACGGTGGACCGGCCCGGCCGGTCGCGGGCACCGGCGGGGGAGGGGCCCGGCGTCGGCCTAGCGCCCGCCGATTCGCGCCGCGAGGCTCGCCCGGTAGTGCGGGCACTCGGCGATGTCCTCGTGCTCGCACCGGAGCGCGACGTCGATGATCTCCAACGACGCCTGGGCGCGGGCGATCCGCTCGGTCAGGGCGGACCGTTGCCGGGCCAGGATCCGCCGACGCTCGGCCGGGTCCGGCTCGTCGAGCACGGCGCGGACGTCGTCCAGGCTGAAGCCCGCCTCCTTGGCCCGCAGGATCGTCGCGATCCGGTACAGGTCGGCGGTGCCGTAGCGCCGCCGGCCGGCCACCGCCCGGGCGGGGAAGAGCAGCCCGACGGACTCCCAGTGCCGCAGCACGTGGGTGGGCAGCCCGAACCGGGCGGCGATCTCGCCGATGCTCAGGTCCGGCTGGTCGCTGGTTGACTTCATGTCGACATGAAGTCGCACCATGGCCGGCATGTCAACGTACGACGAGGTCCACCGGCTGATCCGGCTGCTCGACGCCAGCGACGACAGTCTGGACGCGACGGCGCTCCGCGCCCGTTCGTACGCCCTGCTGGGCCTGACCGACGGCGCGCCGGTGGTCGACGTCGGCTGCGGGACCGGCCGGGCGGTGGCGGAGCTGGCAGCGCTCGGGGCGCGGCCGGTCGGCGTGGACCGGGACCCGCGGATGATCGCGGTGGCCCGGGACCGGCAGCCCGGTGCGGACCTGCGGGTGGCGGACGCCGCCGCGCTGCCGCTGCCGGACGGCGCGGTCCTCGGGTACCGGGCGGACAAGGTCCTGCACGACCTCGCCCGACCGGACCGGGCGCTGGCGGAGGCGCGGCGGGTGCTCGCTCCCGGCGGCCGGATCGTGCTGGTCGGCCAGGACTGGGACGCCATCGTGGTCGACTCCGGCGAACCCGCGCTGACCCGCGCCATCGTGCAGGCCCGGGCCGACGGCATCGTCAGCCCGCGGGCCGCCCGCGGCTACCGCGGCCTGCTGCTGGACGCCGGCTTCGCGGCGCCGGAGGTGGAGGTGCACACCTGGGTGCGCACCGGCGAGGAGGTCCTGCCGATGCTGGCCGGGCTCGCCGGCCCCGCGGTCGCGGCAGGAGTGGTCAACCGGGCGGAGGCGGAGGCTTGGCTCGCCGACCAGCGGCGCCGGGCGGAGCGGGACCGCGCCCTCGTCGCCGTCCCGCTCTTCGTCGCCGCCGCGAGTCGGGACTGAGGCCGGGAGTCCGGCCACGTCGATGCCGTGCGTCGCGGCGACCCCGGCGTCCCGGAGACCGACCCGCGCGCACGGACGACCGGGGGCAACCAATCGTCAACCGATGGTTGACGAAGCCAGTAGCGTCAACTTAGGGTTGACGCATGACCAATCCACTTCCCATGAACAACCCGGTCCGGCTCGACGACCTGATCGAGGCCATCAAGAAGGCGCACTCCGACGCGCTCGACCAGCTGGCCGGCGCGGTCATCGTCGCCGACCACCTCGGTGAGGTGGCCGACCATCTGATCGGCCACTTCGTGGACCAGGCCCGGCGCTCCGGCGCCTCGTGGACCGAGATCGGCCGCAGCATGGGCGTGACCAAGCAGGCCGCGCAGAAGCGGTTCGTGCCGAAGTCCGCCGACGCGCCGCTCGACCCGCAGCAGGGCTTCAGCCGGTTCACCCAGCGGGCCCGCAACGTGGCGATGGCCTCCCAGAACGAGGCGCGGGCCACCGGGCACGCCGAGATCCGCCCGGAGCACATCACGCTCGGGCTGCTCAGCGAGCCGGAGGCGCTGGCCGCGAAGGCGATCGTCGCGCAGGGCGTCCCGCTGGAGCGGGTCCGCGAGGCCGCGCTCGCCGCGCTGCCGGCGGCGTCGGCCGCCGAGGTCCCCGACCTCATCCCGTACGACGCGCAGAGCAGGAAGGCGATGGAGCTGACCTTCCGCGAGGCGCTCCGGCTCGGGCACAACTACATCGGCACCGAGCACATCCTGCTCGCCCTGCTGGAGTTGGAGCACGGCAGCGGCGTGCTGGCCGGCCTCGGCGTCGACAAGACCGCCGCCGAGACCTGGCTCGTCGCCGCGCTGGAAGCCCTGACGAAGAAGGCCTCCTGACGCGTCGTCAGGAGGTGGCGGGGAAGCCGTACCGGGCGGCGTGCTCCGGGTCGGCCGGGTCGATCTGGCGGATCCCGGCGTCGGCGAGGCGCTTGTTCACCTCGTCGAGCCGTTCGCGCACCAGCCGGGCCTCCTCCTCGGTGACCCGGCCCCGGTGCGGCTTGCCGGCGTGCTCGACGGTGCCGTAGTCGAGCCGCTCGGCGCTGCGGCGGGACTTGGGCGGGCGGACCCGCTCCGCGGTCCTGAGCAGCTGTGCCATCGGCACGTCGGTGGCCATCGCGTCGAACTCGCTGGCGGTCAGTACCACCCGGCGCGGTTCGCCGCCGCCGTGCCGGTCGTGGATCTCGACCACCGCGACGTCCAGCGCCGCGTCGTCGATGCTCTCCACCTCGACCGGGGTGGCGTCCAGTTGCACGGGCCCGGCCACCAGGTCAGGGTGCTCCAGCACGACGACGCGGACCACCTCGTCGTCGGGGCGCAGCACCGTGCCGCTGAAGTCGGAGACGTGGATCGTCTTCTTGCCCATGCGCTGAGCTTCTCCTGTCGTGGGCCGGGTTCCGGACCCCAAGAAATTACCCGACAGGTGTGCGAAAGCCCCCGTTGGACCGCCCGGGAGTGTCGCCCGGGTCAGAGGCTGCCCTTCGGCGCCACCCACTCCGTGGGCTGGCCGGTGAGCGCGGCGATCCGGTCCTGGTCGGCGTCGTAGTGGAGCACCGTCGCGCCGTGAGGCACCAGCTTGCGGCGCGGTCTGGTGCGTCAGCGGGTGTTGAGGCCGCGCCGTGCGGAGGCGCCGGCCGGCAGCTTGTTCAGCTCGCTCCAGGGCAGCGCATCGGTGCCGGCGGGGGCCCGGTTGCCCCGGTACGGCGGCTGGCCCGGGAACCGTCCGGCGGTCCCGGGGACCCGCCAGAGGCGCTCGGTGTCCTGCTGGTACCGGTCATTCGGCTGATTCGGCATGACCATTACCGTCCCAAAGAAAGTTGTACATGTATGGAAATGAATATGACGCGGGATCGATGGATCAGGTTCCCGTGGCGGGCAGGCGGACCACGAACCGGCACCCGTCGGTGAGGTTCTGTACGTCTACCCGGCCGCCGTGCGCCTCAATCAGCCCGCGCACGATCGCCAGGCCCAGCCCGCCCGACCCGGCGCGGTGCCCGTTGCCCGGTCGCGGCGTACGCGCCGGCTCGCCCCGGAACGCCACGTCGAAGACCCGGGGCAGATCGTCCTCCGGGATCCCGCCGCAGGTGTCGGCCACCGCCAGCCAGGCGGCGTCGGCGTCGCGCCCGCCGTCGATCCGTACCGTGCCGTCCTCGGGGGTGTAGCGGACCGCGTTGAGCAGCAGGTTGCTCACCACCCGGGCCAGTTCCGGCTCGCTGGCCTGCACGGTCGGCCAGCCGGTCTCGGCGGCGACCAGCCGGATCCGCCGGGCGGCGGCCAGTGGCGCGGCGCCGGCCAGCGCGTCGGAGACCACGTCGCCGAGCGGCACCGCCGACAGTGACAGCCGCAGCGCGCCGGCGTTGATCCGGGACAGCTCGAACAGGTCGTCGACCAGCCGGGTCATCCGGTCGGTCTCGACCCGGATCCGGCGGTGGTACTCGGCGACCGTCTCCGGGTCGAGCACCACCCGGTCCTCCAGCGCCTCCGCCATCGCCCGCAGCCCGGCCAGCGGGGTGCGCAGGTCGTGCGACACCCAGGCGACCAGGTCGCGCCGCCCCTGCTCGATCCGCCGTTCCCGCTCGCGGGCCTGGTCGGCCCAGACCGCGGCGGCGGCGAGCCGGCGGGCGAAGAGCCAGCCGACGGCCAGGCTGACCGTCGCCGCCGCCGCGACGGTGATCAGCACCACCTCGAGGTCGTGGGCGGAGAGGAACATCGCCTCGGCGACCACTGCCACGCCGGCCACCACCGCGGTCACGGTGACCGTCAGCAGCACCACGATGTGGACGGTGATCGACCGGCCGCGCAGCAGCCGCAGGGCGAGCGCGCCGGCGGCGCCCACGCAGAGCGCCGCGGCGAGCGCCGCCGCGAAGATCAGGGCCAGGTCACGCATCGGTCGGCTGGTACCGGTAGCCCACGCCCCAGACCGTCACGATCCGCCGTGGGTCCGCGGGATCGGCCTCCACCTTCTCGCGCAGCCGCCGTACGTGCACGGTCACCGTCGACTCGTCGCCGAAGCTCCAGCCCCACACCCGCTCCAGCAGCTCCGTCCGGCGGAACGCCCGTGCCGGGTGTCGCATCAGGTGCGCCAGCAGGTCGAACTCGCGCAGCGTCAGGGCCAGCTCGCGCCCGTGCAGCCGGGCCACCCGGGGCCCGGTGAGCACCTCCAGCCCGCCGTCGGTGAGCACCTGCGGCACCGTCCCGGCCGGCTCGCCGCCGGCCCGGCGCAGCACCGAGCGGACCCGCAGCACCAGCTCCCGGGGAGAGAACGGTTTGCCCAGGTAGTCGTCCGCGCCGAGTTGCAGGCCGAGAATCCGGTCGGCCTCGTCACCGCGCGCGGTGAGCATCACGATGGGTACGCCGTCCGGCCGGGAGCGCAGCCGCCGGCAGACCTCCAGGCCGTCCAGCACCGGCAGCATCAGGTCGAGCACCACCAGGTCGGGCGGCTCCGCGGCGACCGCGGCCAGCGCGGCGGCGCCGTCGCCGACGTGGTCGACCTGGTATCCGGCGTGCTCCAGGTAGCGGCAGACGACGTCGCTGACCGTCCGGTCGTCGTCGACGACCAGCACCCGCTGGGTCACCGGGCACCTCCCTCGCGCCGGCCCAGCGTAGCTAGAGGTACGCCGCCGCAGGTCTTGCCATCTCCTTACGGCTCGACCAGCGCAGTGACGGGCACCACTTCCTCTAATACCCCTGGGGGGTATATGGTCGGTGGCATGAGCAACGCGAACCTGACCCGACTGGCGATCACCGCGACGCTGCACTGCCTCACCGGCTGCGCCATCGGCGAGGTGCTCGGCATGGTCATCGGCACCGCCCTCGGCTGGTCCGACCTCGGCACCATCGCGCTGGCGGTCGGCCTGGCCTTCCTCTTCGGCTACTCGTTCACCATCCGCCCGGTGCTCCGCTCGGGCGTGCCGCTGCGCACGGCGGTCAAGGTGGCGCTGATCGCCGACACGGTGAGCATCGGCGTGATGGAGGTGGTCGACAACGGCGTCATGCTGGCCATCCCCGGCGCCATGGAAGCGGGCCTGACCAGCTGGGTGTTCTGGGCCAGCCTGGCCGGCGCCCTGGCGGTGGCCTTCGTGGTCACCGTGCCGGTCAACCGCGCGCTGATCGCCCGTGGTCGCGGCCACGCGGTCACCCACCAGTACCACGCCGGCCACGGCCAGCACGCCGGACACGACGCAGGGCAGCACGAAGGGCGCGCGGCCGCCGGGCATGCCGACCACGGCGAGCACGCCGGTCACGCGGGGCATGGCGCGGAGGCCGGGCACGCCGACCACGCCGGGCGCGACACGGGGCATGCCGACCACGCCGGGCACGACGCGGGGCGCGGTCGGCGCTGACCGGTTCGGTACGCCGGGCGGAGCCGCCCGGCGTACCGTGATCGGATTCCGGTCCGGTGGACGACGGCGCAGGGAGGTGGATCGGTGCTCGACCGGCGACTCCACCTGCATCTGGCCAGCTGGCTCGGGCAGTGGCCCGCCGGCCCGGGTCTGCACGTGGTCGGTTCGCACCGCCGGGCCCGCCCCGCCTGGGACGGCCGACTCCGCCCGGCGATCGCGGTCCGGGCCGGCGCGAGCACCGTGCTGTCGGTGCCACCGGACCGGGTCGCGGCGGTCCGGGAGCTGGCCCGGCGGCCGAAGCGCCTGCTGCCGGAGTTGCCCGCGGCGGTCGGCCACCGGGGCTGGGCGCTGCACGACGACGTCTTCCGGTGGAGTTCGGCGCCGGCCCCGCTGCCCGACGTGGGGGAGTGGATCTCCCCGGAGGATCCGGGGCTGCCGGCCTGGCTGCGGCTGTTCGACCGGGCGGTGCTGGTGGTCCGCGACGACCGTGGCCACTACCTCGCCGGGGTGGGGATCAAGCGGCACGACGCGTACGGCCACGAGTTGGCGGTGGGGACGGTGCCCGCCGCCCGGAGCCGCGGCCTGGCCCGGCGCCTGGTCGCCCAGGCGGCCCGCCGGGTGCTCGACGAGGGCGCCGTACCGACCTATCTGCACGATCTCCGCAACGCCGCCTCGGCCCGGGTGGCGGAGGCCGCCGGCTTCCCGGACCGGGGATGGCGGTCGTTCGGGGTCTACCCGAGCTGACCCGCGAAGCGGGCCACGACCGAGGGCGGAGCGGTCCCGACCGGCGGCCGGCGCAGGACGCGGACCGTGGATCCCGGGCCGGATCCACGGTCCGCAGCCTCCCCCCAGGTCCCCGTGGGTCGGGCGACGCTGATTACGCTACGTATCGACATGCGCGACGGCAAGACGCCAGTGCTCGACTCGGAGTGTCGAATAGCGGACTTGACCTGGAGCGGAGTCGACGGGGCCGGTCCGGCCGCTCAGTGACGCAGCGTACGAATCAGGTCGAGGACCTGGCGGGTGACCGGGCGGAGCACCCGCAGCCGGGACAGCGCCACCAGCCGGTCGATGAGCGGCACGGCCCCGTCGATGAGCTGCCGGGTCCGGGCCTGCCCCGGTGACCGGTCGTAGACCCAGTAGAGGATCACCCCCATGTACGCCAGCCAGAGCAGCTCCGGCAGTTGGGGGCGCAGGTCGGCGTCCACCTTGGCGGTGGAGCCGTCCAGCACCTCGGCGAAGAGCGCGACCGCCGCCTGGCGCGGCGCCGAGGACTCCGCCGAGAACGGGCTCAGCGGGGAGGTCGGTTCCGCGGCCGTCTTGAAGAAGCTGGCGGCGAAGTCGTGCGAGGGGGTGAGCACGTCGATGCCGGCGTGCAGCACCCCGGCGAGCCGGGCGGCGAAGTCGGACTCGCGGTCGAGCACCGGCTGGGCCGCCGCCCGGTGCTCGACCTGCGCGCGGGCGTAGAACTCCTGGATCAGGTGGTCCTTGGAGCCGAAGTAGTAGTAGGCGTTGCCCACCGCCACCCCGGCCTCCTGGGCGATCGCGCGCATGGTGGTCTGGGCGTACCCGCGCTCGCGGAACAGCCGCATCGCGGTGTCCAGGATGAGCTGCCGCGTCTGCTCGCCGCGGGCGGTCGCCGGCTCACCCGCAGCGGTCGTCGGCGCAGTCTGCTCGGTCATCGGGGCCACCGTAACCCGGCGGGTCGGGCGTCGGCTCCGGCCACGGCTCGCGGACCCGCTCGCGTACCGCCGAGGCGACCGCCACCACCCGCCGGGCCAGCGGGAGCAGGTGCGGGCGGGCCAGCCGTTCGGCCGTCGACCGGTGCTCGGCCAGCGCCCACAGGCAGGCGAACCATGCGCCGTCGCCCGCGTACACCGCGCCGGTGTCCGCGATGACGGTGAGGTCGCGCAGCGTCGCGGCGTGGTCCAGGCCGGGGAACCGCCGCCGGGCCTCCGCCGAGCCGGCCGGCACGAAGTCCAGCGGTACGAGCTGCGGCCGGGACGCCAGCCAGCCGCGTGCGGCCCGGCACAGCGGGCAGTGCGCGTCGAACAGGACGGTGAACCCCTGGATGCCACCACCGGAGTGCGTGGTGGCATCCGGGAGACCCGCCGCGCCGGCGGGCGGGACGGTCATCGGGCCGGCGGGGCAGCGGTCGGGCCGGCGCCGGGCTGGCCGCCGCCCGCCGGACCGGGCTGGGGGCGGGGGCCGCCGGCGTACGGGCTGGCGTGCGGCTGCGGGCCGACCGGGTGGCCGGCGTGCGGTGCGGGCGTCATCGGCAGCTGGCCGACCGGGGCGAGCGGCGGGTGGGTGGCGAACTGGCGCAGCCGGCCCCGGCGGTAGCGGTTGAGCGCGAAGACGTTGAAGAAGTGCAGCGCGCCGAGCACCAGCAGCACCAGGCCGACCTTGAGCGACAGCTCCTCCATCGCCCCACTGGTCGTACGCACCGGGTCGGGGTGCCGCATGGCGACCGTGACGTAGCCGAGGTTGAGCAGGTAGAAACCGACCACCAACAGGCTGTTCACCGCCTTGGCGAGGCGTTCGTCGGCGAACACCTCCTCGAGGAAGACCAGCCCGTTGCGGGAGAGCGCCCGGGCCACCCAGATGGTGAGCCCGATGCTGATCGCCAGGTAGACCAGGTACATCCAGACCTTCGTGTCCATCCTGAACCTCTCTTGAACGCGTTCAAATCGATTTGGCTCAGCGTAGGCGATGAGTTGAACACGTTCAAGACTGCGTCGACGAATGGCCACGCGACCCCGGGCTGGGTATGGTCGGCTGGCACCGGCACCGGCACGGGCGCCGGGCTCCCTGGTGAGGCGGTGGACGACGTGCGGGCGCAGGACGCGGAGCGGCGGCAGGTGGTGCTGCGGCCGGCCGGTGAGATCGACATGTCCACCGCCGACGCCCTCGAGAGGGAACTGCTGGACGCGGTGCGTTCCGCCGATGTCGACGAAGTCCTCGTCGATCTGGCCGGCGTCGCGTTCCTCGACTCCAGCGGGGTTCGGGTGCTGGTCCACGGCGCGGTGGTGGCCCGGGAGCGCGCCGTGACGCTCCGGGCGGCCCGGCCGCAGCCGGTGGTGGCCCGGGTGCTGCGGATCACCTCGGTCGATGCCCTGCTCGGGTTGACCGACGGGGGCGCCGAGGACCACGCCGACCACGGCTTGCCCGCGCCGGACTGACGGTCAGGGTTCGGCGTTCGCGGACGCCTCGGCCGACCACTCGACCAGCAGCAGCGTGGCGTCGTCGCGGTCCGTCCCGCCCAGGTGCTCGGTGACCGCGTGGCTCAGCCGACGCAGGATCTCGGCCGCCGGCAGGCCGGAGCTGATCTGGCGCTCGGCGAGATCGGTCAGCCTGGGCAGGCCGAACAGTTCGCCGCTCGTACTGCGCGCCTCGGTGACCCCGTCGGTGTGCAGCAGCAACCGGTCGCCCCGCTCCAGCCGGGTCTGCGCCGGCACGGCCTGGTCGGCCAGGCCGAGCGGGAGGCGCCGGCCGCCGGTCATCTCCCGCACCGCCCGCCCGCCCCGCAGCAGCAGCGGCGGCGGGTGCCCGGCGACGACGTACCGGAGCACGCCGGTGCGGGTGTCGAACTCGGCCAGCACCCCGGTGACGAAGCGGGCGTCGCGCCACTGGCTCGTGATGGCGGTGTCCACCGAGCGGGCCAGCCCGGGCAGATCGCTGCCGGCCCGCCGCGCCGCGCGCAGCGCGGAGAGCGCGACCGAGGTGGTGAGCACCGCCGGCAGGCCGCGACCCACCCCGTCCAGGATCGCCAGGGAGAGGACCCCGGCGTCCAGGGCGTAGTCGAACGCGTCCCCGCCGACCTCGTAGCAGGGTTCGAGCAGGGCGCTGATCGCGGTGTTCGGGGCGGCGAAGGTCAGCGGTGGCAGCAGTTGCCAGAGCAGTTCGGCGGAGACCGCCATCGGCCGGCTGCGCCGGGCCCGGTGCAGCACGTCGCCGTACGCGATCTTGCTCGTCACCAGGTGCCCGATCAGGCCGGCGATCAGCCGGCAGCCGTCCTGGAGCGACGAGTCGGACGGGTCGACGGCGGCCGCCGGGAAGACCTCCAGCAGTCCCAGCCGGTCGGTGCCGTTCACGATCGGCACCCAGAGCCGGGGCGGCGGCCCGTGCCCGATGAGCGGCTCGACGTGGGTGAAGGCGCGGCCGGCCAGGCTGGTGTCGATCGGCAGCGCGTCCGGCGCCGGCCGGCCCGGCTCGGGCAGCGGACGCAGGTCGCACTGCTCGGCGTCGACCAGGTAGACGGTGGCCGTGGCGCCCAGTGGTCGCAGTACGACGCCGACCGCCACCGCCAGCTCGTCCGGCGGCAGCCGGTGCGACCGGGACACGAGGTCGGCCAGTGCCCGGCGCCAGGGGTCGGAGGCGGTCATCCCATCCGCATACCCCGCGCCGGCCCGGTCAATGCCCGGCCTGGCTCCGCCCGGTCCCAGGGCTGCCCGGCCTGCCCGCCTGGTCCGCCCACCCGGCGGGGCTGCTCGCCTGGTCCGCGGGCGGGCGGGGGCGGTCCGCCCGGCCGTCCGCCCGGCGAGGCGATCCGCCTGACCCGCCCGGCGGTGCGGTCCGCTGGCCCGGCGTCAGGCGGTCAGCCCGAGGGCCTCGGCGGCGGCCCGGCCGTTGGCGTGGCTGGCGCCGTAGGTGGTGACGAACGCCCGGACGCCGGCCGGCCGCCAGCTCGCCGGCCACCCCATCTCGACCACGGTCACCGGATGCTCGGCGGCCAGCGCGGTGACCAGCTCGGGACCGCCGGGCAGCCGGTGCAGGTGCCGGCCGACCAGCACGATCGGCCGGGACCCGGCGAGCCCGCGCAGGGTGGCCGGTTCGGTCTCCGCGGCGACCACCCGGATCTCCTCGGCCTCGGCCAGGTGCGGGCCGAGTCCCCAGGGCACCCGGCCCTCGGCGATGGTGGCGGCGGCGTGCAACTGGACCACCAGCGGCCGGTCCAGGTCGGTGAGGGTGCCCTCCACCCGGACGGCGCGGCGCGCGGCCGCGTACCCCAGGTCGGTGGCGGCGGCGGAGATCCCGCCGGCGGCCCCGGTCCAGGCGGCCAGCGCGGCGGCCCGACCGGCGGCCTCCTCCACCCGGGAGCGGTCCAGCCGGCCGTCGGCCAGCGCCGCGACGATCTCGGCGACCACCCGCTCGACCAGCTCGGCGTCGACCTGGGCGCCGATACAGAGCAGGTCGGCGCCGGCGGCGAGGGCCCGGACGGCGGCCGGCCCCACCCCGCCCGCGGCGATCGCGGCGCCCTTCATCTCCAGCGCGTCGGTGATCACGGTGCCGGTGAAGCCGTACTCCCCGCGCAGCAGGTCCACCAGGACGGCCCGGCTGAAGGTGGCCGGGCCGTCGCCGGTCAGCGCGGGTACCCGGATGTGCGCGGTCATCACCGCCTGGGTACCGGCGGCGACCACCGCGGCGAACGGGGGCAGGTCGCGCTCCCGCAGCACCTCGACCGGTACGTCCACGGTGGGCAGTTCGTGGTGCGAGTCGGCGATCGTGGCGCCGTGCCCGGGAAAGTGCTTGGCGCAGGCGGCGACGCCGGCGGCCTGGAGCCCGGCCACCGCGGCGGCGGAGTGTGCGGCGACCCGGATCGGATCGGCGCCGAACGAGCGGGTGCCGATCACCGGGTTCTCGTCGGCGGTGTTGACGTCGACGGTGGGCGCGAGGTTGACAGTGATACCGAGCGCGGCCAGCTCGGCCCCGATGGCCTCGTAGACGCGTCGGGTCAGCGCCACGTCGCCGACCGCGCCGAGCGCCGCGTTGCCGGGATAGGGGCTGCCGGTGGCGTGGGCGAGCCGGGTGACGTCGCCGCCCTCCTCGTCGATGGCGATCAGCACGTCGGCGCGGCCGGCCCGCAGCGCGGCGGTGCTGGCCGCCACCTGGGCCGGGTTGTGCACGTTCGTGCCGAACAGGGTGTGCCCGGCGAGCCCCTCGGCGACCAGGTCCACCGCCCAGTCCGGTGGCACCGGGCCCGGGTACGCGGCCAGCAGCGTGCCGAGCGCGAGCCGGCGCAGTCCTGGATCGAGCCCCACGTGATCTCCCCTTCCGGTGCCCGGACGGCACGGACGTCGTGACGGAGGCGGCCGTCCCGGCGGTGATTCGGTGCCGGGTCGTCCGAGTTCTCCGGTGCCCGGTGGCCGATACGCTACGGCTACCCGCTCACCGGTCGGTTTACAGTTAGCAAAGTTTATAGAAGCAGAAGGACGTGGCATGAGTGCGACCCGGTTGCCCGGCACCCCCCGCCTGCTGCGGGCGCTCAACGACCGCGCCGCGCTGGAACTGCTGCTCGAGCAGGGGCCGCTGACCCGGGCGCGGCTCGGCGAGCTGACCGGGTTGTCCAAGGTCACCGCCTCCCAGCTGGTCGAGCGGCTGGAGGAGCGCGGGCTGGTCACCCGGGTCGGCGAGCAGGCCGGCGGGCGGGGACCGAACGCCCAGCTCTACGCGGTGCGGCCGGGCAGCGCGCACGTGGTCGGGGTGGACGTCGGCCCGGACCGGGTGGTCGCCGCCTGCGCGGACATCACCGGCGCGGTGATCGGCCGGGTCGAGCAGTCCACCCGGGACACCGATGACCCGGTCGGCGTGGTGCACAACGCGGTGGTCCAGGCGGCCAGCAGCGCGCAGGCCCAGCTGTCGAGCGTCCGGCGGATCGTGCTCGGCACCCCCGGTCTGGTCGACCCGGCCACCGGCGACATCACCTTCGCCTTCAACCTGCCGCGCTGGCACAGCGGCCTGCTCGGCGCGCTCCGAGACGACCTGCACACCCCGGTGGTCTTCGAGAACGACGTCAACCTGGCCGCGGTGGCCGAGGCGCAGTCCGGCGCCGCCCGCGGGGTGACCGACTTCGTGCTGGTCTGGGTCGGCGCGGGCGTCGGTCTGGCGATCATGCTCGGCGGGCGGCTGCACCACGGCAGCAGCGGCGCCGCGGGCGAGATCGGCTACCTGCCGGTGCCCGGCGCGCCCATCCCGCGTGACGTGTCCCGCCGGGCCAAGCCGGCCTTCCAGCAGTTGGTCGGTGGGGACGCGGTGCGCGCGTTGGCCCGCGAGCACGGCTACCCCGGCGACAGCGCCACCGCGGCGGTGCGCGCGGCGATCGCGGACGGCACGGCGGGCGGCCCGATGCTCGACGAGCTGGCCCGGCGGCTGGCGCTCGGCGTGGCCAGCACCTGCGTGGTGCTGGACCCGCCGCTGGTGGTGCTCGCCGGCGAGGTCGGCCAGGCGGGCGGCGCGGCACTGGCCGAGCGGGTGCAGCACGAGGTGGCGGCGATCACCCTGGTCCGGCCCCGGGTGGTGCCGACCGGGCTGACCGAGGAGCCGATCCTCAACGGCGCGCTGCGGACCGCGCTGGACGCCGTCCGTGACGAGGTCTTCGGTTCCACCGTCGGTTGACCCGGCGCGCCGGCCCGCCCCCGCTCCGGGTGATGCCGTCGCGGCGGCGCGGGACGCCGCGCCCGCCTCGGCGGGGCGTGCGTGGTCGCCCGCGCCGTCCGTCATGTGAAGGAATTCTTCACCATCGGTCGGGGTGCTGCAAGGTCTTGCCGCACCCCGACCGGGTGCCCGGCCAGCTCAGATCAGATCCCGCCGGCGGAACAGGGCGAAGGCCGCCGCGGTGAGCGCGGCGGTCAGCGTGACCAGTACGACCAGCGCCGGCGCCCAGGTCAGCGCGTAGAAGCCGTCGCAGCTGCCGTCGAAGACACCTGCGCAGGCCTGGTTGTCCCAGAACTCCGCCCGCCCGGTCAGCCAGGCGGCCAGGTGGCTGGAGAGCATCAGCTGATCGGGCCGGGCCACCTCCAGGATCTCGAACACCAGCCGGGCGCCGAGCTCCCACACCACCAGGTACGCGGCGACCGCGCCGAGCGCCGCCGAGGTGTGCCGGCCCAGCGTGGCGATGGCGAAGCCGAGCGCCGTGGCCAGCAGCACCAGCACCAGCCCGCGACCCCAGAGCGTCCCCAGCGATCGCCAGAACTCCTCGTCGAGGTGGCCCGGCTGCCCGGCTGCCTGCCCGATGAACCAGAAGGCGCCCAGGTACACCACCGAGGCGACCAGCGACAGCGCCAGCACCCCGCCCAGCAGCGTGCCCAGCTTGGCGCTGAGCACCGTCATCCGGCGTGGCCGCCACAGCAGCAGGTTGACCACGCCGCCGGAGTTCAGGTCGGCGCCGATGTAGGAGGCGCCGACCAGGAA
Organism: Micromonospora echinaurantiaca; assembly: GCF_900090235.1. NCBI lineage: Bacteria > Bacillati > Actinomycetota > Actinomycetes > Micromonosporales > Micromonosporaceae > Micromonospora > Micromonospora echinaurantiaca. The sequence goes on along the minus strand of NZ_LT607750.1, from coordinate 5,050,362 downwards.
GCCGAAGAGGACCAGGAAGGCGATCAGGAAGTAGAGCAGCGGCCGGGCCTCCGTGGCGAAGGTGAACACCCCGACCAGGTAGTCGGCGGCCACCGGCAGCCGCTCCCGCAGCGCCGGGTCCACCTCGCTGCAGTTGGGCGGGTAGTACTGGTCGGCCTGCTCCGGCGGCAGCACACCGCGCTCGCGGGCGAGGCACTGCTCGTGGATGACCTCCAGGTTGCGCCGCTCCTCGGCCGCCTGCCGCTGCGCCTCGGCCAGTTCGGTGGCGGTGGGCCGGTGCGAGCCGGCCAGGGTGGTCGCCGCGGTGATCCCGAAGGCCAGCACCAGCAGGACGACCATGAGCTGGACGAAGCGCCGGGCGCTCAGCCGCTCCAGTTCGGCACGGACCAGGTTCACGCGTCCACTCCTCTGGTCTCGCCGACCCCCGCGTCGAGGTCGATCGTCGCGTCCGGCGTCGGGCGGTCGGGCAGCACCGAGTCGTCGACCTGCCGGGGTACCCCCGGATGCCCGGCCGTGCCGGTCAGCTCCAGGAAGACGCTCTCCAGGTCCGGCCGCAGCGGGGTCAGCTCGCTCACCCAGATGCCCTGCTCACCGAGGGTGCGGCTGACGACGGTCGGGTCGGTCACCTCGGCCACGGTCAGGTGGTCGTCGTGCGCGGTGGCGGCCAGCCCGGCGGCGCCGAGCAACTCGACCGCCCGCGCCGGCTCGGCCACCCGGACCAGGAACTCGTGCCGGTCGAAGCCGGCCAGCACCTCGTCCACCCGGCCGGCCGCCACCCGTCGGCCCCGGGAGATGATCGTGACGTGGTCGCAGATCAGCTGGATCTCGGCCAGGATGTGGCTGGACACCAGCACGGTCACCCCGGCCGCGGCCAGCGACCGCATCAGGTCCCGCATCTCCCGGATGCCGGCCGGGTCCAGCCCGTTCGCCGGCTCGTCGAGGATCAGCAGCTCCGGGTCCTTGAGCAGGGCGGAGGCGACGGCGAGGCGCTGCTTCATGCCGAGCGAGTAGCCCTTGACCCGCTCGTGGCCGCGGTCGTACAGGCCGACCTGGGTCAACACCTCGTCGACCCGGGAGACCGGAACGCCGCCGGCCCGGGCGAGCAGCCGCAGCGTGCGGTGGGCGGTGAAGTTGCCGAAGAACTGCGGGCTCTCCACGATCGCCCCGACCCGCCCGGACACCTGGGGCAGCTGCTCCGGCGACCGCGCGCCGAGCACCGTCATCCGCCCCGCGTCGGCGCGGACCAGGCCGAGCAGGGCGCGCAACGTGGTGGTCTTGCCGGAGCCGTTCGGGCCGAGGAAGCCGTGGATCTGACCGGGTTCCACGAGCAGGTCGAAGCCGTCGACCGCGACCCGGCGGCCGTGCCGCAGACTGTGGAAGGTCTTGCGCAGACCCTCGATCTCGATGACCGCGCTCATCCGCGCGGCTCCCTGCTCCGACCGGGCATGAACCGTCCTCCGGGTGGGGTGACCAACGACACGGCGCCCCACCATACGGCCGGCCCGCCGCCCATGGGGGGCACCGCGGCGCTGCGTGGTTGGATGGTCGGGTGACTGGTGACCTGATCCCCGGCGCCGGCGGCGCCGCACCCGCACCCCCGCCCGTGGACGCGGATCTGGTGGTCAGCCTCGACGGCGTCGGCGTACGCCGGTCCGGCACCGCCCTGCTGCACGACCTCACCTGGCGGGTCGAGCTGGACGAGCGCTGGGTCGTGCTCGGCCCGAACGGCGCCGGCAAGACCACCCTGCTCAACATCGCGGCCGGCCGGCTGCACCCGACCACCGGCGTCGCACACGTGCTCGGCGAGCGGATCGGCCGTACCGACCTGACCGAGCTGCGTACCCGGATCGGGCTCTCCACCGCCGCGCTCGCCGAGCGGGTGCCCGCCGACGAGCGGGTCACCGACGTGGTGGTGACCGCCGCCTGGTCGGTGGTCGGCCGCTGGCGGGAGAGCTACGACCCCACCGACGAGGCCCGCGCCCGCGCGCTGCTCGGCCAGCTCGGCGTCGGCGGCCTCGCGGAGCGCAGCTACGGCACCCTGTCGGAGGGGGAGCGCAAGCGGGTGCAGATCGCCCGCGCCCTGATGACCGACCCGGAGCTGCTGCTGCTCGACGAGCCCGCGGCCGGGCTCGACCTGGGCGGCCGGGAGGACCTGGTGGCCCGGCTCGCCGAGCTGGCGCAGGACCCGGACGCCCCGGCGATGGTGCTGGTCACCCACCACGTGGAGGAGATCCCGCCCGGCTTCACCCACGCGCTGCTGCTGCGTGAGGGTGGTGTGGTGGCGCAGGGGCTGCTCGGCGAGACGCTCACCGGGGACAACCTCTCCAAGGCCTTCGGCCTGCCGCTGGTGGTCCAGCGCTCCGGCGACCGGTACACGGCTCGCGCGGCCTGAGGGCCGCGGTAAGGAGGCCAGCGTGCGGCAGACCCGGGTGGTCGTGGTCGGCAGCGCCAACATGGACCTGGTGGCCACCGCTCCCGCCCTGCCCCGGCCGGGCGAGACCCTGCTCGGCACGGACTTCGTGACGGTGCCCGGCGGCAAGGGCGCCAACCAGGCGGTCGCCGCCGCCCGGGCCGGCGCCGCCTGCGCCTTCCTCGGCGCGATCGGCTCCGACTCGTTCGGGGTCACCCTGCGGGCCCGGATCACCGCGGCCGGCGTGGACACCGGGCAGCTGCGGGTGGTGTACGGGGCCTCCGGTGTCGCCCTGGTGATGGTGAACGCCGACGGGGAGAACGCCATCCTGGTCACTCCCGGCGCGAACGGCGCGTTCACCGGGCTCACCGAGGCCGAACTGGCCGCCGTACGGGACGCGGACGTGCTGGTCGCCCAGCTGGAGGTGCCGGTGGAGACGGTGACCGCCGCGGCGCTGGCCGCCCGCGCGGCCGGCACCCGGGTGGTGCTCAACGCGGCGCCGGCCCGGCCGGTGCCCGCCGAGCTGCTGGCCGCGGTGGACCTGCTGGTGGTCAACGAGAACGAGGCGCGGGCGCTCACCGGCCGGGGCCGGGACGAGCCGCGCGCCCTGCTCGACCTGGTGCCCCGGGCGGTGCTCACCCTCGGCGCCGAGGGTGCCTGGTACGGCGACCGGGACGGCACCGACGTGCACGTGCCGGCGGTGAAGGTCGACGTGGTCGACTCCACCGGCGCCGGCGACGCGTTCACCGCCGCCCTCGCGGTCGCCTGGGGCGAGGGTCGGGACCTGGTCGACGCGGTGCGCTGGGCGGCCGCCGCCGGCGCGGCGTGCGCCCGGCGGCTCGGCGCCTCGGTGGCGCTGCCCCGCCGGGCCGAGATCGACGAGCTGTACGTCCCGGGCTGACCGGCGCTACCCGGTGCGCAGCCCGGCCAGGCCGGTCCGGTCGGCTGCCGGGTCGGTCCGCCCGTCCACTGTCGCCGGACGTCCGTCCGCCGGGCCGGCCGCGTGGCCGGCCGTGCCGCTGCGGAAGGCGCGGCGGTACGCCGACGGCGACGTGTGCATGGCCCGGCCGAAGTGGTGGCGGTAGGTGACCGGGCTGTCGAACCCGACGGCCGCGGCGATCTCCTCGACCGGCGCGTCGGTGCCCTCCAGCAACGGCAGGCTGGCCCGGACCCGCTGGTCGACCAGCCAGCGGATCGGGCTGGTGCCGGTGGCCCGGGCGAAGTGCCGCAGGTAGGTGCGCGGCGACATGTGCGCCTGCCGGGCCAGCCGGTCGACGGTGACCGGCTCCGCCAGGTGCGCCAGCGCCCAGGCGATGCTTGCGGCGATCCGGTCGTCGTCCGGGTCGACGGTCACCGGCGCCTCGATGAACTGGGCCTGACCGCCGTCGCGGTGCGGCGGGATCACCAGCCGGCGGGCGACCGCGTTGGCGATGGCCGCACCGTGGTCCCGGCGGACCAGGTGCACGCAGAGGTCCAGGCCGGCCGCGCTGCCGGCGCTGGTGAGCAGGTCACCGTCGTCGAGGTAGAGCACGCCCGGGTCCACCTCGACCCGTGGATACCGGCGGGCCAGCAGGTCCGCGTACCGCCAGTGGGTGGTGGCCCGCCGGCCGTCCAGCAGCCCGGCACCGGCCAGCGCGAACGCGCCGGAGCAGATGGACATGATCCGGGCGCCGGCCCGGTGCGCCCGGCGCAGCGCGGCGACCAGTTCCGGTGACGGGTCGACGGTGACGTCCGGCACCCCGGGCACGATCACCGTCGCGGCACCGGCCAGCACGTCCAGCCCGTACGGGGTGTGCAGGCTGGCCCCGCCGACGACCGGCACCGGGCCGGGGCGCTCGGCGCAGACGGTCAGCTGGTACCAGTCCACGTCGAACTCGGGCCGGGGCAGCCCGAACACCTCGGTGACGATGCCGGTCTCGAAGACCGACATCCCCGGGTACGCCAGCACGGCGACGCTACGGTCGGCCGGGGCGCGCAGGGACATGGCGAGATGTTAGCGCTCGTCGTCGTTCCCGCCACTCGCCCGGCCGGCCAGACCACCGGAGGATCGTGGGCATGACACAGACCTTCGCCGTACCGGCCGCCGAGCCGACGGTCGCCGCCGCCCACTTCCTCGCCCGGCTGACCTTCGAAACCGACGTCAGCGACGTGCACGCCGACCTGACCGCCCGGACGCCAGGTCTGGTGGTGGTCGACTCCCGGGGCGCCGCCGCCTGGGCCCAGGGGCACCTGCCCGGCGCGGTGCACCTGCCGACCGCCGAGATCGCCGGGCGGGCCACCGGCCTGGTGCCGGCCGGGTCCCGGGTGGTCACCTACTGCTGGGGCCCGGGCTGCAACGGCGCCACCCGGGCCGCGCTGGAGTTCGCCCGGCTCGGCTTCGCCGTCAAGGAACTGATCGGCGGGTACGAGTACTGGGTGCGCGAGGGGTTGCCGGTGGTCACCGGGACGGGGCTGACCCGCCGCCCGGTCGACGACCTGACCGCGCCCCGGGCCACCACCACCTGCGACTGCTGACCGCCGCCGGGCCGGTCACCCCTCGGCGTCGTCGGTGAGCTTCTCGCCCCGCCGGCGGAGCATGTTCAGCCCGGGGATGCCGGCCACGGCGAGCTTCAGGTCGCGGGTCACGTCGAGCAGGTCGTGCAGGTCCGGGCCGACCCGGTCCAGGGTGGCCAGGATGGGCAGGATGTCCGAGGTCAGGTGCTGCTTGAGTTTCGGCAGCTCGTCGACGAGCCGGATCGCGGCGGTCACCTCCTCGTGGCTGAGCTGCTCGACGAAGCGGTTCGCCATCGGCGCGGCCCGGCGCAGCGCCGGCTCGTACGCGGCCAGCAGCTCCGCGGCGGTGGCCGCCGCCTCCGCCGCGGTGCCCACCGTGGCCGTCACCCGGCCGGCCGCCGAGTCGGCCTCGGCGACCACCGTGGCGGCCGTCCGGGCCACCTTGTCGGCCTCGTTGACCACCACCGTGGCCGCGGCGGCCACCTCGGTCGCGTTGTCGATCGCGGCGGTCGCGGCGGCACTGATCACGGCGACCTCGCGGACCGCGGCCTCGGCGTCGGTGAGCACCCGGTCGGTGCGGTCCAGCGTCTGCTCGATCCGGTCCACCACGCCGTTGATCCGCGCCAGCAGGGCCTCCACCCCGTCGAGCACCGCGAACGCGCGGACCGGCACGGCGGCGAACGACGCGGCCGAACCGAGGGCCTGGTCGAGGGCGGAGCGGGTGAGACCGACGACCGCGGCGGGCCGGGGGAGGGGAATCGCCATGGCACCAAGTGTGCGGCGTCGCCGCGACAACCGCCCGGCGGCGTCAGCCGACCGGCCCGTGCTGCTCGACGGCCCGCTGCACGGCGCGGTAGATCTGGCCGAACCGCAGCGCGTCCGGCGTACGCAGCAGCAGCTCCTCCCGCCCGTGGTGCTGCACCCAGAGCTCGTGCACCCGGTTGCCGCGCTCGTAGGAGCGGTCCAGCCAGCCGAGCGGTACCTCCAGGAACGGGGTCAGGGCCAGCGCGCCGACCGTGCACGCGGCCAGGATGACCAGCGCCAGCCGCCACTCGCCCCGGTCCTGCGCCGACCAGGCCAGCGAGAGCACGCAGACCACCGCGAGCAGCGGCGGCAGCGACAACAGCAGGACCAGCACGCCCCGGCCGAGCACCCGCCCCCGGACCGCCGCCGTGGTCCGCCCGCGGTCATGCCAGACGTACGTCAGGTCGGCGATCGCCACGGTATGGCCGCCCGCCCGGATCGACTCGGAGGTCACCTGCACCGCGTCGTCCCGGTAATAGAGGGTCATCACTAAGCTTAAGCACTTCCCGGCAACCCGGCGCGTCGCCCACGGGCCGTCGAACGACCAACCGGCCCGTCGAACGACCACCGGGACCCGAGGGCGCGGGTGTGGCGCTGAGTCGTCCACGACATCAGCCCCACAGTGCGCGCGGGAGTGGCCCGCCCAACGGTGGCGGACCGGGGCGGTGCGGCGGCCGCCGGTCGGATAGCGTCCGGCTCGTGGCCGAGCAGGAGCGCAACATCGGGACCGAGTAGGAGCGCAACATCGAGGCGGTCCGCCGCTACCTGCGGACCTTCGTGACGAAGGATCTGGCCGAGGTACGCGCGGTGGTGGCCGAGGACGTGGCCATCTACGGCTCCGGCACCGCGGTGCGGGGCCGGCGCTTCGTCGAGCAGGCGGTCGCCTCGCCCGGGCTGACCGTGCTCGACCAGGAGATCGTCGAACTCTTCGCCGCCGGGGACCGGGTCGTGGTCTCGCTGGCGCAGACCTACCGGCGGGACGCCACCGGCGCGACCGCGGTGCAGAGCGCCTGCAAGATGTACCGGCTGGCCGGTGGCGTGATCGTCCAGTTCTGGGGCGAGCAGGACCTGTTCGGGCTGCTGCGCGGGCTGGGCGTGCTGCCGGACGGTCCGATCGAGTTCTGAGCGCTAACCGCGGCGGGCCGCCGCCGGCTGGCTGCGTTCCACCGCCCGCTGCACCGCGCGGTAGATCTGGCCGAAGCGCAGCGCGTCGCCGGTCCGCAGCAGTCGTACCGGGTGGCCGCGCCAGCGCGCCCAGAGCTCCAGCTGCCGGCTGCCCCGGGCGTACGAGCGGTCCAGGTGCTCGAAGAGGAAGTCGGCGACCGGCCCGACGGCGAGCCCGACCAGCACCGAGGCGCCGACGATCGCGATCGTGACGGTGGGCGAGCGGTCCAGCCAGAGCGCCAGCGCGATGCCGAGCGCGGCCGCGACCAGCGGCCCGGCCAGCGCCGCGCCGATCGCCCCCCGACCGGCCAGCACCCGCCAGGACCGGCTGCCCCGCTGGTGCCACACCAGGCTGATCTCGGTGAGCGGAAACGTCCGGCCGTCCACCCGTACGGCGGTGGAGGTGACCTGGACCGACCTGTCGTCGTAGTACGTGATCATCGCTGGACTCCCTGAGCGGGGCTGATACCAGACTACTTACCCCGACGGGTCGCGCCGTAAGGTTGGCTCGCGACTTCGACGAGGAAGTGAGGGTGCGCGTGAGCGAGTTCGTGCGGCTGGAGACCAAGGACGGGATCGGCACCATCCGCCTGGAGCGGCCACCGATGAACGCGTTGAACACCCAGGTGCAGGAGGAGTTGCGCGCCGCCGCGACGGCGGCCACCGCCGACCCGGGTGTCCGCGCGGTCATCGTGTACGGCGGGGAGAAGGTCTTCGCCGCCGGCGCGGACATCAAGGAGATGGCCGACATGTCCTACGTGGACATGGCGGCGCGGGCGGCCGACCTGTCCAGCGCGCTCGGCGCGATCGCCCGGATCCCCAAGCCGGTCGTCGCGGCGATTACCGGTTACGCCCTCGGCGGCGGCTGCGAGCTGGCGCTGGCCTGCGACTGGCGGGTGGTGGCCGAGGACGCCAAGCTCGGCCAGCCGGAGATCAAGCTCGGCATCATCCCCGGCGCGGGCGGCACCCAGCGGCTGGCCCGGCTGGTCGGCCCGGCCCGGGCCAAGGATCTGATCATGTCCGGCCGGATGGTCGACGCCCAGGAGGCGCTGCGGATCGGCCTGGCCGACCGGGTCGCCCCGGCCGCCGAGGTCTACGACACCGCTGTCGAGCTGGTCCGCCCGTACCTCACCGGCCCGGTGCAGGCGCTGCGCGCCGCGAAGCTCGCGGTCGACGGCGGCCTGGACATGGACCTCAACTCCGGCCTGGCCTGGGAGAGTCAGCTCTTCGCGGCGCTGTTCGCCACCGACGACCGGCGCGAGGGCATGGCCGCGTTCGTGGCGAAGCGCAAGCCGGACTTCACCGGCCGGTGACCCCTGCGCCGGTGAACCGCCGCCGTCAGGCGGCGGTTCACATTCGGCCTACCGGCCAGTAGCGTGTGACTCCGGCCGGGCGACGAAGGGAAGCGGCATGACGGAGCGGATCGAAGGTCACGGCGGCGAGCTGGCGCTCGCGGCGCTGCGCGCGTACGGGGTGCGCGAGATGTTCACCCTCTCCGGCGGGCACGTCTTCCCGCTCTACGACGCCGCGCACAAGACCGACTTCCCGATCTACGACGTCCGGCACGAGCAGTCCGCCGTCTTCGCCGCCGAGGCGGTGGCCAAGCTCCAGCGCCGCCCCGGTCTGGCCGTGCTCACCGCCGGCCCCGGCGTCACCAACGGCATCTCGGGCCTGACCAGCGCGTACTTCAACGCCTCACCGGTGCTGGTGCTCGGCGGTCGGGCCCCGCAGTTCCGCTGGGGTTCCGGCAGCCTGCAGGAGATGGACCACCTGCCGCTGGTCGCCCCGGTCACCAAGCACGCCGGAACGGTGTTCAGTCCGGACGACATCCCGCGCGCGGTGACCGCGGCGCTGACCACCGCGCTCACCCCGCACCGCGGCCCGGTCTTCCTGGACTTCCCGCTGGAGGCGGTCTTCTCGGTCGCCGACGCGGAACTGCCGGCGCTGCCCGGCATCGCGCCCGTCGAGGCCGACCCGGACGAGGTGCGCACGGCGGCCGAGCTGATCGCGGCGGCGAGCCGCCCGGTGATCATCGCCGGTTCCGACGTCTACGCCGGCGACGCGGTCGACGCGCTGCGCGCCGCGGCCGAGGCGTTGCAGGTGCCGGTCTTCACCAACGGGATGGGCCGGGGCGCGCTGCCGCCGGAGCACCCGCTCGCCTTCGCCAAGGCCCGCCGGGTGGCCCTCAAGGGCGCCGACGTGGTCGTGGTGATCGGCACCCCGCTGGACTTCCGGCTGGGCTTCGGCGACTTCGGCGACGCCACGGTGGTGCACATCGTCGACGCGCCGAGCCAGCGGGCCGGGCACGTGCAGCCGGCCGCCGCGCCCGCCGGTGACCTGCGGCTGATCCTCAGCGCGCTGGCCGAGCACCCCGGCGACCGGGCCGACCACGCCGGCTGGATCGCCGAGCTGCGCACCGCCGAGGACGCCGCGAAGGCCCGCGACGCCGAGGAGATGGCCGCCGAGACCGACCCGATCCGCCCGGCCCGGGTCTACGGCGAGCTGCGCAAGGTGCTCGCCCGTGATGCCATCACCATCGGTGACGGTGGCGACTTCGTCTCGTACGCCGGCCGCTACCTGGAGCCGGCGCAGCCCGGCACCTGGCTCGACCCCGGCCCGTACGGCTGCCTCGGCACCGGTATGGGCTACGCGATGGGCGCCCGGGTCAGCCACCCGGACCGGCAGATCTGCGTGCTGATGGGCGACGGCGCGGCCGGCTTCTCGCTGATGGACGTGGAGTCCCTCGCCCGGCAGAAGCTGCCGGTGGTGATCGTGGTCGGCAACAACGGCATCTGGGGCCTGGAGAAGCACCCGATGCGCGCCATGTACGGCTACGACGTCGCCGCCGACCTCCAGCCCGAGCTGCGCTACGACCAGGTGGTCGCGGCGCTCGGCGGCGCCGGCGAGACGGTGGCCAAGGCGGCCGACCTCGGGCCGGCCCTGCAGCGGGCCTTCGACGCCGGGGTGCCGTACCTGGTGAACGTGCTCACCGACCCGGCCGACGCGTACCCCCGCTCGTCGAACCTGGCCTGATCCACCGCCCGCCGCCGTCGCCGCCACCGCGGCGACGGCGGCGGGCGCGTTTTCACCAGCAGCTGAACGGGCTCTGCCAGCGGGAAATCAGCGGACCGTCAGCGCCTGTCGCCGTAACGTCAGCGCCGTGGGAGGTCAGCGCCGGTCACGGGGGTGCGACCAGCGGACACGACAGGAGTTGCGATGGACCACGCGATCCGCGCGGAGGGTCTGGTGCGCCGCTTCGGCGACACCACCGCCCTCGCCGGAGTCGACCTGGCGGTGTCCACCGGGACGGTCTTCGGCCTGCTCGGCCCGAACGGGGCGGGCAAGACCACCGCGGTGCGGGTGCTCAGCACCCTGCTGCGGGCCGACGAGGGGCACGCCACGGTGGGCGGCTTCGACGTGGTGCGCGACGCCCACCGGGTGCGCCAACTGGTCGGACTGACCGGGCAGTACGCCTCCGTCGACGAGACGCTCACCGGCTTCGAAAACCTGCTGCTCATCGGCCGGCTGCTCGGCTTCGGTCGGGCCGACGCCAAGGCCCGCGCCCGCGAGTTGCTGGCCGACTTCCAGCTCAGCGACGCCGCCGACCGGGCGGCCAAGACCTACTCCGGGGGCATGCGCCGGCGGCTCGACCTCGCCGCCAGCCTGGTCGGCCGCCCGCTGGTGCTCTTCCTCGACGAGCCGACCACCGGGCTGGACCCGCGCAGCCGCAACGAGCTGTGGGACATCGTCCGCAACCTGGTCTCCGACGGGGTGACCGTGCTGCTCACCACCCAGTACCTGGAGGAGGCCGACCAACTGGCCAGCGAGATCGCGGTGGTCGACCACGGCCGGGTGATCGCCCAGGGCACCCCGGAGGAGCTGAAGACCAGGACCGGCGGGCAGACCCTGGCCGTCCGCCCCGCCGACTCCGACGACCTGCCCGCCGTGGTGGCCATCGCCGCCGAGGTGGCCGGGGCGGCCCCCGAGGTGGCCCAGACCACGGTCACCGTGCCGGTGAACGACCCGGGTGTGCTACCCGCCGTGGTTAGCCGGCTCGAAGCGGCCGAGATCGCCGTCGCCGAGCTGTCGTTGCGCGGCGCCAGCCTGGACGAGGTCTTCCTCTCGCTCACCGGCCACCGCGCCGAGTCCGACGCCCCCGCCGGGGCCGATCTGGAAGGGAGCGTGGCATGACCGCCGCCACCGTGACCGCCCCGCTCACCCCGGCGCGCCGGCTCGGCCCGACCGCCGGGCTGCGGCACACCCTCACCCTGGCCTGGCGCAGCCTGGTGCAGATCAAGCACAACCCGATGGAACTGCTCGACCTGAGCATCCAGCCGGTCATGTTCGTGCTGCTCTTCACGTACGTGTTCGGCGGGGCGATCTCCGGCTCGCCGGGGGAGTACCTCACCTTCGCGCTGCCCGGCATCATCGTGCAGAACGCCTTCTTCGCCACCATGACCACCGGCTTCGGACTGAACACTGACCTCACCAAAGGCGTGTTCGACCGGCTGCGGGCGCTGCCGATCGCCCGCTGGGCGCCGCTGGCCGGGCGGATCCTCGCCGACACCGTCAAGCAGGCCTGGTCGGTGTCGCTGCTGGTCGGCGTCGGCATGATCCTCGGCTTCCGGCTGGAGAACGGCCTGCTCGGCCTGCTCGGGGCGTTCGCGCTGCTGCTGGCATTCTCGCTGGCCGCGTCCTGGATCTCGGTGCTGGTCGGGGTGCTGGTCAACGAGCCGGAGAAGGTGCAGATCTTCGGCTTCATGGTGATCTTCCCGCTCACCTTCACCAGCAACGCGTTCGTGCCGACCGAGACCATGCCGGGCTGGCTGCAGTCCTGGGTCGAGGTCAACCCGGTGACCATCCTCGCCGACGGGCTGCGCGGCCTGCTGGTCGGCGGGCCGGTGGCCGCGCCGGTGGTGCAGTCGCTGCTCTGGGCGGTCGTCCTCGCCGCGATCTTCGCCCCGCTGGCGGTACGCGGGCTCCGGCGGCGGGTGTGACCAGCCAAGGACCGCGCGGGTCGGCTACGCCGGGGGGCGGTCCTCCTCGCCCTCGCGGCGGCGCAGGTCCTCCTCGCGCCGGCGCAGGTCCTCCTCCCAGCGGCGGAAGAGCTCGGAATCCTGCCGCCGGGAGCGTTCCTCGATCGAGCGCAGGAACTCGGGATCGTCGTCGGGAGCGACCGGCCGGGCCGGCTTCCGCTCGGCGAAGCCGTTCCCCATCGGCCAGGCCGACCGGGGGCGGGCGCCCGCGGTGTCCCGGCCGGCGACGAACCAGGCGATCGAGCCGAGCAGCGGGAAGAACAGGATGATCAGCACCCAGGCGATCCGGGGCAGGGCGCGGATCTCGCCCTCCTCGGCGGACAGGCAGCTGATCAGTGCGCAGACGGCGAGGACGATCTGCGCCAGGAAGAGGAGGACGTACAGCCGGGCCATGCGTCAATGATGGCGCACGGGCGCCGGTCACCACAGCCCGCGTAGCACCAGCGCGGTGCCGACCAGCGCGAATCCGGCGGTGGCCAGGGCGACCAGCGGTAGCGTCCGGCCGCCGGTGCGGGTCGGTCCGGCGGCGGCGGCCCGGGGCCAGCAGACGGTGACCGCCGCGCCCCAACCGAGCAGCGCCGCCCCGGCCAGCAGCGCGCCGACGAGGCCGGCGGGGAACGCGAGCCGCAGGGTCAGCAGCAGGACCACGGTCAGCGTCAGCGCGGTCCGCCGCCAGGCCAGCCGGGTCCGCTCGGGTTGCAGCCCGGGGTCACGCGCTCCGACCGGCCGGGCGGGCGGCCCCGCCGCGCCGGCCCGCGTCGGCGGCTCCGATGGGTCGGGCGCCCGGTCGTCGGCGCTCACGAATCGCCGAAGGCCCGGGCGAGCACCGCGGCCACCAGCAGCACCGCGCCGAGGCCGATGGTCAGGGCGAGCACCGCCGGGAAGCGGGAGGCGGGCAGTTCCTCGCCGAGCCGGATGGCCCGCTCGGTGCGCGCCCAGTGGTCGACGGCGTGGATGGCGACGGCGCCGCCGAGCAGCAACAGCGCCACGGCGATCAGCTCGCGCAGGTGCGCCACCGGCAGCGGCGGCAGGAACTGCGCGGCGGCCAGCCCACCGGCCACCAGCGCCAGCCCGGTGCGCAGCCAGGCCAGGAAGGTCCGCTCGTTGGCCAGCGAGAACCGGTAGTCCGGGGTGCTGCCGACGGACCGCAACTCCCGCGGGTCGAACCACCGCCTGATCGACTGCCACACACTCCGATTATCCGTTGGCGGCCCGGCCTAGCCTGGAAAGGTGACGGATCTTGATGTGACGACCCTGCGGAACGCGTACGACAACCAGCTGCGCGCCGCGGTGCCGGACCCGCTGCCGGCCGGGGTGACGGTGGAGCGGGACGGCCCTCTGGTGCGGATCCTCGGCTTCGACCACGGCGGTTTCCTCACCTACCGGGACCTCGGCGGGTTGACCGGCGCGGCGCTGGACGAGCTGATCGCCCGCCAGGTGGAGTTCTTCCGGCGCCGGGGCGAGCAGGTGGAGTGGAAGCTGCACGGCCACGACGAGCCCGCGGACCTCCCGGACCGGCTGCGCGCGGCCGGCTTCGTGCCGGAGGAGCTGGAGACCGTGGTGATCGGCCCGGCCGCGCCGCTCGCCGCCGCGCTGCCGGTGCTGCCCGAGGGCGTACGTCTGCGTGAGGTGACCGCCCGGGCGGACCTGGACCGGATCGTGGCGATGGAGGAGGAGGTCTGGCAGGCCGACCGGGGCCACCTGGCCGACGGGCTGGCCAAGGAGATCGCCGCCGACCCGCAGTCGATCACCGTGGTGGTGGCGGAGGCGGCGGACACGGTGGTCTGCGCGGGCTGGGTGCGGTACGTGCCGGACACCGGTTTCGCCACTCTGTGGGGCGGCTCGACGCTGCCGGGGTGGCGGGGGCGGGGCATCTACCGGGCGCTGGTCACCTACCGGGCCCGGCTGGCCGCCCAGCGCGGCCGGACCCTGCTGCAGGTGGACGCCTCGCCGGACAGCCGGCCGATCCTGGAGCGGCTCGGCCTCGTCCCGGTCACCACCACCACGCCGTACGTCTACACTCCGTGATCATGCAGCAGCGGTTGACGGCCGAGGAGCTTCTCACCCTCAAGACCGGCGCGTTCGGCGCGGTCTTCCTGGTCTCGAACGCCGATCCCGGCATGCTGGCGCTGTTCCGGGAGAGCTTCGCCGCCTCCGGGGCGATGTCGGGCGCCAGCGGCGTGGTGAAGGAGGCGCTGACCACCGGGCCGCTGCCGAAGCTACCCCGGGACTCGGCCTTGGAGGTCGAGTCGGTGGTGCTGCCGGCGCTGGGCCGGGCGATGGGGATCCTGCGCGAGAAGGCCCCGCAGGACGTGCCGGTCTACCGCTCGGTGGTGCTGGCCGCCGCGGACCGGGTGGCCCGGGCCCACCGGGGTGTCGCGGCGGCCGAGGCGGCGGTCATCGACCGGATCAGGGACGCGCTGGATGAGCCGGCCTGAGCGGGCCGGCGGAGGGCGGCGCCGAAGACCAGAGCGCCCGGACGGCCGCCCGCACACAGCGGTCGCGGATCCGGCCGCAGCCGCAGCGGTACGACTCGGGCAGCGCCCGCCGGCAGCCGAGCCTGGTCGCAGCCGTCCGCCCCGACACGCGCTGTCCTGACATGTTCCGATACCTCCCGATTTGCCAGCTTACCCGGCTCCGGGACGACCGGTGAGCTGTGTCACTCTGAGTGCCCGGGGGAGCGATGCTACTGACAGGTAACATGGCGTCGTGGGCAACCGCACAGCAGCCCGCGGTTGACCGGCGTCACCCGACGCGCGAGGCTGCGCCCCAGACCGGGCGAGCGATCGCTACACCAAACAGGAGGGTCGTCGAAGCGCGATGAACATCGTCGTACTCGTCAAGCAGGTGCCCGACTCGGGCGCGGACCGCAACCTGCGTACTGACGACAACACCGTCGACCGCGGTTCGGCGAACAACGTCATCAACGAGATGGACGAGTACGCCATCGAAGAGGCGTTGAAGATCAAGGAGGCGCACGGCGGCGAGGTCACCATCCTGACCATGGGTCCGGGCGGGGCGACCGAGTCGATCCGCAAGGCGCTCTCGATGGGGCCGGACAAGGCCGTGCACGTGGTCGACGACGCGCTGCACGGATCCTGCGCCGTGGCGACCTCGAAGGTGCTCGCCGCCGCGCTGGGCACCCTCAACGCCGACCTGGTCATCTGCGGCGCCGAGTCCACCGACGGCCGGGTCCAGGTGATGCCGCACATGATCGCCGAGCGGCTGGGCGTCGCGGCGCTGACCGGCGCCCGCAAGCTCACCGTCGACGGCGACACGCTCACCGTCGAGCGGCAGACCGAGGAGGGCTACGAGGTGGTCACCGCCTCGACCCCGGCCGTGGTCTCCGTCTGGGACACCATCAACGAGCCGCGCTACCCGTCCTTCAAGGGCATCATGGCCGCCAAGAAGAAGCCGGTGCAGACGCTCTCCCTCGGTGACCTCGGGGTCGCCCC